>NZ_CP126738.1:3073226-3409839 GCF_030246865.1 Microbacterium sp. zg-B96 | reverse complement strand
CCACCAAATCCACTGTAGGGCGCGGTCGCGTGTCATTGCGAGGATCGCCCCCCGTCGGTGGATAAAGTGTGCGCTCCACCGCTCGGTTTGAGTTCAGAGGCGGCGCGACGTATCCTTAATCGGTTGACTTATGCCCACTCGGGCAGTCCCCTGTACCCGCGTCCCCGGTCTCAGCTTTCCGGTGACCGCCGATCCGGAGTGATCCTCATGAGCAAGCGCACTTTCCAGCCCAACAACCGTCGCCGCGCCAAGAAGCACGGGTTCCGTGCCCGCATGCACACCCGCGCCGGCCGCGCCATCCTCTCGGCTCGTCGCGCCAAGGGGCGCACCGAGCTCTCGGCCTGACCCGAGCGGTGCTCTCGAGGCCGAACCGCCTCACACGCGGCATCGAATACCGTGCGGTGGTCCGCGGTGGTCGGCGTTGTGGGGGAACCCACACCGTCACCTACGTCGCGCCCGTTGCCGGTGATGCTTCACCGCGGTTCGGTTTCATTGTGAGCAAGCAGGTCGGCGGTGCCGTCGTGCGCAACACTGTGCGCCGGCGGCTCAAAGCCGTCTGCGCAGAGGTGCTTGTCGACGCCGCCCCCGCCGGCGACGTGGTGATCCGCGCCCTGCCCAGTGCAGCGAACGCTCCCTATGCGGAGCTACGCAGCGAGGTTCGTCGCTGTCTTGCCAAGCGGGTTGTGACATGAGTAGCGCGACGCTTCCCACGGCATCTGTTGGTGAAGGAACCCTGGATACCACGGCGCCGTGGCGCAGCATCCCGCTTCTCCCCCGCAATGCGGGCCTGGCGTTGTTGCACGGGTATCGCGCCACGATCTCCCACGTCTACGGCGACGTGTGCAAGTACTACCCCTCGTGTTCGGCTTATGCCGTCGGTGCCGTGCAGCAGCATGGCCTGGCCAAGGGGATCATCTTGGCGGCGGCGCGCCTGGGCCGCTGTCACCCTTGGGCCGCAGGTGGGATTGACGACGTTCCGTCGCACCCTCACTTTCGCCACGAGCTGACTCGGCACGGATTCGTCGTGCCCTCCTCCCGAAAGGACTGATCCGTGCTGGATCTCTTCGCTGCGACACCGGTGCCGGTGGTTCCGTCGCCCACGACTCCGCCGCCGGGTACAGGGTTCGACCTGTTCGCGACCCTGATGTGGCCGTTCAAGTGGCTCGTCGAGATGATCCTCGTCTTCTGGCACTGGGTCTTCACATCTCTCGGTCTGCCGACCGCCGCCGGCCTCACCTGGGTGCTCGCGATCATCGGCCTGGTCATCGTGGTGCGCTCGGCGCTGATCCCGCTCTTCGTGCGGCAGATCAAGAGCCAGCGCAAGATGATGGAAATCGCTCCTGAACTGCGAAAAGTTCAGGAGAAGTACCGCAATAAGAAGGATCAGCTCTCTCGCGAGGCCATGAGTCGCGAGACGATGGCGCTCTACAAGAAGCACGGCACGACGCCGGTCTCCAGCTGTCTGCCGCTCCTGGTGCAGATGCCGATTCTGCTGGGCATGTTCTACACGCTCAGCGACGTGAAGCGCCACGCCGAGTGGGGTGTGGGCGGTGTCGGCCTGCTCAATGCCGAGCTCACGAAAGAGTTCTACGAAGCGAAGCTGTTCGACGTCGCTCCGCTCCACGTGAACATGATCGAGGCGATCAATACAGGGCAGACGGCGACGGTTGCGATCTTGATCGTCCTCGTGGTCCTCATGATCGCGTCGCAGTTCATCACGCAGCTGCAGATCATCTCGAAGAACCTGTCGCCCGAGGCCAAGACCGGCCAGGCATACACGATGCAGAAGGTCATGCTGTACGTGCTGCCGCTGGCATTCATCTTCTCGGGTGTCTTCTTCCCCCTGGGTGTCGTCATCTACTGGTTCGTGTCGAACCTGTGGACGATGGGTCAGCAGTTCATCGTCATCCGCAACCTGCCGACCCCCGGGTCTGAAGCGGCCAAGGAGCGCGAAGAGCGCCTGGCGCGCAAGGGCAAGGCGCTGGATGCCAAGGGTCGCGTGATCCCCATGGAGAAGTACCTCGCCGAGCAGCAGCGTCTGCTCGAGGAGGCAGAGCGCGCCCGCGAGGCCGCCCCGAAGCGCCAGCAGCCGATGGGCAAGCAGCGTGCCAAGAAGAAGCAGCCGCCCAAGGGCGGGGAGTCCGGTAACCGGCCGGGCCTGAACCCGCCTAAGCCGACGTCCTGATCGACCGCGAAGGGAACTGACATGACTCTCACTCCTGAAACTCCCGAAGTCACGGTCGAGCAGCTCGAGCAGGAAGGCGACATCGCCGCCGACTACCTCGAGGTGCTGCTGGACATCGCCGACGTCGACGGTGACCTCGGCCTGGATGTGCGCGGCGGTCGCGCCTACGTGTCGGTCGAGGCCGATGACTCCGGATCGTTGTCACGCCTGAGCCACCCGGACACCGTTCAGGCACTGCAGGAGCTGACGCGCCTGGCGGTGCAGAACCGCACCGGTCGATTCTCGCGGCTGATCCTGGACATCGGCGGGTCGCGGGACATCCGTCAGCGGGAGCTGGAATTGCTCGTTGACCGGGCTATTTCCCGACTGGACGAGGGTGCCTCCCAGGCATCGTTGCCGGCGATGTCGAGCTACGAGCGCAAGCTCGTGCACGACGTGGTCTCGGCGCGTGGCTTCGTCTCGGAGTCGTACGGCGAGGGCGCTGACCGCCACACGGTCATCAGCCGCCCGTGACGTTTCACGTGAAACAGTGAGCACTCTCGAAGCAGAACCCGCCGTCGCCGCTGAGATCTTCGGCGATCGCATCGAGCCGGCACGCGCGTTCACGGCAGCTCTTGCCCAGCACGGTGAGGAGCGCGGGCTGATCGGCCCGCTCGAATTGCCCCGCCTGTGGAGCCGACACATCCTGAACAGCGCGGTTGCTGCGCCACTGTTTTCGGGTCGCGTCGGCGACGTCGGCTCCGGTGCGGGTCTGCCTGGGTTGGTGCTGGCCATTGCGCGCCCCGATGTCGAGTGGGTGCTCATCGAACCGATGGAACGTCGTGTCGTGTGGCTGAACGAGCAGGTGCGCGCCCTTGGCCTGGACAATGTCGAGGTGCTGCGAGGACGCGCGGAGGACTGGAACCGCGGTCCGGTGCTGGATGCCGTGACGGCTCGGGCCGTCAGTGCGCTGCGCACCCTGGTGCCGTTGACCGCTCCCCTGGTGCGCGACGGCGGTGAGTTGATTTTGCTGAAGGGCGCCAACGCCGCGAACGAGATCGCCGCCGCAGAAAAGGTGATTCGCAAGTACCGCCTGTCTGACGTGCGCGTGGAACCGATCGGCGAAGGCCTCATCGAAGAGCCCACGCGGGTCATTCGAGCCACCGTCCGCTGACCCCACTGCCCCCGCAGCCCCGGTGGTCGAGTAGCCCGCGAAGTGGGCGTTATCGAGACCCCATGCCGCGAGCGGCCCTCAGATCGTGGCGTACCGCCCCGTTTCACGTGAAACATACCCCGTGGCCCGACTGTCCCGGTACCGCACCCCGCTGGTCGAGTAGCCCGCAAAGCGGGCGTATCGAGACCCCCCGTGTCACGTGAAACACCATCGAGGTGGAACGCGCGGCCTCCGCTGGTCGAGTAGCCCGCGAGGCGGGCGAAATCGAGACCCGCGAGCCGCGAGCGGCCCTCAGATCGTGGCGTACCACCCGTTTCACGTGAAACATACCCCGTGGCCCGACTGTCCCGGTACCGCACCCCCGCTGGTCGAGTAGCCCGCGAGGCGGGCGTATCGAGACTCGCGTGCCTCACTTGCGCACATGGTCACGTCTCGGCGCAACAGCCCGTTTCACGTGAAACCCCCCGCGAACCCGTTCGTCGAGTAGACCGCGGTGTTTCGAAACCTGCACGCGCGAGCGGCCCTCACGTCTGCGGCGCGAAGCGCGGTATCGAGCCCGGCGCGTTTCAGGTGAAACGCGCCTAGACGGAACTTTCCGCGCACGCACGCGCTCTGGACTTCGCGGCTGGAGTCCAGGGTTGTCGCGATTGCCGCGCCGGTTGGGGTGGCGGTAGGTGGCTGGGTCGCTCACATTTGGCCACTTTCGGTTCTCTCAGAGCCGTTGAGAGCAGCGCGCTGAGCCGCTTGGCCGGCGGCAATACCGTCAGATCGCGCTCTATGCTCCCCCGATGAGCAAATTTCACGCCCGATCACCTACCTAATCGACCGATACTCGACCCTGTGCACTGCCGGAGCGGGTCGGCGCCAAGACTTCGAGGTGACTGGGCCGTGATGTTTCACGTGAAACCTGCCGGCTGCTGAGGCGAACGATTGACCGCGCGCGGTGCGTGCGATCTGGACTTCGGACGGCTGCGCCTACGTTTTCCTAATGGCGTTGGACGCGATATGTCGTGACCGCGCCCAGTCAAGGTTTCACGTGAAACACGGCGCCGTGCTTCCGGCGTGATCGAGTCCTGCACAGCGGTGTAGACCGCCATTCTGTGCCCCGTTCGGGGTTCCGCTTTGCCGCTCTGACCGATCCATCGGCCAGTGTGTCCGCATGGGGTACACATACGTACTGGAGTGCGCCGATGGCTCCTTCTACGTCGGAAGCACCCGGCATCTGCTTCCGCGTGTCGAGGAGCACAACTACGGTGAGGGCTCGAACTACACGAGACCGCGATTGCCGGTCGTGCTCGTCTACTACGAGGAGTATGAGCGGATCGCTGACGCATTCGCAAGAGAAAAGCAGTTGCAGGGCTGGGGCCGCGCCAAGAGAATCGCATTGATCACGGGAGCCACCGAGTATCTGCCAGCGTTGAGCCGAAAAGTGTGGCGCCGCGGCTGATCGACTGTGGACGCCTGCTCACAGAGTGCATGTTTCACGTGAAACGGTGTGCGGTATGTATGCGGGCGGGGAGGGCGATACGGCGGCTACAGCGCCTACTCAATCAATGGCGGGGTGAGGGGACGGACCCGTGCCGGTGGTCGAGTAGCCCGCGCAGCGGGCGTATCGAGACCGGCGGAGTGTCCGCGCTTGGGGCCCACGGTGTCTCAGGTCAAACGGCGGTGGGGTTTCGATACGTCGTCTTCGGCGCCTACTCAACCAGCGGCGGGGGAGAGGGGACGGACTCTTGCCGGTGGTCGAGTAGCCCGCCCAGCGGGCGTATCGAGACCTGCGGACTGTCCGCGCTTGGGCCCACGGTGTTTCACGTGAAACCGCGGTGGGGTTTCGATACGTCGCCTTCGGCGCCTACTCAACCACCGGCGGGGGAGAAGGCACGGACCCTTGCCGGTGGTCGAGTAGCCCGCCCAGCGGCCGTATCGAGACCCACACTCCACTGCTGACACGGGCCCTGTAGCTGTGTTTCACGTGAAACCGCAGTGGGGTTTCGATACGGCGCCTTCGGCGCCTACTCAACCAACGGCGGGGGAGAGGGAACGGACTCTTGCCGGTGGTCGAGTAGCCCGCCCAGCGGGCGTATCGAGACCTGCGGACCGTCCGCGCTTGGAGGCCACCGGTGTTTCACGTGAAACGGCGGTGGGGTTTCGATACGTCACCTTCGGCGCCTACTCAACCAGCGGCGGGGGAGAGGGGACGGACTCTTGCTGGTGGTCGAGTAGCCCGCGCAGCGGGCGTATCGAGACCGGCCGGCGTCGCTGCGCGTGCACGCGACATCTCGGTGTTTCACGTGAAACGCGCGAGCGGGGTTTCGATACGGCGCCTTCGGCGCCTACTCAACCAGCGGGGGGGGGGGGGCCTTAGGTGCCTCCTCAGCCAGCGGGGGTGCCGGAGACGCCTACTCAACCACCGGTATGGGGGACTGGGCGGGGTGTTCGGCGGGCTGTGGGGGTGGGGTCGCGTAGGGTTGAACACGTGGCTCGTCGAGTGAATACGGAAGGATGTTTCACGTGAAACAACCCGGGGATGCAGCCGGAACGGCATCCTTCTCCGTCGACGATTCACCGCTGGCACGAGAACTGATGGACCTGAGCGCCCGCCGCCGGGCGCTGGAGAACACGCAGGTCACCCTGAGTGGCAAGACCCGCATCGTGACGGTGTCCAACCAGAAGGGTGGCGTCGGCAAGACGACCACTGCTGTCAACGTCGCGGCAGCGCTGGCATCGGTCGGCGCACGGGTGCTGGTCATCGATCTGGACCCGCAGGGCAACGCGTCGACCGCGCTGGGAGTGCCGCACACCGCGGACGTCCCGAGCATCTACGACGTGCTGATCGACGACTTCCCGCTCGCAGACATCGTGCAGACCAGCCCGGAGTCGCCGAACCTGTTCTGCGCGCCCAGCACCATCCACCTCGCCGGCGCCGAGATCGAACTCGTGTCGCAGGTGGCCCGGGAGCATCGCCTGAAGACCGCCCTCGAGGAATACCTCAACGGCCTCGAAGAGCGTCTCGACTTCGTGATCATCGACTGCCCTCCTTCCCTCGGACTGCTCACGATCAACGCCTTCACCGCGGCCGCTGAAGTCATGATCCCGATCCAGTGCGAGTATTACGCGCTCGAGGGCCTGAGCCAGTTGCTCGGCAGTGTGCGGATGATCCAGAAGCACCTCAACCCCGGGCTGCACGTCTCCACGATCCTCCTCACGATGTATGACGGGCGTACCCGATTGGCGCAGCAGGTTGCCGAGGAAGTTCGGTCGCACTTCGCGGAGCAGGTGCTGCGGACGGTGATTCCGCGGTCCGTGCGCGTGTCTGAGGCGCCGAGTTTCGGGCAGACCGTCATCGCCTACGATGGGCAGTCCGCCGGCGCTGTGGCCTACCGGGAAGCGGCCGTAGAGATCATCCAGCGGGACGACACACACAACAGCGAAGGAACATCCTGATGGCGAAACGAACTGGTCTCGGTCGAGGCATCGGGGCGCTCATTCCCACGGCAGAGCCGTCGGAGGCCCGGCCGGTCGACGTGTTCTTCCCCGGCGTCTCCAGGAGGGCGGTCGCTGAGGCAGCTTTGCTCGAAGCGGATGCCGCGAAGAATGCGGATGCCACGGACGGCACCCCCGGCAGTAACGGCAGCGACGCCGCCACCGCGCCCACCGACGTGATCACGCCCGATACCGTGGACCCCGACGCGGCGGGCACCGACGCCCCCGACGCCCCGGGCACCGACGCCCCCGACGCCCCGGGCACCGACGCCCCCGACGCCCCGGAGGGCGCCGCCAACGGTTCCGCGCCCGAGGCGCCGGCCCCAGAGCTGCTCCCGATCCCCGGCACCCGGCTGATCCACGTCGACCCGAACGACATCGTTCCCAACCCGCGCCAGCCGCGCACGAACTTCGACTCGGACGACCTCGCTGAGCTCGTGCACAGCGTGCGCGAGTTCGGTGTGCTGCAGCCGGTCGTGGTGCGCACCAACGAAAACGGCCAGTACGAGCTGATCATGGGTGAGCGCCGCACCCGCGCTTCCCGTGAGGCCGGCCTCACCTCGATCCCTGCGATCGTGCGCGACACCGAGGACGAGCACCTGCTGCGCGACGCGCTGCTGGAGAACCTGCACCGCTCGCAGCTCAACCCGCTCGAAGAGGCATCCGCGTACCAGCAGCTGCTCGAGGACTTCGGCATCACGCAGGAGGAGCTGGCCACGCGCATCGGTCGCTCCCGGCCGCAGATCAGCAACACGATCCGCCTGCTGAAGCTCCCCATGCCGGTGCAGCAGCGGGTGGCAGCGGGTGTGCTCAGCGCGGGTCACGCACGGGCGGTGCTGTCACTCGAGGACCCCGAGGCGATGCAGCGCCTGGCAGACAAGATCGTCAACGAGGACCTCTCCGTGCGGGCCGCGGAAGCTGCCGCGAAGTCGGTGGATGCCGGTTCGACCCGTCGCGGCGCGACGAAGGCCGGAGCGCGTCGCGCTCACCTGGACGAGGTGGCCGAGCGACTGGGTGACCGCCTGAACACCAAGGTCAAGATCAACATCAGCGCACGAAAAGGCCAGGTCGTAATCGATTTCGCCACGATCCAGGACCTGAACCGCATCCTCGAGGAGATCGGCGAGACCGAGTTCGGCGCGCGCTGACGCCGACCCCGCCGGCCCCACGTAGGCTTGAAGAATGACAGCACACGAGCACAACGTCCCTCGCCGGGCGAGCCTCGAGCTGCTGCGCGCCGAGGCGACGGACGAGCTGTCCGTGCTGGTACACGAACGGCTGCGCGCGGGCGAGGATCCCTGGGATTTCATGGAGGACCTGCCCAGTGTCGATGAGCTCGTGGTGCTGATCCTGCGCGCCGAGAACATCGCCGCAGACGGCGGCACGCGCCCCACTGAAGCGCGCAATTACCGGGTGCTGCGCCAGATCGCCCTGGACTATCCAGAGCTCACCCGCGCGGTGTGGCGGCTGCTCGGGTCCGAGCCGCATCGCCGGTGGGATGCCACGGTGCGCGCCGAGGCATCCTGACTCTGAGACAACGAAAAGGCCCGATCAGATTGAATCTGACCGGGCCTTCGCCGTGCGGCTGAATCAGCCGATGTAGGACGCGAGGTCCTGCTCGAGCGCGAACTTCGGCTTGGCGCCGATGATCGTCTTCTCGACCTCACCCTTGCGGAACACCTTCATCGCGGGGATCGACGTGATCTGGTACTTCATCGCCAGCTCGGGGTTCTCATCGACGTTGAGCTTGAGGATCGTGATCTTGCCGGGGTGCTCCGACTGGATCTCGTCCAGGATCGGCGAGACCATGCGGCACGGGCCACACCATTCCGCCCAGAAGTCGACGAGCACGGGGCCGTCGGCGTCGAGCACGTCCTGCTGCCAGTTGTCGGTGGTGGTGGCCTTGGCGGTCATGATGTCTCCTTCGGAAGTCTGTCTGTGAGGTAACGCCGACGTGCGGCCGATTGTTCCGTCAGGCGCCGACTGTGGCGGCGTCGGGGAGTCCGTCGATCTGCGCCGCGTCCGTCTCGGGCAGGGACGCCTCACCGCGCGCGGCGAGGAAGTGCTCGACGTCCAGGGCCGCCACCGTGCCGCTGCCGGCTGCCGTGACAGCCTGGCGGTAGGTGGGGTCGATCACGTCGCCGGCGGCGAAGACGCCGGGCACCGAGGTGCGCGAGGACCGGCCGTGGACCCACACGGTGCCTTCCGGCGTGAGCTTGAGCTTGTCGTGCACGAGGTGGGTGCGCGGGTCATTGCCGATCGCGACGAACACGCCGTCGAGGGGGAGTTCGCGGCGGGAGCCGTCGACGGTGTTCTCCAGCACGACACCGGTCACCGCGTCGTCACCGAGGATGTCGACGACGTCGCTGTTCCACACGAATTCGATCTTGTCGTTCTTGAAGGCGCGCTCCTGCATGATCTTCGAGGCTCGCAACTGGTCGCGGCGGTGGATCACGTAGACCTTCGACGCGAACTTGGTGAGGAACGTCGCCTCCTCCATGGCGGAGTCGCCACCGCCGACGACGGCGATGACCTTCTCACGGAAGAAGAACCCGTCGCACGTGGCGCAGTAGGACACGCCGCGCCCCGACAGGCGGGACTCGCCCTCGATCCCGATCTTGCGGGGCGCCGATCCGGTGGCGAAGACGATCGACTCGGCCTGGTGGACGGCACCGCTGCCGAGGGTGACCGTCTTGAGGTCCCCGTCCAGGTCGAGCGACACAACGTCGTCATAGAGCACTTCGGCGCCGAATCGCTCGGCCTGCTCCTGCATCTTCGTCATGAGGTCCGGCCCCATGATGCCCTCGGGGAATCCGGGGAAGTTCTCCACATCGGTGGTGTTCATCAACTCTCCGCCGGCTTCGACGGAACTGGCGACGACGAGGGGTTCGAGGTTGGCCCGCGCCGCGTAGATGGCGGCGGTGTAGCCGGCGGGACCCGACCCGATGATGATGACCTGACGCACGTGTGCTGCTCCTTCGACGGCGGGTGAGGATTACCCGCTCATGCCTCAACACATGCTAGCCGCGGTGCATTCCGGGTGCCCCCGGGCGCACCGGATCCGCTCAGGTCGGGCTCAGCGTTTGCCGGGAAGCACGCGGCGCACCAGGCCCAGCGCCACCTGCAGTTCGGGGGCGCGGAGCAGCGCGAGGATCCCGACATAGACCGCGGCGACGACGGCACCGATGAGCATGGTCCCGAGGGCACCCTGCAGCTTGTCCGCCACCATCCAGCTGTCCTGCGCGCCGAACATCATGAACAGCGCCCAGCCGGCCCCACCGGCGGGCAGCGCGGCGAGGATGAAGCGTCCCAGCGCCGGCAGCCAGTGGCCCGCCCCGATGCGCCCCAGCCGACGGCGCAGCAGCACCGCCGCGATCACCAACGCCACCGTCAGCGCCACAGACTGCCCGAGGGCTACGCCGGCGGCTGTCAGACCGACCGGCAGGGTGGCGGCCAGCACGGCGGTGACCGCCACGATGATTGCCTGCGCGAGCGAGAACAGGAACGGCGTGCGGGTATCGCCGAGTGCGTAGAACGAACGCTGAATCGTGAACAGCACCGCGATCGGGATAAGGCCGACGAGATAGCCGCCCAGCACGAGTGCGCCTTCGACGGCGGTGGCCGCGTCGTTCGTGAAGATGCGCGAGACGGGCACCGCTGCGGCGGCCAGCGCTGCGGTGGCGCCCACGATCAGCACTCCGATGGAGCGGATGCTGGTGTCGATGTCGCGTCGCATGTCGTCGATACGGCCGTCAGCGGCATGCTCGCTGATCTGGGTGAAGTAGGGGATGCCGATGGACAGCACGATGATCGAATACGGCAGCATGAAGATGAGGTTTGCGTTGCCGGTGACCATGTTCGCTGCCGCCCCGGCGTCCGAGGCATCCGACAGCACGTTCGACTGCACGATCGCGCTCAGCTGGCCGACGAGAACCATGAGGAACGTCCAGCTCGCCAGGCGCCCGATGACGCCCAGGCCCATACCTCGCCAGCGGAAGTCCGGGCGCAGATGCAGGCCGGTGCGGCGCCAGAAGAACAGCAGCAGGATGGCCTGCACCACGATGCCCAGCGTTGCGGTGCCGGCGATCAGTGCGATCATCGCGGCATCCCACCCCTCGACGCCGGCGTAGGTCCCGTAGATGAGGATGAAGGTGCCGAAGCCGATGATCGACACGACGTTGTTGATGACCGGCGTCCAGGTGTACGGCCCGAAAACGCGGCGGGCGTTGAGCGTCTCACCCAGCAGGGCGTAGAGGCCGTAGAAGAAGATCTGCGGCAGGCACCAGTAGGCGAACACCGTCGCGAGAGCGTGCTGCTGCGGGGAGAATCCGCCGCCGTATAGCGACACCAGCAGCGGCGCGCACGCGACGGCGATCACCGTGATGCCCAGCAGCACCACCGAACCCAGGGTGATGAGCTTGGAGATGAACGCCTCACCGCCGTCTTCGCTGCGGCCGGCCGCGACGATCTGCGGCACGATCACCCCGGTGAGGATGCCCATCGACACGATGAGGAAGATCGCATTGGGGAGCTGGTTCGCCACGACGAACGCGTCGCCGGCCATCGCGGTCCCGACGGCCGTCACCAGCACGACGGAGCGCAGCAGGCCGGTGACGCGGGAGACCAGCGTTCCGGCGCCGATCATGACGCTTGCCCGGCCGATGCTCATCGTTGTCCGTCCTCGCCGGGCCGGTCAGCCTGGTCTATCTGTGGTGTTGCGGCGTGGTCCGCCCTGGCGCGGCGGCGCCGGCGTACCGTGCGCCACAAGCCGATCACGAGCAGACCCCCGACGACCACCGCGAGGGCGGCGACGCCGATCACCTCCCAGTCGGCGCGCACCAGCACCGTCGCGGTCTGGGCGGTGCCGATCGGGATGTAGCTCGGCGAGAGCAGTTCGAGGCGAAGATCGACCTCGCCGTTGCCGACACGCGCTTCGACGGGGATCTCGATGCGCGTGTTGGCTTCGGGCTCCGCTCGCACGGGCGAGGCCCGTTGCACGAGCAGACGCGGCGCCGAGGGCTGGGCGATGAGGACGACGTTGACCGGCCACTCCAGGCTGTTGCGCACCCAGATGCGCAGCGGCACGTTCTGACCCACGAGCGTGATGTCGGTCAATTGCGGGATGCTCACCGAACCCAGCGTTTGCACTGTCGCTTCTCGGTGCCGGGCGAGGGCGGCCTGCCACGCCTCGGCATCCGCAATCCAGGCACTCCCGAGGATCTGCAGCATCCCCGCGCGCTCCGGCGCGGTCAGCACGGTCGGGTCGTCGAGGATCGTGGCGAAGTCGGTGAGCGCCGCCTCATCCGCGAGGAGGTCGGTGACGGCGGTGGTGCGGGCCTCATCGGAGGCCACATCGGCGATGGAAACCGCGGCAGGCTCGCCCGAGACGAGGCTCTGCAGGGTCGCGGGGACGACGCCGGGCGCGGCATCCACGGTCGACAGTGCCATCGACATCGCGAGGCGGGAACGACCGTCGGCACGGTCCAGCGTCACCAGCAGCGGCCGGCCGCCGCTTTCCTGCACCGCGAACGCGAGGTGCGCGGTGGCCTCGGTGAGGGTCGCCGCGCGCAGTGCCCTCTCCTCCAGCTGCGACGCCCGGCGCAGTGCGTCTGAGATCGCCGAGTCGTACACCAGTACGGATGCCGCATCGGCGCGGGCGTGCGCAGCCAGGGTCGCGTCGTTTGCCCCCTGGGTCGTGGTGGCCGAGGGGATGAGCGTGAGCGAGGCCTGGTCGTCGGTGGTGAGGCCGCCCAGCGTTGCGACGACGGGGGCGTTGGCGGTGCCGGTGAACGGCCAGTACACGCCTTGGCGACTCCCGCCGACGGACAGCAGCTCTTCCAGAGTCGGGTACTCCGGGGCGCCCGGCGTCGGCGTCGGCGTCGGGGTCGGGCTGGGCTCGGAGGGTGTCAGCGGGTCGAGCGTCGGGGTCGGGGTCGGGGTGGCGTCGGCATCCGGAACGAAGTCGTCCGCCTCCAAGTAGGGCTGCAGGCTCGTGGGAGCAAGCGGCTGCGGCAGACCCGAGTTCAGCTGCGCGGCCACGTCGGCGTCGCCGAACTGCAGCGCGAACCGCTCATTGGGGAGCTGCTCCAGTCGTTGCAGCCACGCGGTGACGGCCTCCGGTGCCGCCGTGCCGAGGGCACGGATGGCGGCGGGGATAGCGGGGTCGATGGCAAGGATCGCGCTGGTACCCGCCACTGACTCCAGCTGCGCGGTCAGTCCGCCCTCCGGGGCGGTCAGCGCGACGAGCTCTTCGGCGGAGAGCAGCCCTTCCTCGAGCGCCGGCGCGGTGATGGGGACGGCAACGCCCACTCCGACCTCCGCCACGGCGTCGTCGGCGATCACCACCACGCTTGTGGTGACCAGGGTCCCTGAGGCGTTGGTGGCGGTCGCGCGCAGGGGGTAGACGCCGGGGGCGCGACCGGCCAGGAGCGGGCTGTCGGCGGCGACGGTGATGCCGACAGTGTCCCGGTCACCGGCCGCCACGGCTTCGACGAGGGTGGTGCCGGCCGGTTCCAGGTCGCGGCCGCGGCCATCGCCGGCGACCCAGTCCGACAGGGCTGCGCGATCGGGGAGGGCTGTCGTCCCCATTTCGAGAACGATCTCGGCGGCAGGAATGTCCATCAGGGTCCCGTTCGTCACCGTCGCCGACACTGTCAGCGCCGACCCGGCGGGCAGGGCACCGTCGCCGATCGGAGACAGGATGAGCTCGACCACGCCCGGAGCCGGTTCGGGCGTCCCGCTCGGGTCGGGGTCGGGGCTGCCTGCGGCCGACGTGGCCGCAGGGGCTGTCGGGACGGCAGCGGCGGTCAGGCCGGGCGCCACCGTGAGCAGCACCAGCAGTGCGGTCAGCAGCGCGACCAGCCACGGACGGCGTGGGGCGGCGGGGATGTCGGTCATGGTGGGCTTCGGCTCGGGTGCGATTCATGACCGCACGATCAGCCCGATTCTAGGCCGAGCGCCCTCCGAGGATCCCGAACGTCCGGGCGATCCGCCCGATGACGGTTGAATGGGAGCATGCCGACTCCTCCCGATCCCGCTGTGTGCCGCGCCCTGGCAGCCGACCTGCGGGGTGCGGGTTTCACCGCCGACGCCCTGCGCGAGGCGTGGGGCGAAGCGGCGGATGCCGCGATCGCGCGCGGTCTGCGCGGCCCCGCCGAACGGGCGCTCGCCGGCCGGGACGACGCCCTCGCGGTGCTGGCCCGGTTGTTCGTGCTCGGCCGGCCGCAGCAGGCAGCGGCGGTCGAGGCGGCCCTGCCCCGCACGACGGCGGCGGGGCTCGCCGCACTGGACCTGGCAGCTGCCGCGGCAGACGGACTGATCGCCCCGCGCGCGCTCATCCGGCCGCAGGAATTCTCCGATGCCGCCGGCGAGGTGCAGTGGTGGATCGCCAGCGACCTCGACGAGGCGGCGCTGGGCGGACCCCTCCCGGAGGGGCATGTTCTCGGTGTGGGCGGCGCGTCCCTGACGCTGGCGGGTCTGCAGCTGCCCGGGCGTGTCGGCCGGGTGCTGGACGTCGGCACCGGGTGCGGCATCCAGGCCCTGCGCGCCCGCCGCGATGCCGACCGCATCGTCGCGACCGATGTGTCGGAGCGGGCGCTGCACTTCACGCAGCTGAACGCGCAGCTCAACGGCGTCGACGGCATCGAGGTGCGGCTGGGGAGCCTGTTCGAACCGGTCACGGGCGAGCAGTTCGAACGGATCGTGTCCAACCCGCCCTTCGTGATCACGCCCCGCGCCGAGGGTGTTCCGGCCTACGAGTACCGCGACGGCGGGCTCGTCGGCGATGCGCTCGTCGCCGGTTTCGTCTCGGGCGTGGGGCCGCTCCTGGCTCCCGGTGGGGTGGCGCAGTTGCTCGGCAACTGGGAGTACCGCGATGGCGTCGATGGGCTCGATCGCGTGCGGCAGTGGGTCGCGGCATCCGATATTCCGTTGGACGCATGGGTCGTCGAGCGCGAGGTGCTCGACCCGCTGGCCTATGCCGAGCTGTGGATCCGCGACGGCGGCACTACACCGGGACCGGCGTTCACGCGCCTGGTCGATGCGTGGCTCGACGACTTCGCGGCGCGCGGGGTGACGGCGGTCGGGTTCGGATACGTGCTGCTGCACCGACCGGCACCCGCCGTGCCGACTCTCGCACGGTACGAGCGGGTGACGCAGGCGGTGCCGGGGCCGCTCGGCCCGCATCTGCAGGCGGCCCTCGACGCGCATGACCGGCTCAGCCGGCTGGACGACGATCAGCTGGCGGCCTCGGTGCTGCAGGTCGCGCCAGACGTGACCGAGGCGCGCCATCACCTTCCGGGGGCGGAGGCGCCCAGCGTGATCGAACTGCGCCAGGGCGGCGGGTTCGGGCGCACGCTCGAGGTCGACCCGGCGCTGGCTGGACTGGTCGGCGCGTGCGACGGCGACCTGAGCGTCGGCGTGCTCATGGGCGCGATCGCGCAGCTGCTCGAGGTGGATGCCGCGGCGTTGCGCGCCGACCTGCTCCCGCGGGTGCGGGAGTTGCTGTTCACCGGGTTCCTGACGTTCGCGTGAGCACGGCGCCCCGGTGGCGCTAGGTAGGCTCGACCGCATGCTCAATATGGCCGAGGGCCTCGTCCGCATCGGCGAGCTCGCCGCGTCGCCGGTGGTCGACACCCTGGCGACGGCGTTCGCGGATGCCGGATTCGAGCTGGCTCTGGTGGGCGGACCGGTCCGCGATGCCCTGCTGGGCCGCATCACGAACGACCTCGACTTCACCACGAACGCGCGCCCCGACGACATCCTGCGGATCGTCAAGCCGATCTCCAGCGCCCACTGGGACATCGGCCGCGAATTCGGCACGATCGGCGCGCGGGTGCGCGGCGAGCAGGTGGAGATCACCACCTACCGCGCCGACGAATACGACGGCACCACCCGCAAGCCCGTCGTCGCATTCGGTGACGACCTCGAGGGCGACCTCGCCCGACGCGACTTCACCGTCAACGCCATGGCGCTGCGGCTGCCGGGGCCCGCGCTGGTCGACCCCACCGGCGGCGTCGAAGACCTCATCACCGGCGTGCTGCGCACGCCCATCGACCCCGCCATCAGCTTCGGGGACGACCCGCTGCGCATGCTGCGAGCCGCTCGCTTCAGCGCGCAGCTGGGTTTCGACGTCGATCAGGCGACGGTGGCGGCGATGACGGCCCAGGCCCCGACGCTGTCGATCGTGAGCCCGGAGCGCATTCAGGGCGAGCTGGTCAAGCTGCTGCAGGCCGATGACCCGACGCGCGGCATCCGGCTGCTGGTCGACACCGGCCTGATGGCGCTGTTCCTGCCCGAAGTGCCGGCACTGCGCCTCGAGGTCGACGAGCACCACCACCACAAGGACGTCTACGAGCATTCGCTCACCGTGCTGCGCCAGGCGATCGAGCTGGAGCGGGAACGGCACCCGGATGCCACGCCCGACGTGCCGCTGCGCCTGGCCGCACTGCTGCACGACATCGGAAAGCCGGCCACCCGGCGGCTCGAGGACGGCGGCGGGGTCACCTTCCACCACCACGACATCAAGGGTGCGCGCCTGGCCCGCAAGCGCCTGCAGGCGCTGCGGTTCGACTCCGACACGATCGGCTCGGTCACCAAGCTCATCGAGCTGCACCTGCGCTTCTTCGGCTACGCCGAGGGGGCGTGGAGCGACTCCGCCGTGCGGCGGTACGTGCGCGATTCCGGCGACGAACTGGATCGCCTGCACATCCTCACCCGCGCCGACGTGACCACCCGCAACAAGCGCAAGGCCGCGCGGCTGCGTTCGGCGTACGACGACATCGAGCGGCGCATCGACGAGCTCGCCGAGCAGGAGCAGCTGGGAGCGATGCGCCCGGCACTGGACGGCAACCGGATCCAGGAGATCCTCGGCATCCGCCCCGGACCCGCCGTCGGCGAGGCGTACCGGTTCCTGCTGGACGTGCGCCTGGACGAGGGTCTGGTGGACGAGGCCGAGGCCGAGCGCCGCCTGCGCGAGTGGTGGGCCGCCCGCCCCTGACCCACCACCCAGACCGTGAGACCACAGCTGGTCGCCGAGACGATGGGAACTTCCCAGGGTCTCGGCGACCAGCTGTCGTTTCAGCGGGTGGTGGGGTGGGGTCAGGGGCGGATGCCGGGAGGGGGTGGATGCGGTGCGGGCGCGGGGGCGCATCACGATCGACGTCGTACCTGGGCGCGGCGCCGGCTTCTCGTACTTCGGGCTTGGGCTCGGGCCGGCACGGTGACCTGCGGCCACCCACGAACAGTCGGGCTACTGCACCACGCCGATGTCGCCGTTTCCAGTGGTGTCCCTGCTGAGCGCCTGTCTGAGAGTCGAGCGCTCCGGTAGCGGCCAGCGCTGTTCACGTCTCTTCTGATACTGCGCGCCCAGAACCATCAGCCTGCGTATGACGGGGACGCACGTGGCCGTGATCACCGCGGACACCACCGCCAGCGCGAGCATCGCGTGTCCCAGCGGTTGTTCTTCAGGGCGACTCCCGACGTAGATCGTGGCGGCGGCGACGCCACCCGCCAAGGTGCCCAGGATCGCCCACACCTGCAGGCACCTGACCGCGGTCTCCCAGGGGTGGGTGTCCTTGAGGAACCACCGCATCTGCCGGTCGCTCGGCCTGTTGCTGTGCAACCCGGTGCTGGCCGCGCGGAGCAGATCCCGGCGGCCGGCTGCTGTCCACGCCGAGTACAGCACGGCCAGAGGAAGGGAGCACGCTGCCAAGGCGGCGAGGGCTGCCAAGCCGACGGGGACCAGCTTTTCCTGCAACGTGCTGGGAATCGCGATGATGCTGTTCTCGTCCAGGAGGAGCAGCACGAACCAGGCGACCAGGGCGAACGCGACGACCAGGGCGGCACCGCCGAACGCCGCCTGGGCCAGCCCGAGGGTCCGGCAATACCGGCTCAGGGGGAACGTTACGGGCGTCTTGGCATGAGCCGACTTCATTTCGTCTGCTGATCTCCCGGCGGGATCAGCCGCTCGATAACGGACTCCCGGTGGGACACCTTTACCATCCGCCGAATCCCAACACGTCCACGAGCCACACCCCCGCGATCACGGCCGTGATGACGACCGCGAGCCACGGGAACCCTCGGGCCAGACGGCGTCCCTGGGGCGCGACACCCGGAGGCGGGCGCAGGAGCCCTGCGGGAGGGACGAAGGGGAGGGATGCCGCGGTCGTGCCGCCCGCCGCAATGGGCGTGCCCGCCAGGGCGGCGTGGTTGCCGGTGGCCGCGGTCTGCAGCCGGTCGTCGCGCCAGCGCTCCCACTGGTCGAGTTTGTCGAGCACGGCCCCCACGGCGCCGAACAGCCACGCCCAGGTCTCCGGGTCGGTCGAGGAGACGGGCCGCTTGGTATAGAGGAAGAGCCAATCGTCCACGATCTCCACGTCCAGTGCGGCCGCGTTGTCGATGAACCGTGCCATGACGTCGGGGGTGAACAGATACAGCGCGTCCGGCTCGTACCCTTCGGGGCAGTACAGCGCGAAGTGGCGGTCGAAGTCGCCTTCGAGACTCAGTCGCTGATCCTTGCGGTACGTCGTCGGCAGGTTGGAGCCGAGCAGGCTGTTGTTCCCGGTGGCATCCAGCACGATGTGCGGCAGCGGCACATCGAGCTTGACGGCGACGTATCCCCAGCGGTGGGTTCTGCGATGCTTGCCGGAACCGGTCGTATACACATAGTTCGCGAACTCGACGAACCGGGGCTCCTGACCGCGCACGACGTCGTGGCTTTGGCGGCTCGAGCCGATGTCGAAGATCATCCCCGGCAATCGTTTGCCCGCCACCTCCGGCACGTAGCTCATGCCGTTCGCCCGCGCGAAGCGGTCCAGGCGGTAGCGGCGCGCCGCCGCGCGTCGCTCCGAGATGAACATGCCGAGCACGGCGATGCCGACGCAGGCTGTCAGCACCTGGAAAAAGCCCGTGTTGAAGGATGCCCCTGTCGTCACGGCTTCGAGGACCATCATGCCGACGAAGAGCGCGACGAGTATCGCGAGGGCGATGAGGCTGGATGCCAGCCCGTTGGTGGCGCGCCCCGACTTGTGCAGCTGTGTGGCGAACGCGCGGACGGCCGCGCGGTCCACGCGTTCAGTGAGCGGTCGGGCATCGAACGGCACGGGCGCCACGGGGGTGCTCATCGAGCGGATTCCAGCATGGTGCCCAGGTTAG
Source organism: Microbacterium sp. zg-B96 (assembly GCF_030246865.1). NCBI lineage: Bacteria > Bacillati > Actinomycetota > Actinomycetes > Micrococcales > Microbacteriaceae > Microbacterium > Microbacterium sp. zg-B96. Next base: position 3,390,865 of record NZ_CP126738.1, on the reverse strand, counting down.
CGAAGCGCGACGACGACGGCGTCAGTCGAGCCACAGCTGGGCAAGCCACACCAGGGCGAGCGCGACGCAGCCGATGGTCGCCAGCCACGGGAAGCTCGTCGCCAGGCGCCGACCCGGTGCGGCGACTCCGGGCGGCGGCCGCAGCAGCTCCGCCGGAGCGGCGAACGGCAGCCAGGTCGCGGCCATGCTGCCCGCCGCGGCGTGCCCGGTAGCCGTAGTGCTCAGCCGGTCGTCGCGCCACCGCTCCCACTGCGCGAGCTTGTCCAGCACCGCCCCGACTGCGCCGAACAGCCACGCCCAGGTCGCCGGGTCGGTGGAGGACGCGTCCCGCTTGGTGAAGAAGAAGAGCCAATCGTCGACGATCTCGACATCGAGTTCGGCCGCGTTGTCGATGAAGCGCGCCATGACGTCGGGGGTGAACAAGTACAGGGCGTCCTGCTCGTATCCGGCCGGGCAGTACAGCGAGAAGAACCGGTCGAAGTCGCCCTCCAGGCTGAGGCGCTGATCCTTCTGGAAGGTCGTGGGCAGGTTGGATCCGAACAGGCCGTTGTTTCCGGTGGCATCCAGCACGATGTGCGGCAGCGGCACATCGAGCTTGACGGCAACGTAGCCCCACCGGTAGCTCTTGCGACTCTTGCCGCCGCCCGTGGTGTACACGTAGTTCCCGAACTCGACCGCCCGAGGCTCCTCACTGCGCACCACGTCAAGGCCGCGGCGGTTGGATCCGATGCCGAAGATCATCCCCGGCAACCGCGTGTTCGCCGCCTCCGGCACGTAACTCATCCCGTTCGCCCGCGCGAAGCGGTCCAGGCGGTAGCGCCGCGCCGCCGCGCGTCGCTCGAAGATGAACATCCCGACCGCGGCGATGCCGAGGGCGATCGTCAGCAACCACAGGAAGAAGAGGCCGGCGTTGAGGGGTAACCCTGTCGTCACGTCGAGGAGCAGCATGCCGGCGAAGAACGCGACGGCTACCGCGAGGAGGATCAGGCTGGCCCCCTCCCCGTTGCGGGCGCGCCCCGACTTGTGCAGCTCTTTGGCGAACGCGCGGACAGCCGCGCGGTCCACGCGTTCGGTGAGCGGTCGGGCATCGAACGGCACGGGTGCCACAGCCGGACCCGTCATCCGAAGACGCCGAAGATGCCGGACATGGCGATCTGCAGGCCGAGCCAGACGACGCCGATCACCGAGAGGATGATGATCGTCGCCCACGGCACGCGGCGCTGCAAGCGTCGTCCGGTCGGGGAGACGCCGGGCGGCGGCTGCAGCACGCCGGGCGGCGCGGTGAACGGCAGCGCCTGAGCGCCACCGGCCGCCGCATGCGCCTGCGCGTACTGGGCGTGCCCTTGGGCTTGGGCGTGCCCGTGATCGAGTGCGGGTGCGGGCATCGGTGCCACGAGCCGCTCGTCGCGCCACCGCTCCCACTGCTCGAGCTTGTCGAGCAGGGTCGCCACGACGGAGAACAGCCACGCCCACATCCGGGGGTCGAAGGTCGAGAAGTCGCGCCTGGCGTAGAGGAAGAGCCAGTCGTCCACGATCTCCACATCCAGCGCCGCGGCGTTGTCGATGAAGCGGGTCATGATGTCGGGGGTGAACAGGTACAGCGCGTCGCGCTCGTATCCCGCGGGGCAGTACAGCGTGAAGTAGCGGTCGAAGTCGCCCTCCAGGCTGAGCCGCTGTCCCTTGTCGAACGACGTCGGGAGGTTCGATCCCAGCATGCCGTTGTTACCGACGGCATCCAGCACGATGTGCGGCAGTGGGGCGTTCAGCTTGATCGCGATGTAGCCCCACCGGTGGGTCTGCGTGTTCTTGCCCGAGCTTGTCGTGTACCGGTAGTTTGCGAACTCCACGAACCGCGGCTGCTCGCCACGGAGGATGTCGGTTGCGGTCCGCCCGTCCCCCTGCCCGAAGATCATGCCCGGCAACCCGGGCGCCTTCACTTCGGGGTACCAGGTGAGGCCGTTGGCCGCCGCGAACCGGTCGAGGCGGTACCAGCGCTCGGCGGCGGTGTGCGACGACCGCACGGCGATCACCACGACGATGGCGATCACCCCGCCCAGGATGAGAATCGGCACGAGCGAGAACAGGCCGAAGAGCCCACCGCCGGCCGCGATGAAGCTGAAGAAGATCCCGCCCATGGAGGCGAAGCTGCCGGCGATCAACAGCACGACGACGATGGTCACCACCGTCGCCACCGATATCTCGCCAGCGCGCGGCGCGCGGCCCGCGGCGATGAGGTGCTTCTTGTGGGCGATGATGGTCGCCCGGTCGACCGGCTCGCTGAGCGCGCGCGGATCGAATTGCACGGATGCCGCAGGCGTGGTCATCGGAAGAGCTCCCCGAGGTTGTCGAAAAGGCCGGTCTGCCACACAATACCGATCGCGCCGACGGTGGCCATCGCGCAGATCGCAGTCCAGGGCACGTGTCGCCGCAGCCGTCGTCCCGTCGCGGCGACGCCGAGTGGCGGCGGCGCGAGGACGGGGATGACCCGGGGCGCCTCGCGGGCGTCGATCGCTCGCGGCGTTCTGGCAGCCGGCACGCCCAGGCGGTCGTCTCGCCAGCGCTCCCACTGCGCGAGCTTGCCCAGCAGCGCGTCGATGACAGAGAACAACCACTGCCAGGTCGCAGGGTCGAGGGTGGAGAGTTCCCGCCTTGAGTAGAGGAACAGCCAGTCGTCGATGATCTCGACGTCCAGGGCCGCGGCGTTGTCGATGAACCGGGCCATGATGTCGGGCGGGAACAGGTACAGGGCGTCCTGCGCGTAGCCGGTGGGGCAATACAGCGTGAAGTAGCGGTCGAAGTCGCCCTCGAGACTCACGCGCTGCTGCGCGTCGAAGGTGGCGGGGAGGCTCGAGCTCATCAGGCTCTCGTTGCCGACGGCATCCAGCACGATGTGCGGCAGCGGCGAGCCCAGCTTCACCGCGACATACCCCCAGGCCTTCACGTCCCGCAGGCCCGCGGTGTTGGTGAGGCGCCGATAACTGGCGACTTCGATTCGCCGCGGGTGCTCGATCCGCATGACGTTGTGGGACACGCCAACGCTGCCGGCGGCGAAGATCATGCCCGGCATCCTCGGGTCGTGCACGGCGGCGTCCCAGACCATGCCGTTGGCCGCGGCGAAGCGCTCGAACCGGTAGTAGTTCACCGCCTGCATCGAAACGAGCGCAGTGGTGAGCGAGACGCCGACCATCCAAAGCACGCCGAGCACCGCGACGAAGGATGAGGCTACGTACAGCCCGGTACAGAAGAGCACGAAGCCCATGATCATCAGGAACGCCTGCACCCCGCGGCCGACGGCGATCTCGGGGGCGCGTCCCTCGCTGATAAGTTGCCGCGCGCGGGCACGGGCGACCCCGGGGTCGACCCGCTCGGTGAGCGGTCGGACGTCGAGCGGCACGGATGTCGCGGGCGGTGTCATCGGGTCTCCCTGTTCGCGACCACGCTATCCGCCGCCCCGCCCCGTCCCGTCCCCGCCGCCGCTGCCGAGTGAGTATTCACGCCGCCGAGTGAGTATTCACGCTGCCGAGTGAGTATTCGTGCTCCCGAGCGTCCCGGCATCCACCCGCCAGTTCGTCGGGGATCTGCAGTTCTTCGGACCCCTGCGCGTGATGGCATCCGACGTACTGTCGTTCTCCGAAGTTGCGGCGCAGGACGGGACAGGATGCCGCGCGCCGCCGGCCCGGAATCCTGCGGTGCCGTCGCTCAGCGGCATCCGCTAGACTGTCCAGGTTGTCTGTCCAGCGCCCCTGCGCGCGTACGGCCGGACACGTGCACATACCCTCCTGCTTTCGAGAAATGCTCGGAAGCCGTTCTAGTCCGAAGGAGGTGGGTCAGTGACGCACACACACCAGTACGAACTCATGGTGATCCTCACCCCAGAAATCGACGAGCGTCTCGTCGCCCCTAACCTTGAGAAGTTCCTCAAGGTCATCACCAATGATGGGGGCACGATCGACAACGTCGACATTTGGGGTCGCCGTCGTCTCGCATACGAGATCGAGAAGAAGACCGAGGGCGTCTACGCCGTCGTCAACTTCACGGCCACGAGCGAGGCCACGCAGGAGCTTGACCGCCAGCTGAAGCTGAGCGAGCAGATCATGCGTACCAAGGTTCTGCGCGCCGAAGAAGGCATGGCTCTGGTCGCTGCCGAGAAGGAGCGTTCCGACGCGAAGGCCGCCCGCAAGGCTGCCGCGCCCGCGAAGGCCCCGAAGGCGTAATCACCATGGCTGGCGAGACTCTCATCACCGTTGTGGGAAACCTCACGGCAGACCCCGAACTGCGTTACACGCAGGGCGGACTGCCCGTCGCGAACTTCACGATCGCGTCGACGCCGCGCACCTTCGATCGTCAGGCGAACGAGTGGAAGGACGGCGAAGCGCTGTTCCTCCGCGCGAGCGTCTGGCGCGACTTTGCCGAGCACGTGGCCGGTTCGCTCACCAAGGGCATGCGGGTCATCGCCAGTGGTCGCCTCAAGCAGCGTTCCTACCAGGACCGCGAGGGGCAGAACCGCGTCTCGATCGAACTCGAGGTCGATGAAATCGGCCCGTCGCTGCGTTACGCGACCGCTCAGGTCACGCGTACCAGCAGCAACAGCGGAGGCGGCGGCGCATCCGGCGGCGGCGGGGGCGGACAGCAGTCCCGCCCGCAGCAGCAGGTCGCCGACGAGCCTTGGGCAACGCCCGGTTCGGCAACTCCCGACGCGTGGAGCGCTCCCGGCGCTTACGGCGACGACACACCCTTCTGATCCTCGGATCACCAACTCTCGTAAGGAAACACCATGGCTGGAAAGTCGAGCGGCGACCGCCGCAAGCCGCGGAAGGGCGCGAAGAACGCGGCCCCCGCGAAGGCGATCCGTGTCGGCGTCATTGACTACAAGGACGTCGCCACTCTTCGCAAGTTCATCTCGGAGCGTGGGAAGATCCGCGCCCGTCGTATCACCGGGGTTTCGGTGCAGGAGCAGCGTCTGATCGCCAAGGCGATCAAGAACGCACGCGAGATGGCGCTCCTGCCCTACGCCGGCGCTGGCCGGTAAGGGGTCCCGATATGGCAAAGCTGATTCTCACGAATGAGGTCGCCGGGCTCGGTAGCGCCGGTGACGTGATCGAGGTCAAGAACGGGTACGCCCGCAACTACCTCATCCCCCAGGGCTTCGCAGTGGCATGGAGCCGCGGTGGCGAGAAGCAGGTGGCGTCCATCCGCGCCGCTCGCGAGTCGCGCGCGATCCACGACCACGAAGAGGCCGTGACCCTGAAGAACTCGCTGGAGTCGACCAAGGTGCGTCTGGCCGTCAAGGCCGGCGCCGAGGGTCGCCTGTTCGGTTCGGTCAAGACCGGTGACGTCGCTGACGCGGTCAAGGCCGCCGGGCTCGGCGAGCTGGACAAGCGCAAGATCCACATCACCTCCCCGATCAAGGCCGTGGGCGAGCACGAGGCGACGATCCGCCTCCGTGACGACCTCACCGCCGTGATCACGCTGCAGGTGGTTGCCGCCAAGTAAGCGGTAGCAACAGACGGATGCCGTGGACCTTCGGGTTCACGGCATCCGTTTTTTGCGCCCCTGGCGGGGTTTTTGCGTCGCTGATTCCACACCGAGGCTGTGTATAACCCCGCAACCGTCCCCAACCTTCAACATGCACTTCAACCACAAACTCATCCACAGGCTGTGGGAAGAAAAAGGCCAGGTCAAACGGAGGATCAGTGTTCACCCTCCACGTCATCCCGGGCGTTTTCCACAGGTGTTGTACACAGGCTAGGCGGCGTTTCGCGCAGGCTTTCCACAGAGTTATCCACAGGCTCAGTTGCGTGTGTCGGTGGCCATGCATAGCGTGAGTTCGTCCCACCCCGACATTCCCCCCAAACCCGACGGAGGTACGCGCGCGTGTCGATCGCTGATATCTCCGACGAACGTCTCGGCGGACGCCGTGAACACGAGCGCACCCCACCGCACGACACCCTCGCGGAGCAGAGTGCGCTGGGTGGAATGCTGCTGTCCAAGGATGCCGTCGCCGACGTCATCGAGACACTGCGCGGTGCCGACTTCTACGTCCCCAAGCACGAACTGATCTTCGAGGCCATCCTCAGCCTCTACTCGCACGGCGAGCCCACCGACGTCGTGGCGGTCACCGATGAGCTGATCAAGACCGGTGAGCTGCAGCGCGCCGGCGGCGCCGACTACCTGCACTCGCTCACCTCGATCGTGCCGACGGCGGCCAACGCCGGCTACTACGCATCCATCGTCTCCGAGCGGGCACTGCTGCGCCGCCTGGTCGAAGCCGGCACCCGCATCGTGCAGATGGGCTACTCCGGTCAGGGCGAGGCTGTCGAGCTGGTCAACAACGCGCAGGCCGAGATCTACGCCGTGACCGGCGCCGAGACCGGCGAGGACTACGTGCCACTCGAGATCGCCGTCACCTCGGCGATCGACGAGATCGAGGCCGCGCGAGGGCGCGACGGCTCGATGACCGGCATCCCCACGGGGTTCGCGCAGCTGGACGAGCTGACCAACGGGCTGCACGGCGGCCAGATGATCGTGGTGGCCGCCCGCCCCGCCATGGGTAAGTCCACGCTCGCGCTGGACTTCGCCCGGGCGGCGGCGATCAAGAACAACATGCCGACCATCGTCTTCTCCCTCGAGATGGGGCGCAGCGAGATCGCGATGCGCCTGATGAGCGCCGAGGGCGCCGTGCCGCTGCAGAACATGCGCAAGGGCACGCTGGACTCCCGCGACTGGACCACGATCGCCGCGACCCGCGGCCGCATCAACGACGCCCCGTTGTACATCGACGACAGCCCCAACATGACGCTGGTCGAGATCCGCGCGAAGTGCCGGCGGCTCAAGCAGCGTGTGGGCCTGAAGATGGTCATCATCGACTACCTGCAGCTGATGACCAGCGGCAAGAAGGTCGAATCCCGCCAGCAGGAGGTCAGCGAGTTCTCGCGTGCCCTCAAGCTGCTCGCGAAGGAACTGCAGGTACCCGTGATCGCGCTGTCACAGTTGAACCGTGGATCCGAGCAGCGCACCGACAAGCGGCCGCAGGTGAGTGACCTTCGTGAGTCCGGCTCGATCGAGCAGGATGCCGACATGGTCATGCTGCTGCACCGCGACTCGGTCTACGACAAGGACACCCGACCCGGCGAGGCGGACCTGATCGTCGCAAAGCACCGTAACGGTCCCACCGCGACCATTGAGCTGGCGTTCCAGGGTCACTTCTCGCGCTTCACCGACATGGCGCCGGTCTAGGACTAGCGCATAACCACGAAAGCCCGCGGAATCCGCGGGCTTTCGTGGTTGCTCGGGCTGACTGAGTGGTCAGGCGCGGTCGGCGCGGTTCGTGCCGTCGTCGTAGTCGATCTGTTCCTTGCGAACCTGCTCGGTGACCGTCTCCTCCTCGGTCACGGTTTCCGTTCCCAGGCGGACACGCTCGACCGGAACGGTCTCCTTGGCGATGACGGGCCGCTCCTCAGTGAGGACGACCTCGTGCTCTTCCTCGCTGATGGCTGGCCCGTCCATGGCATCCGCGACGTTGGCGTCGGTGATGGGTTCGCGTTCCAGCCGTACTTCCTCATGGCTCACGGGGACAGTGACGGTCTTCTCCTCGGTGACGACGTACTTCCGCAGCCGTGCGCGACCGGTCTGAACCTTCTCGGTGCCCACGCGGAGGCGCTCCTCGGACCGGGTCATCGCATCGTCGGTGGTCGGACCGGACGTGTCATACCCGGTGCTCGTGTTCACCGCCTCGTCACTGGCGTCACGGACGGTACCGGTGCCTTCAGCGGCGCCGGTGTTGCGGGAACCGTTGCCGTAGTAGACGTACAGCTCGTCTTCCTGCGCGTGCTCCAGTGCCCCGTCCGCGTCGATGCGCGGTGCGTTCTTGACGAACTCTTTCGCGTAGCTCACCCGGAGGTTCTCGCCCTCCTGGTTGGCGTCGTCGAGGGGCACGAAGGACCCCGAGGTGCCGAAGAAACCGGTGCGCACCGCCGCCCAGGTGGGCGCCCCGGTATCGGTGTCGAGGTAGATCTGCTCGAGCGTGCCGATCTTCTCCCCGTCGGAGTCGATCACCGCTGCTCCCATGAGACCGCCGATGTTTTCTGTGCTGATCATGACTGCTTCCTATCGTTCGTTTGTTCGTACGTGTTGAGACCGGCGCGGGGCCCGCGACCGGGTCGTGTCACCGGGTTGTGGTGACCGGCACGGTAGTCGTGTCGGGGTCACGCTTGACGACGCTCCGCACGCCGAGCATCCCGCCGAGGGCCGCGATCACCGCACCGAGCAGCAGGCCGGCGAAGCCCCACCACGAGGCGGCTTGAGCAGTCGCAGCGGCATCCTCCGCCGTCTGCTGCGCGTCCTGCAGCGCCTCATCGGTCTGCTCCTGCGCTTCTTCTTCGTCGACGTTGCTCTGCACGTCCTCGACGACCTGGGTGACGTCGGTCCCTGATAGTGCCTGGGTGGCGGAGCTGACGACGCCGCCGAGCAGGCTGGCGCTGAGCCACACAGTCAGGGCGAGAGCGACCACCAGGGACGTCGCCCAGGTCAAGAATCCGTGCAGCAGCCCGCTGCGCACGGCCAGTGCGCCGGCGACGAAACCTGCCGCGGCAAGGGCGATCACCAGGGCGATGACGCTCCAGATGGTCGCCCCGATGCCCGAGCCGCCCAGGCCGATGCCGGCGGTGACGAGCGAGAGCAGGATGGTGACGGCCAGAAAGGTCACCACCCCGGCGATGATGGACCCCCACGACACGTTCGCCGTGCGGCCGCCCCGTTCGGTGCCGATCAGCGACTCCTTCGCGGCGTCGTCATTGTGGTCCGTGATGATCGGGCGCGCGGCGGCGCTGTCGGGGTTGTGAGTGCGATTGTTTGCCATTGTGTCGATCCCTTGGGTCGGGGCGTCGGAGCCGCACGTGTCGAAACGTGCGGTCCGGCCACCTGCCCGCTTACACCGTAAGCAAGCTAGCGTGACAGTACAGCCCCGGGACTGACTTGGCGAGGGGGGTTGCGTGCGGTGGGAGGGAAGGTGCCATGAGCGTCCGGGTGACGAAGAAGCCGACGGGTACGCAGTCCCGTCGCCTGAGCCGGGCCCTGATCATCGAGACCGCGCTTGCCCAGATCGACCGGCGTGGTGCGCAGGGGCTGTCGATGCGCTCCTTGGCGCAGGAGCTCGGTGTTGAGGCGATGTCGCTGTACCGGCACGTACACGGGCGAGAGGATCTGCTGGAGGGGGTGGTGGCGCTGCTGATGGAGAACCTGACCTCCGATCTTGACGATGAGCTCGCCGAACACTGGCAGGGGTTCCTACAAACCGTCGCCCACCACGTCCGCCAGATCGCGATTGATCATCCGCTCGCGTTTCCGCTGGTCGCCACCCGGCACCCGGCTGCCCCCTGGCTGCGCCCCCCGCTTCGCAGCGTCGAAGTGGTCGACACGTTCCTCGGCACCCTCATCGGGCACGGGTTCACCGACCAGCAGGCCGTGGATGCCTACCGGTCCTTCAGTAGCTTCCTGCTCGGCCAACTGCTCCTGGAATCAGCCGTGCGCGGCGCGGAAACCGGCCCGGTCGAAGAACCTCTCGACGAAGGCGACGCCACCATCCCCGAAGGCGACGGGCAGGTCAGTCTGGAGGCCGCACCCGAAGTGAAACGCCTCCGAACCCTCCTCAGTGAAGACCGCACCGACGAGGAATTCGAAGTCTCACTCGAGGCACTGCTGGACCGGTTGAATCGCGAGCTGACCCAATAACGAGCAAGCCCTGCCGGCGATGTGGGAGTCAGCGTGGATCAGGTGCCGGTCGCAGCACACCGTTGCGTCAGTCGAAAATCGCCACTGATTCCGACAGCCGAGTCACTTCCTCAGAGGTGAGTTCCAGGTCGGCGGCTTTCGCGGAGTCCGTGATGGATGCCGCACGCCGCGCACCGGGGATCGGGATGACGTGCGGGTCGAGGGCGAGCTCCCACGCCAGCACGGCCTGCTGTGGGCTGACCCCGTGCGCATCGCCGACTTCGCGGAAGGCCGAGAACCGGTCGCCTACGCTGCTGGCGCCGCCGCCGGTACCGCCGAGAGGACTCCACGGCAGGAAGGTGATGTCGTGAGCGGCGCAGAAGCGCAATTCGTCGATGCTTCCCGGATGCTTCGGCGAGAACTCGTTCTGGACGCTGGCGAGGTTGCCTTCGCCGAGCACGTCGAGAGCGATCTGGATCTCTTCGACACTCGCGTTCGAGATGCCGATCGCGCGGACGAGGCCGTCGTCGTGCAACGACTTCAGTCCCGTCATGATGTCGGCGTACACACGGGTGCGGTCGGGACGGTGGTACTGGTACAGGTCGATCTGGTCGACGCCGAGGATCTCAAGTGACTTCTCCACGGCCGAGCGCAGGTAGGCCTCCGACCCGTCGCGTCCCTTGGCTCCCCCTTCCCCGAGCGTGATGCCACCCTTGGTCGCGACGAAGATGTTCGAAGAATCCCCGTCCCATGTCCGCAGCGCCTCGGCGACGATGCGCTCGTTGTGCCCCATCTCTTCGCCATCGGGGGCGTAGATGTCGGCCGTGTCGATGAGCGTCACGCCCGCGTCGAGGGCGGCGTGCACGGTTGCCACGGCATCCTCGAACGACGGGTACTGCTTGTCGTTGTTCATCGACAGCGGCATGGCGCCCAGGCCGATCGCCGAAACCTGTCGTCCTGCCAGAGTGCGCTGCTTCATTGCTTCTCCTCGTCGCGTCCTTCAAGACTGCCAGGCGCGGCCGCGCGCGTAGGGCGAACTGGACATTCTGCGGGACATTTCCAGGATGTCGCCGTGGACCGCGTGATCGTCATGGGGAGCGTATTCCTGCCGGGTTCTCATTCAGCTCGTCGAGCGCGGTGCGCCGTCCGCCGCGCCGTCGTTGAGGCTCTGGGCGATCGGAGGGACCTTGCGCTCGCCGCGCTCGTTCGACGACCTTCCAGACCAACGGAAGAATAGTTTGTACTTAATCCTTGTATTCATTAGGACGGTTATATAAGTTAACGAGCGCTGGCTTTCCAAAGGAGGAAACGTGATCGGCAATCGCCGACGTTGCGCGAACGGCCTTCGGGCGATCGTTCCCCAGCTCGTGGACGCTATCGCAGCGAAACCCCGGACTTCGGCCCCGCAGCTGCAGCGATGGATGGATCAGGACGCCGCGCAGGTCGTCGAGGCCGCGGCGAGTGCCCCGTCCGGGCGCAGCCCGATCCACGCCGCCCGACTCCCCTCGTCTGCGTTGTGGCCGCGATCGAGGCGGCCTACCGACGAGGCGGGACCACCGTGCTCCACGTCGTGGTGGACCACGACGGGTGCACCGTCACAGCGAATTACCGGTCCATGAGAAACCACCGCCCGCAGGGCGGGAATCAAACAGTCAGGAGAGTGTGATGGGGAAAAGAGCACGGAATCTCGTCGTGGGGTCGGCGCTGGCGGCGACGCTCGCTTTGACGGCGTGCGGCGGCGGGGATGCGGCCGGGGAACCGGCGGATTCGGCGGTCTCCGATGAGCCGATCAAGATCATGGTGACCGAGACGCTGTCGAGCCCGACGATGTCCTTCGCGCAGTCGGCGGCCGGTGCGCAGGCGGCCGCCGCGGAGATCAACGCCGCGGGCGGTGTCGACGGTCGCGAGATCGAGATCATCGAATGCAACGACGAGTTCAACCCGAACAAGGCCGCGGCATGTGTGCAGGCAGGAGCGGACGAGGGCGTCGTGGCCTTCGTCGGAGCCCTGAACATGTTCACGCCGCAGCTGTGGCCCGCCATCGAGGGCGCGGGGATTCCATTCCTCGCGCTGTCGGGCAACTCGCCCGATCAGACGCAGAACCCCCTGTCCTACCCGCTCACCTCGGGTCTTGCCGGACTCCATCTCGCCGCGGGCCGCATCGCCGTGGAAGAGGGCGGCGAGAGGGTCGCGATCATCAAGCCGGACAACGCCCAAGCCGATTACGTCGGCGACTTCGCCGAACGGGGGGTCGAAGCCGCAGGCGGCGAGGTCGCCGGTACGGTCCGGATCGATCTGGGCGCCCCTGACATGTCCGCAGCAGCGGCCCAGGTCGTCGCGCTCGGAGCCGATGGCGCCGTGTGTGCATGCAACCCGGGAGACGCACCGCGAATCCTCAAGAGCCTGCGCCAGCAGGGATATGAGGGCGTGTTCGCGACGTCCAACAGCAACTTCTACCCGGCGGACATCGAGGAGCTCGGTCCCCTCGCGGACAACCTGTACACCGTCGCCAACATCCGGCCGCCGAGCGATCCCGAGGCTGGGGAGTGGGTCTCGGCGCTGACTGAGCACGACCCTGAGGCCAAGCAGGATTCGGTCTCGGCGGCGACGTGGCTTGCCGTGCACATCATCGCGGACCTGGTCACGGGAATGGATTCCCCGACCGGGGCCAAGCTCATCGAGGCGCTGGACTCCGCGGAGTCCCTCGACACGCGAGGGCTCACGGGTGACACCGTCCTGACGTTCACGAAGCCGGGGCCGCTGGAGGGTGCAGAACGACTCACCGGAATGGGTGTCATGACCTTCGTGACGAAGGACGGCGTTCGCGAGGAATTCTCTGACGGATTCGTCGACGCGACAAAGTGACTCGAAGATGACGACCGCAGACAACAACGTGCTGCCGGAGGGGCTCCCCGCGCGGGAGCCCCTCCGGGCGGCGGTTCTGGAGGCGAAGAGCCTCTCAGCCGGCTACGGCGATCTGGCCGTGATGCGGGATCTGAACCTGACGATCGCTCCGGGGCAGATCGTCGCCCTGCTCGGACCCAACGGGGCAGGGAAAAGCACTCTGTTGCGCACACTGGCCGGACTGCTCAAGCCGTTGTCCGGCGAGGTGTGGTTCGACGGTCAAGTGGCCAAGGGTCCGCTGCATCGACGGGCACGGGCGGGCCTCGCCTACATCGCCGACGATCGGTCGCTGATCCCGGATCTCACCGTCCGGGACAATCTCCGCCTCGCGAAGGTCGACGTGAATGAGGTTATTGGTGAGGCGCCGGTCCTCGGCCGCCTCATCAATCGGCGTGCCGGGCTTCTCTCAGGCGGCGAGCAGCAGTTGCTCAGCGTCGTCCGAGCGCTCAGTCGCAAGCCCAAGATCCTGCTGGTGGACGAGCTCTCGCAAGGACTGTCACCGCTTGCGGTCGAGGAGGTCTGGGCGCTTCTGCGCACCACGGCGATGCGGGGTACGGCCGTCTTGGCCGTCGAACAAGTCATCGGGCGCGCCCTCGACCTGTCTCACAGATTCGTCGTACTCCGTCAGGGGACGCTCGCCCTGGAAGGCGACTCCCTCGACTACCGAGACAAGCTCGCCGAGATCGAACGTCTGCACGTCGTCGCGGCGAGCGGAAGGTAACCCATGGACTTCTTGATCTACGCCGTCCTCGGGCTGGGGAGTGGGGCGATCTACGGCCTTCTGGCCCAGGGCATCGTCGCCATCTATCGAAGCTCCGGCGTGCTGAACCTGGCCCACGGCGCCATCGCAATGGCCAGCGCGTACCTCTTCGTCGACCTGCATGTGGACCGCGGGATCCCCGCACCGCTGGCGATCACCATCGTGGTGGTGGTGGCGGCGCTCTTCGGGGTGCTCGTGCAAGGTGCGGTCATGAGTCCGATGCGGACCGGGTCGACCATGACGCGCGTCTGCGCGACGCTCGGCCTCCTCATCACCCTGCAGGCCGCAGTCTCCCTGGTCTACGGGTCGGACGACCGTCTGGTCTCGAGCTATCTCCCGGCTGATTCGATTCAGCTGTGGGACGGGGCGGCAATCGGTGCCGACCGCCTGATCGTGCTGGGCATCGGCGTGGTGGTCACGGTGTCGCTGTGGTGCGTCTACAAGTTCACCCAGTTCGGTCGGCTGACCACCGGGGTCTGGCAGAACGCCGACGCCGTGGCGGCCCTGGGCGGTTCGCCGCGTCTCGTCGCCACCGGCAACTGGGCACTGGGTGCCGGGCTCGCGGGCCTGTGCGGCTGCCTCATCGTCCCGATCTCCGGACTCCAGATCGGCAACCTCTCGATGCTGATCGTTCCCGCGCTGGCAGCCTCGATTGCCGGACGGTTCTCCTCCTTTCCGAGCGCATTCATCGCCGGGTTGATCCTCGGATCGCTGTCCTCCGTCGTCAGCAGTTACACGTCCATCCCCGGACTCGCCAACGCGGTTCCGTTCGTCGCGATCATCGTGCTTCTGGTCGTGCGGGGCAGGAGCCTCCCGGTCCGGGGTGATCTGAACGAACGGCTGCCGTCGGTAGGGAACGCCCGGTTCGGACGCACCGGCATCACCATGGTCGCCGTTGTCCTCCTGGGTGCAGCAATGCTGGGACCGACGGCGTGGGTGGGACCGATCACCACGACGTCTCTCGTGATCCTGATCGCGATGTCGATCATCGTCATCACGGGGTACACCGGTCAGTTCAACCTCGCGCCGTACGCGTTCGCAGGCGTATCGGCCCTTCTGGGCGCGTACATCGCCAACTCGTGGGGTTGGTCGCTGATCCCCTCGATGCTCGCGGGGGCTGCACTGGCGGTGCCGGTCGGTCTCCTCGTCGCCATTCCGGCGATCCGTGCGCGCGGGGCAAATCTCGCTGTCATCACCCTGGCATTGGGGGCCGTCGCCGAGTCTCTGATCTTCAACAACAACAACCTCAACGGGGGCATCGCCGGCATCTCCACGGGCGAACCGTCCATCTTCGGTTGGCCTATCTCCACCGTCATCGATCCCACGCGCTACGCAACCGTGGTGCTGGTAGTCGTCGTGCTCGTCGGGTTCCTGTTGGTGCACATCCGGCGCGGACCGTCGGGGAGGCGTCTTCTCGCCGTGCGCGACAATGAACGCGCCGCGGCTTCCGTCGGCATCGGCGTCTCGGCGACGAAGATCTTCGCCTTCTCGCTGGCGGCATTCATCGCTGGCCTCTACGGGGTGCTTGCGACGCAACGCACGGGAATCGCCACTTTCGGTGAGTTCAGCGCCTTCGGGTCGTTGGTGCTGGTCGGAACGGTAATCCTCGCCGGCGTCGGCTCGATCGGCGGCGCCGCGATGGCGGGCATCATCGCCAGTGGCGGCATCATCTACACGTGGGCCGGGTTCCTCGGCATCGACGAGGTCCTTCCCCTGATCAGCGGACTGATGCTGACTCTGACGCTCGTGCTGCAGCCCAGCGGCATCATTCCGAGCATCACCGAATCGGTGGGTGCACTCGGGCGCCGGCTGCGCCCCCGACAGCGTCAACCGGCGGCCCTGCCGCCCGCGGACACGACGGCGCCGGTGCGCGTCAGCCCTCGGACCCTTCGCGTCGAGGGGCTCTGCGTCGAGTTCGGGACGGTCAAAGCAGTCAACGAGCTCTCCCTGACCGTCGAGCCCGGTGAGATCCTCGGTCTCATCGGCCCCAACGGCGCCGGGAAGACCGCCGCACTGGACGCCGTGACCGGTTTCATCCCCAGCAGGGGAACGGTGTCCCTCGGGGGTGTGGACCTGTCGAAACAGCCTCCGCACCGACGCGCGATCGCGGGCGTGGGGCGGTCCTTCCAGGGGATCGAACTGTTCGACGACCTCACGATTGGCGAGAACGTCATCGTTGGGAACGAGAGCGGCGGGATCGGTGCCCACCTGCGCGATCTGGTCACTCCCGCGCACAGTCGGATGTCTCCGTCCGCGCGGGCAGCGATCGAGCTGTTCAAACTCGAGCCCTACCTGGACGACAAGCCCAGCGAAGTGCCGTTCAGCATCCGCCGTCTGGCCGGAATCGCTCGAGCGGTGGCAAGCTCACCGTCGGTGGTACTGCTGGACGAGCCGGCTGCCGGCTTGGATGCCAATGAGGTGAGCGAACTCACGAGCCTGCTGCGGCTGCTCGCCGAACAGTGGGGCATGGCCATCATCCTCGTGGAGCATCACATCGACATGGTCGTGGCCGCCTGCGATCGGGTGCAGGTGATGGTGCTCGGGCGCACGCTGGTGACGGGCACGGGGCAGGAGATTGAGAACGACGAACGGGTGAAGGCGGCCTACTTGGGTGGCCAGCCCGTGATGGAGGACGGCGCGTGACTCGCGCCCGAAATGAATGGAGACGCCATGGCTCTGGCCGCACTTGTCACGATGACACCTCAGCCCGGACGCCGCGCTGAACTCGAAGCGAAGCTCGGGGAGGTGCTGAACGAGGTCCGGAAGGAGCCCGGTAACCTCCTGGCTCTGGTGCTCCGGGACCCGAAGAACCCCGACAAGGTCTACGAGTTCGCGGTGTTTCAGGATGAGGCGGCGATCGAGGCGCATCAGCGGGCCGAGCACGCGGTGCAGTCCACTCCGATCATGAAAGCACTCCAGCAGTGGCCGTACGCGGTGCAGAGGTTCGAAACCGTCGATTGGATCGACGAGGTCGACCGGTGATCGCCCGGCCCGGGCGTCTGCGGTGACGGGGGCGCCGGCCGTCTTCTGATCGATGGGACGCGAACCCGGTGCCCGGTCTCGGCGAGCCGGGACGCGACGGCCGACCCGACGGGCCCGGCACGTGCGCTCGCCGACGCGCACGCACTCGTCCTGGGTGCCGACGGCGACAGCATCCGCATGGCGCACCCGTTCACGGCCACACACCGCGACCAGAATCAGTAGTTGCTCGACAGTGTGGGACTGACCGGGCCGTTCTGGCGGCTCCCCGGCGGCTGAGAAAGCCCCGGTCGGTGGGGGGCAGCAGGATACTAGACCTGCCGCCGGAGCGCGAGAGGGATCCGCCCGGAGGCCCAGAAGCGCAGGCTGAAGGTACGAATCCACTTTGGAGGCACTATGTACTTTCACGTTCAGCAATTGATCAACGAGATCGAGCAGGACGAGCCGGATCCCGCCGCCGCGAACGCTCTGCAGGAGGGCCTGGGTGGGCAGTTCGGCGAGATGCGCACGATGATGCAGTACCTCTTCCAGAGCATCAACTTCCGCGGCCCGTCGGCGAAGCCGTACAAGGACCTCATCCAGGGCATCGGCACCGAGGAGATCAGCCACGTCGAGCTGATCGGCACGACCATCTCCCGTCTGCTGGATGGCTCGCCGCGCTACAAGGGCAAGCCCACCGATCCCGTCGACGCACCCGGTGCGGGCGGAGCGACGCCTCTGCAGATCGCCACGCACGAGAGCAACATCCACCACTACCTCGTCGGCGCGCAGGGCGCGCAGCCGGTGGATGCCGCAGGCAACCCGTGGCTGGGCAGTTACGTCTACAACTCGGGCAACCTCGTGCTCGACCTGCTCTACAACCTCATGCTCGAGTCGACCGGTCGCCTGCAGAAGTGCCGCCTGTACGAGATGACCTCCAACAAGACGGCCCGCAGCACGATCTCCTACCTGATCGTCCGCGACCAGGCGCACGAGAACGCGTTCGCCCGGGCGTTGGAGACCCTCGGCGTCAACTGGCGCACCGCCTTGCCCATCCCCAAGACCAACGCGGAGAAGTTCCCCGAGGTCGCGCGGCTGCTCGACATGGGCCTGCAGAGCAAGCAGTACTCCTTCGACCTCACCAACCTGTCCGAGGCGGGGAAGATCTTCCAGGGGCTGTCGCCCTCCAAGGACGGCACCCAGCTCGATGCCAGCGAGCAGGCGCCGGCCGGCGTGCCGATGACGATCGCCCCCGAACGCCCCGAAGAATTCTCGCCTGGCGCCGACGCCGACCTGCGGGAGCTCATCGAGGCGACCGCCGCGATGGAGATGAAGGACATCGATCGCACGTTCGGTGAGATGAAGTAACCAGCCGTTGATTCGGCGGGGCCGCGAGGAGTCCTCTCCCCGCGGCCCCGTCTTGGTTCAGCCGACCGTCGACCGCCGGGCCGAGAGAACCGTATCCAGCGAGTCGAAGGCGCGCTGCCAGCCGACCGTCGTGCCCTCGTATTGCTCGGGCGAGAGGTGACCGCCGGTCTGGCTGAACGTCATCTCGGTGCCGCCGTCGACGGCGGTGAGGGTCACGGTGAGAAGCTCCCGCGCATCGCCAGGTTCGTCGGTCATGGTCATCACGAGCTTGTTCGGTCGGTCGACCTCGAGGTACTCGCCACGCCAGTGGAAGTCGGGCATGCCGTGGCCGAGGATCATGGTGGCCTTCCAGGTACCGCCCGGACGCACATCCAGCGACACGGAGTCGAGGGGGACTTCGATGTCACTGCCGCCCCACCAGACGACGAACGATGCCGGGGTCACCCACGCATCGAAGACGGCCTCGGGTGGTGCTGCGAACGTACGCGTGACTGTGGAGCCGGTTGGGTCAGTCATCGGTCGTGCCCTTCTGTTGTTCCTGTTCCTGTGTGAGGTGCTGATCCAGAGCATCGAAACTGCGATCCCAGAACCGGCGGTAGCCGTCGATCCACTCGGCGGCGGGGGCGAGGGTGGCGGCGTTCAATCGCGCCGGGCGCCACCGAGCCTCGCGTCCGCGAGAGATCAATCCGGCTTTTTCGAGCACCTGAAGGTGCTTTGAGACGGCCGGCAGGCTCATTGCGAACGGTGCCGCAATGTCGTTGACCGTCGCTTCGCCACGTGAGAGCTTCGCGAGGATCGCGCGCCTGGTCGGATCGGCCAGTGCCGAGAAGGTCCTACTGAGTTCGTCGACCGCCATAGCGGCGAGATTAAACCAAAAGGTTAAGCGTGGATAGGGGTTCTGTGGTCGAATGCCGGCACCGGCGGTTGCCGAGCTGCGGGGATCTGCCGACGTGCGGACGGTTCGCGCCCACGCATCCGCATTCCGGCAGATCTCCGCATTCGGGCGGCGGGTGCCGCGCGGGCTCGGGGGCCGGAGATCTCGGGCGGTGGATGCCGCGACGCCGCGGGAGTCCGTCAGTCCTCGTCGATCGCGCGCACGGCGTGACGGTCGGCGATGAGCGTGTCGCGTACCCGGCGGCGCAGCACCTTGCCGATGAGTGAGGTCGGCAGCTCTTCCCACACCCGGTAGGCGCTGGGTCGCTTGAATTCGGCGAGATGGTCGCGGACGGTGGCGCGTGCGGCATCCTCGTCGAACGTCGCGCCCGGTTCGAGCACGACGACCGCAGTCACCACTTCAGCGCCGCCGCCGCGCGGGATGCCCACGACGGCCGACGCGGCGACGCCCGGCACGCTGTTGACGACCTTCTCCACCTCGCTCGGCGAGACGTTGAAGCCGCCGGTGATGATGATCTCCTTCTTGCGGTCGACCACCGTGACGAAGCCGTCCTCGTCCTGAGTGACGAGGTCCCCGGTGCGCAGCCACCCGCCCTCGAGCAGCGCCTGCGCGGTGTCCTCGGGACGGTTCCAGTAGCCCTGGAACACCTGCGGTCCCTTGATCAGCAGTTCGCCGGTCTCACCCTGCGCCACCTCGCGCGTCGGCTCGTTCTGATCGACCACGCGGATGTCCGTCGACGGGAAGGGGATGCCGATCGTGCCGATCTTGCGCGACTCGGTGAACGGGTTCGCAAGCGCGACGGGGCTGGTCTCGGTGAGGCCGTAGCCCTCGTTGAGCATGCTGCCGGCAAGCTCCTCCCACCGACTGACGATGGCAGGCGTCAGCGTCATGGCGCCGGAGATCGCGTACACGACGCCCGACAGGTCGAGCTTTCCATCGCGGGCGACCCGCGTGAGCCGGTCGAACATGGGCGGCACCGCCGGAATGAACGTCGGCGGGAACTTCTCGGCGGCTGTGGCGACCAGTTCGGGGTCGAACGTCGGGAACAGCACCGCGTTGGACCCGGTCTCCACGGCGTAGATCACCGAGAGCAGTACCCCGAACGAGTGGAACATCGGCAGCAGCCCGTAGATGCGGCCGTCACCGTGGCTGAAGAGTGGCATCCACGCCGCGCCCTGACGCGCGTTGGCCCACAGATTGCCGTGGCTGATGATGGCGCCCTTGGGGGTGCCGGTGGTGCCGGAGGTGTACTGCAGGCACGCGATGTCGGTGACCGACGGACGGGGAACGGATGCCGGCAGCGGCGCGGAGCCCTCCAGCCGAGTGAAGGGAATGGTCCCGGGGGCGGGTGCGGTGAGCTTCGCGCGCGAGGTCCGAGCTTTCTCGATCGGCAGACGCAGCGCCAGGCGCGTCTTCCACGGCATCGCGCGGGTGATGTCGACCGAGATGATGGTGCGGATGCCGAGATCGGCCGGCAGGGACTGGATGACCGGTGCCATCTTGTCCCACGTGATCACATGCGTGGCGCCGTGGTCGCGGAACTGCACCTCCAGCTCATCCCGGGTGTAGAGCGGGTTGTGCTCCACCACGATCGCCCCGAGCCGCAGCACGGCGTAGAACGCCTCAAGATGCTGGGGGGCGTTGGGCAGCACCAGGGCGACACGGTCGCCGGCGCCCACGCCCAGTTCGGCCAAGCCGTTGGCCACACGGGAGACCCGGTCGGCGAGTTCGCGGTACGTCAGCGAGGCGCCGAAGAAGGTGACCGCGGGGCGGTCGGCGTACTGGGCGGCCCGTTCGTCCAGCAGGTCGACGAGGGAGCCCGCCGGCGGCTCGATGTCGACGGGAGTCCCCTCGGCATAGAAGCGGTTCCAGGCCCGAGAGTCGTTCATCAGCACCTGTCCAGAGTACGGCGCTGCACGCGCGGTGGTCGGTCTGTCGCCGACCACCCCCGAACGCAGCCGAATCAGGGTTGGATGGTCGCAGACGCGACGGGCTTGCCGTGCGACGACGCGAGAGGACGACGCCGTGGATCTTGAGCGGGTGTTGCCGGAACTGCGCAGGCCCATGAAGCTGGCGCAGCTGTCCGCGCCACGTTGGCTCACCCGCACCACCACGAGGATGATGCCGGTGCCGCGGTCGCCGGCGGTGCGGGTCCGATCGGTGCGGGCGGGGTCCGTGCGACTCCGGGTGTATGCGCCGGCGGCGGGCCGCAGCGGGGCGGCCCTGCTGTGGATGCACGGCGGCGGGATGCAGTTCGGCGACGCGAGACAGGACGAGTCGCTGTGCTTGTCGACCGCGTCACGGCTGGGAGTGGTCATCGTCTCGGCGAACTACCGCTTCGCCCCCGAACACCCATTCCCCGCAGCACATGACGACGTGCGCACCGGGTGGCTGTGGCTGCTGGATCACACCGCGCAGCTCGGCGTCGACCCCGACCGGATCGTCATCGGTGGCGAGAGCGCCGGGGGAGGGCTCGCTGCCGGTCTGGTGCAGCGCCTTCACGACGACGGCGGCACCCAGCCCTGCGGGCAATGGCTGTTCGCCCCCATGCTCGACGATCGACCGGCGGCGCGGCACGATCTGGATGCCGCGAACCACTTCGTCTGGAACAACAGGCAGAACAGGGAGGCGTGGACGGCTTACCTCGGTGCGCCTCCCGGCGGCGCCGGCGTCTCGTCGTACGCGGCTCCCGCCCGCCGAGTGGACTTCACCGGGCTGCCGCCGGCCTACATCGCCTGGGGCGACATCGAGCTGTTCGCCGCCGAGGACCGCGCCTACGCCGAGGCGCTGGAAGCGGCCGGGGTGCCGGTGACCACCGATGTCGTCGCGGGCGCCCCGCACGGCTTGGAGAACTGGGGCAAGAACACCGAACCCGCGAAACGCCTCATCGAGAGAGCGCAGGCATGGTTGCAGCACACGACCGCGGCGGCGTGACGCACCCGCGCGCCGATCGCGCGGGCGGCTTGTCCGCGTTCACCGCCGGCCTGGACGCGCAGTTCTCGCGGGTGGATCAGTTCATGGACACTGCCGACCCTGCCGCCGCGCGGCGCGGCGCCCGCATCGTCACGGAATTCCTGCGCCCGCGCGTCCCGCAGTTGCGGGAGCAAGCCGGCCTGCCCGCCGGTCGGGGAACCGCGGCTCGGGGGAGGGGTCTCGCCGCCGCCGACCACGCGCTTGCCGCCGACGTCGACCTGCCGGTCTATTGCTATTGGAACTCCGGGATGGCTGCCGCCCCCGAGCTCGTGCGCGCCTGCATGCTCCAGCTGCGCGAGCATCACCCCGCAGCGCAGTTCCTCGATGCGGCATCCGTGCGCGATCTCATCGACATCCCCGACCGGATCGCGGCGGTCCTCGAGACGGATCGCCCCGCACACTTCGCCGACTTCGTGCGGGTTGCTCTGCTGGAGCGGTACGGCGGGATCTGGGTGGATGCCACGTGCTGGGTGCCGCACCGGCTGGAGCGCGTCATCCTCCCGTTTTTGGATGCCGGCGTCGTCTACCCGCGCTGGACGACAGGGCAGATCGGCAACTGGTTCATCGCCGCCGTTCCCGGATCGCTCGTCATCACGTTGCAGCGCATCGCGCTGGAGATGTGGTGGACCGAGCGATCCGACCTCCCGGACTACTTCCTCTATCACCGCATCTTCGAGGCCCTGCACTCGCTGGTCCCGGAGTTCCGCGGGGAGTGGTCGGAGGCGTCGTTCCTCTCCAGTGCGGCGAGCCATCTGCTGCAGTTGAGCATGATGCAGCCGTGGTTCCCCGCGCTGGGCGACCTGATCGACGGGCTGTCGATCGTGCAGAAGCTCAGCTACAAGTACGACCCGGCAAGCGTGCCGGAGGGGTCAGTGCTCACTCACCTGCTGCAGACGCACTCGCTGTAGCGGGTCGGGTGCGCGGGGTCGGGTGGGTGGATGCCGCCGCCGTCCTTCCTCCCCAGTCGGGATCTCGGCGAGTTGTCCACAACCCCTGGTCAGAGGTTGTTTCGCGGCCCGCCGAGGTCGGAGGGGGTCGGCAGAATTGACGACATGACCACCTCCCCGGCCTTCACCCGGATCGATACCCGATCCCGGAGTTCGGTGATGGCCGATGCGGAGAAGGCCCGCCGGAAGGCGGGTGCGGCTGCCGCTGATGAGCTGCAGTTGATGGCGCGGGCGGAGGTGATCGCGGCGGAGCAGACCGCCCGGATCCCGTCCAGTGCCGGCCGGGAGCGGGAGATGCCGCGGCGGGAGATCGCGACGGAGCTCGCGGCGACGCTACACGTGTCGGAGCGGGGCATGGTCGACCGGATGCATGATGCCTGGGTGCTGGTGGAGCAGTTCCCGTCGACGGTGGCGGCCCTGCGGGCGGGGCGGGTCGGTCGGGGGCATGTGCGGCTGATCTTGGAGGCTGGGGTGCGGATCACGGACCTGGAGGTGCGGGCCCGGTTCGAACAGGCCGCGCTGGCGGTGTGTGAGATCGAGACGCCGGGGCGGGCCAAGCCGAGCATCGAGGTGATCGCGCAGAAGCTGCACCCCATCCCGCTGGACGAGCGGCACGCGGAGGCCGCCGCGGGACGGCGGGTGTGGGTGCGCGACCTGGATGACGGGATGGCGGAGATCACCGCCGCGCTGCCGGCACCGCTGGTCTACGCAATCCAGGACCGGCTGTCGCAGTACGCCTGCGAGATCACCGCCGCCCACCGCGAAGCCGCCAAGACCGCTGAGGCCGCCGACGGCACCGAGATCAATACCGCCGCGGAGATCGTGGCGACCGACACCCGCACGATGGATCAGATCCGGGCGGACGTGTTCGCCGATCTGCTGCTGACCGGACACGCGACGGCGCCGATCTCGAACGGGAGCATCCCGGAGACGGCGGCGATCGTCGCGCAGGTGCAGATCATCGTCCCCGCCGACACGCTCACCGGCCGAGGCACCGACCCGGCGGAGCTGGTCGGGTACGGGCCGATCGATCCGGAGACCGCCCGACGCCTCGCGGCGACGGCGGAGGTGTGGGAGCGGGTGTTCACCTGCCCGGTCACCGGGGCGGTGGAAGAGGTCGACACGTATCGACCCTCGCGGGCGCAGCGAAGACACCTGGATGCGAGGGATGAGCACTGCCGGTTCCCGGGGTGCCGCCGACCCGCACGCCGCTGCGACCACGACCACACGATCGACGCCGCCCGCGGCGGGCCGACCGCGCTGTGCAACCTGGCGAACCTGTGCACGAGGCATCATTCGATGAAGCACGCCACCGCGTGGACGGTCGTCCAGAAGGCGCACGGCATTCTGGAGTGGACCAGCCCCACCGGCCGGGTGTTCCCTGACATTCCCCGCCGGGTCCTGGAATTCACCGCGCTCGCCGCCGCCGCGGCTGCCGAACCGGCACCGTTCTAGCGCCGCCCGCCCCTGCCGCAACCCGGCGTCGCCGACTCGGCGCTGGTGCTCGGCCCGGGCGCTGGTGCACGATGTCGTCACGCGATGACCCGAGCGGACCTGCCGGAAGGAGCATTCCATGACGTCGTACGTGATCGTCCCGGGGATCGGCGGGTCCGACGCCGAGCACTGGCAGAGTCGATGGGAAGCGCAGTGGGCGGGTCATGGGGTGCGGATCCGGCCGTCGTCGTGGGACCTTCCCGACCTCGCCGACTGGCTCGCCGCGCTGAACGCGGCACATCGCGAGGCATCCGCCCGCGATCCGCGGGTCGTGATCGTGGCGCACAGTCTCGGGTGCTGGGCGGCGGCAGCGTGGGCCGCGACGCAGCCGGGTGCGGCGGCGGCGATGCTGCTCGTGGCACCCCCCGATCCCAGCGCCTCACGCTTCCCGCGCGAGGCCGCACCGTCGTTCAGCGGGGTGCAGCCGAAGCCGCTCGGCGGACCCGTGATCGTCGTGGCGAGCTCGAACGACCCGTACGGTTCGCTGGACGCCGTCGCCCAGTTCGCCTCCGCATGGCACGCGTCGCTGCGCGAGGTCGGCGCGTGCGGACACCTCAACAGCGCCAGCCGGTTGGGGGACTGGCCGCAGGGGCGGGAGCTGCTGGTGGAGTTGGAGCACCTGCGTGCTGCAGCCTCACGCGAAATTTCCCTGCTCCCGGAGCCGCCGCTTCAGTAACCTGACCGTGGCGGAGAGGCGCGGCCGCTGAAGAGTGGCACTACGCGTTCACCAACACGCTCAGCCGCTGACGGCATGAGCCAGCCGCTCAGTCGCGCACCGCGGCGATCGCCTCGATCTCGACGAGCTGATCGTCGTAGCCGAGAACCGTGACTCCCATCAGCGTGCTGGGTACGTCGTGGTCGCCGAACGCATCGCGCACGACGGACCACGCGGTCACGAGGTCGGCCTGCACGGTCGACGCGACGAGCACGCGGGTGCTGATGACGTCCGAGATGCTCGCGCCGGCGTCGGCCAGCGCGGTACGCAGGTTCACGATGCACTGCGCGGCCTGCGCGGCGTAGTCGCCGATGCCGATCGTCGCCCCTTCCGCGTCGAGCGGGCAGGAGCCGGCGAGGAAGATGAGCCGGGCATCGGCGGGAGCGGTCGCCGCGTACGCGTACTCGGCCTGCGCGAGCGAGCTGGAGCGGATGAGGGTGACGGCCTGGGGCATGGAGATCATTCTCCTCGCCGCGGCCGCTACGACCGCCCGGTGAAGTGGTCCATCGACGAGTACACCTGGAACACCCGCGCCGCCAGCACATCCCACACCCGGGTGGGCAGAACCCCGCGCGCCGCCATCGCGAGCTTCACCGTCCACGGGCGCAGCACCATCGGCGTGCCCCGCACCATGCCCTGCCACGCCGCGTGGGTCGCCTGACGGGGAGTCATGATCGGCGTCAGCAGCGGGCCGCGGGCGCCCGCGAACATGCCGGTTGAGACGTAGCTGGGGCAGAACGTCGTGATCGCGACATGGCCGTGCCCGCTCTTGACGAGCTCGAGCCGCACCGACTCGCTCCAGCCGATCATCGCCCACTTGGATGCCGCGTAGACGCTCATGTTCGGATTGGCCAGCGTCCCGGCCGCCGACGCGACGTTGAGGATGCGCTTGGGCCTGCTCGTGTCGGCGATCATCGCCGGCAGCACCTCGCGCGTCAGCCACATCGCGGCGAGGGTGTTCACGCGCATCGTCGCCTCGATGTCGCGCTGCGGATCGTTCTCCCAGAACACCCCGGCACGCACGATGCCGGCATTGTTCACCAGGATGTCCGGGACGCCGATCTCATCCCGCATCCGTGCCAAGGCCTCGACGATCTCCTCCTGCCGGGAGATATCCACCCGGTACGCCCGCACATCCACTCCGGAGCCGCGGAGGTCGGACGCCAGCGCGCTCGCCGCATCCTCGTCGACATCCCACAGCGCGATCGCGCGGGCGCCGCCGGCGATCGCGCGGCGTGCGAACAGCTCACCCATCCCTCGGGCGCCCCCGGTGATCAGCACCGTCGCGCCTGCGACCGGGTTCATTCCACTCAGCTTCGTACCCATGGTTCGGTTCTCCTCACGCCTCCCGCCACAGTAATCGCGGCGAGCGCAACCCCTGGCCTGTCTCCCGGCACGGTGTTTGCATCGAGGGATGACGACACACCTCACTCTGAACAACGGCATCGCCATGCCCTCCCTCGGGTTCGGCGTCTTCCAAACCCCGCCGGAGGAGACGGTCGACGCGGTGACCACGGCACTGGAGACCGGTTACCGCCACATCGACACCGCGGCCGCCTACGGCAACGAGCGGGAGGTGGGGGAAGGCATCCGTCGTTCGGGGCTGAAACGCGACGACGTCTTCATCGAGACCAAGGTGTGGATCAGCGACTACGGCTACGACCAGACCCTGCACGCGTTCGACAAGAGCGTGGGAAAGCTCGGCGTCGACACGATCGACCTGTTCATCCTGCATCAGGCCCTGCCCTCACGCTTCGACCTGACCGTCGGTGCGTATCGGGCGCTCGAGCAGCTGCTGTCCGATGGTCGGGTGCGGGCCATCGGCGTGAGCAACTTCATGCTCGACCACCTCGCCCGCCTGGCGACCGAGACTTCGGTGGTGCCGGCGGTCAACCAGATCGAGGTCCATCCGTACTTCCAGCAGCGCGCCGTGCAGGAGGCGGATGCCGAGGCCGCCATCCTCACGCAGGCCTGGTCGCCCATCGGCGGCATCACGGCGTACCGGCAGAGCGGGCCGAGCGTCTTCGACGACCCCACGATCGCCGACATCGCCGCCGCGCACGGCAAGACGCCCGCCCAGGTGATGCTGCGCTGGCACGTGCAGGAGGGGCGTTCGGCGATTCCCAAGTCGGTACGCCCCGAGCGCATCCGGGAGAACTTCGATGTGTTCGACTTCGAACTGGGCGCCGAAGACCTCGCCGCCATCGATGGGCTGGACACCGGGGTGCGCCGCGGACCCGATCCGGCCGACATCACGCTCGAGACCTTCGGGCGCGACATTCCGGAAGCGTGAGGACACAGCGATGACTGCATGGGACCCCGACGAACTGCGTAAGGTCGGCGAAGCCACCGAACTGCGGGTGACGTTCGAGCGCGAGGACGGAACCCTGCGCCCCTATGTGACCATCTGGAACGGCGTGGTCGGTGACGCGGTGTACATCCGCTCCGCAGCCGGGCCGAACAATGGCTGGTTCCGGCGGGCGGTGCGGTCCGGACGAGGCCGGATCAGTGCCGGCGGCGTGGAGAAGGATGTCACCTTCGAGCGGGCCGACCCCGAGGTGCGAGAAGCGCTCGACGCGGTGCTGCACGCGAAGTACGACCGTTACGGTCCCGGGCCCGTCGGCGCCATCACTGGCGCCGACGTGCTCGAGACCACGCTTCGGGTCATGCCGCGCTGACGGTCACCAGGTGGAATCCCCGCGGATGACGGCATCCGACCCGCCGTCGATGAAGATCATCTGACCGCACAGGTGGGCGTTCTCCACGCTGACGAGCCAGGCGATGAGATAGGCGACCTGGAGGGGGCCGAAGATGCCGTTCAGTGGCATCGGCACCATTTGGAGCAGGGATGCCTTGGCTTCTTCCGTCGCGGTGAGGTCGGCCGTCATCGGGGTCGCCACGACGCCGGGTGCCACTCCGTTCAGCGCGATCCCCGTGCCCGCCCACGCGGGGGTGGGGGCGTTGCGGCGCATCCACAGTGCGAGCGCACGCTTCGAGGTGGAGTAGATCATGTTGGCTGTCTCAGGCGCGCCGGCGGCCAATTCGGCGGCGCGGGCGAGAGCAGCCGGTTCGTCCCCGGCGAGGAAGGCGGCCAGCAGCGTGTCATCGACCGGGAACAGCGAGGCCATCGAGGCGGTCGCGACGGCGCGTGGTGCCTCGGCGGCGGCCATGAGGGGTCGCAGGCCCTCGAGCGTGGCGACGGCGCCGAAGTAGTTGACGGCGGCCGTGGCCGCCGTCGGGGAGGAGAGCCCGGCGTTGGCGACGACGACATCGACAGTGCCGCCGGAAAGCCTGGTCACCTCCGCGACCAGCGCCTCACGCCCCGCCGCCGTGGTGAGGTCGACATTGACGTCGGCCCCTGCGATGTCGACGCCGATCACGCGGTACCCGCGCTCGACGAACAGCTGCGATGTTGCCTTGCCGATTCCGCTGGCTGAACCGGTGATGACGGCCGTGCGGGCCATGATCTTCTGCCTTTCGCTCCGAGTTCTCCTCCGGCGGAGGGGCTCCTCGAGCACATCCTCCCACGTGGTCTGACCACGCGGAAGGGGCAGTGCGCACGGCTCTCAGATCACACGCTGAGCAGGACTTTCGTCGCCCGGCGCTCATCCATCGCGCGGTAGCCCTCGGCGGCATCCTCGAGGGGGAGGGTGAGGTCGAACACCTTGCCCGGGTCGATCTTGCGGTCCCAGATCATCTGGATCAGTTCGGGCAGGAACCGGCGTACCGGTGCCGGCCCTCCCTGCAGATGCACGAGCGCGAAGAACACCTCGTTTCCGGGCAGTGCGACATCGTGGGAGACGCCGACGTAGCCGATGTGTCCGCCGGGCCGGGTGGCGCGGATCGCCTGCATCATCGACTCCTGCGTGCCGACCGCTTCGATCACCGAATGTGCGCCGAGGCCGCTGGTGAGCCGCTTGATGCGGGCCACGCCTTCGTCGCCGCGCTCCTCGACGACGTCGGTGGCGCCATACTCGCGTGCCAGCGCCTGCCGGTCGGCGTGCCGGCTCATCGCGATGATGCGCTCGGCGCCCAGCTCTCGTGCCGCGAGGATGCCCATGAGCCCGACGGCACCATCGCCCACCACGACGACGGTCTTGCCGGGGCCGGCCTGGGCTGCGACGGCGGCGAACCATCCGGTTCCCAGCACGTCGGATGCCGCGAGCAGGGACGGGATCAGATCGGCATCGGGGTGACCCGGGGTCGCGACGAGGGTGCCGTCGGCCAGGGGGATGCGGGCGAATTCCGCCTGGGTGCCGATGGAGCCCATCGACACGGCATGCACGCAGCGGGACTGGTACCCCGCCCGGCAGATCTCGCAGGTGTCGTCGGAGGCGAAGAACGAGCCGACGACGAAGTCGCCGACCTTCACGGTGCGCACAGCGTCTCCGATCTCAGTGACCACGCCGACGTACTCGTGGCCCATGCGCCTGGGGTGCGAGATGCGATCGGCGCCGCGGTACGGCCACAGATCCGATCCGCAGATGCAGCTCGCCGTCACACGGATGATCGCGTCGGTCGGTTCGACGATCGTCGGGTTCTCGCGGTCTTCGACCCGGACATCCCGGGCTCCGTGCATGATCACTGCGCGCATGCTCTGTCCTTTCGTCAGCGTTGCGGGACGACGGTGAGTACGCGCCGTACGAACAGCGAGTACTGCTCCATGTAGGTGCGGAGGAACTCGCGGGTGCCCTCGTCGGTCACCTCGCCGTCGGGGGTGAACAGGCCTTCGCGCATGTGGATGTATGCCTCGACCGAGTTGAACATCGGCGAATTGCAGAAGGCCATCATCCCCTTGAGACTCTGCTGCGCCACGGCCGTACCGATCGCTCCGATCGAGCCGCCGATCACCCCCGATGGCTTGCCGGCGAACGAGTTGGTGCCCCAGGGGCGACTGGCCCAGTCGATCGCGTTCTTCAGCGCGCCGGGGACGGAGCGGTTGTACTCCGGGGTGATGAACAGCACGGCATCCACGTCGGCGATGGCCTGCTTGAGCGCACGACCCTCGGGCGGATAGTCCGCGTCGTAGTCGTAGCTGTACAGCGCCAGGTCGCCGATCGGGATCTCCCGGAACTGCAGCTCGTCCGGCGCGACGGCGATGAGGGCCTTGGACAGCGTGCGATTGATGGATGCCTTCGCCAGGCTGCCGACGAAGTAGCCGACGGTGTACGGCGGCTCGTGCTGGATGATCTCGGTCATGGTGGCTCCCGTCGTCACACGCGGCTGCGCTCTTCCAGTCTTCGCCGCGCGTCCACGCCGGCGCAGGGGTTGCCGGTGCCCCGCGGCAGTGCTAGTCGAGGGGCTGGCCGGCACGGGTGCGTCGATTCGAATCGATTCGATCGAAATCGATAGGATGATCCGTCGGCGCGCGAGTGCGCCCGCTCCCCGTCTGCTCCCGTCGAAAGCCCTGCATGTCCACGTCCCTGACCACTGGCACCCCCTGGCGCGTCATCCTCCTGTTCTCCGTGCCGTTGCTGCTGGGAAACGCGGTGCAGCAGCTCTACCAGTTCGCCGACGCCCTGGTCGTGGGCCGGCAGCTCGGCGTGCAGGCGCTCGCCGCCGTGGGGGCGACCGGAAGCATCACGTTCTTCCTCCTCGGTTTCGTGTGGGGTCTCACCAGCGGGTTCGCGATCCCCACCGCCCAGGCGTTCGGCGCGCGCGACCACCAGGGCGTGCGCCGGTCGGTCGCGGCCGGGACGCTGCTCACCGGCATCGCTTCGGTGATCCTCACCATCGCCGGGCCCCTGCTCTCCGAGCCGATGCTCGCGCTGCTGCAGACACCGCCCGAGCTGATGGCCGAGGCGACGATCTTCGCGCAGGTCACGTTCCTCGGCTCCGGCGCGATGCTGTTCTTCAACTACCTCGCCGCGATCATCCGCGCCATCGGCGACTCCCGCACGCCGCTGATCTTCCTCACCGTGTCGTGCCTGCTCAACGTGGGTCTGGTCGTCCTGATGGTCGGCCCGCTCGCGTGGGGCGTCGGCGGTGCGGCTCTGGCGACGGTCATCGCCCAGGGCGTCTCGGTCGTGCTGTGCCTGAACTTCGTGCACCGCCGCGTTCCGGCGCTGCACATGCGCCGGTCGGACTGGCGCATCGTGCGCGCCGATGTCGTCGAGCACCTGCGGCTGGGCCTGCCGATGGGCTTCCAGGCATCCATCATCGCCATCGGCGCCCTCGCCGTTCAGGTGCGCCTGAACGAGCTCGGTGCCGACGCGGTCGCCGCGTACACGACGGCATCCCGCGTCGACGGTCTCGCCGTGGCGATGCTGCAGTCGCTGGGTCTTGCGGTGTCGATGTACGTGGCGCAGAACCTCGGCGGGCGCCGCCCAGACCGCATCCGTCGCGGCGTCGTGCAGGCGACGTGGATGACGATCGCCGCCTCCGTCGTGCTCGGCGCGCTGCTGGTGCTGTTCGGCAGCGGCATGGTGCGCCTGTTCGTCGGCGACGGTTCGGACCAGGTGGTCGACCTCGCCGCACTCATGCTCGTGATCAACGGC
The DNA here is from genome assembly GCF_030246865.1 of Microbacterium sp. zg-B96. Lineage (NCBI taxonomy): Bacteria > Bacillati > Actinomycetota > Actinomycetes > Micrococcales > Microbacteriaceae > Microbacterium > Microbacterium sp. zg-B96. The sequence continues at coordinate 3,359,646 of NZ_CP126738.1, read as the reverse complement.
GTCAGCTACAGCCTGCTGGGCGTGCTGTTCGTGGTCCGCGGCGCGCTGCAAGGGCTCGGACATACGCTCATCCCCACCGTGACCGGAGCGGTCGAACTGGTCATGCGCGTGGGTGCCGCGGTGATCCTCGGCGGTCTCCTCGGCTTCGCCGGTGTCGCCTGGAGCAATCCGCTGGCGTGGCTCGGCGCGGTGCTGCTGCTCATCCCCTCGTACATCCGCGAGCACCGGCGCCTGGCCACCCTGCCTGTCGACCCCGAGATGCCGACCCCCACCGTCCCGATCCCCGTCGTCGGGCCCGTCGACGGCTCGATGGTGGTCGACGCGCTCGTCACCCAACCGGTGCCGGTGGTCGCTGTCGCCGCGAGCGACCGGCGGCTGCGGCAGCGGATGCAGCGCCGCCGCGAGCTGCGTCGGCAGCGGGATCGTTCCGGCCGCTGAGGTCCCACGCGGGGCGTGGCGATGCGCGATCCTGCGTGCCATCATCGGGACGTGACCTCCCGGACGCGGCAGGATCTGCAGACGCTCGTCCTCCTCCGGCGCGTGCGCGACCGCATGGATCGCGAGTACGCCAAACCGCTGGACGTGCAGTCGCTCGCGCGCGACGTGCATCTCTCGGCCGGTCACCTGAGCCGTCAGTTCAAGCTCGCCTACGGCGAATCGCCCTACTCCTACCTCATGACGCGCCGCATCGAGCGGGCGATGACGCTGCTGCGCCGCGGGGACCTGACCGTCACCGACGTCTGCTTCGCAGTCGGCTCCTCGTCGCTGGGAACGTTCAGCACCCGGTTCACCGAACTGGTCGGCGTACCCCCGAGCGTCTACCGCGAGCGGGGCGCGCCGTTTCGACCGGGCATGCTGCCTTGTATCGCGAAACAGATCACCAAACCGGTCAGGAATCGAGAAGCGCAGGACGCACCCGCGCTCGTAGCGTGACGGTCATGGACATCACGATTCAATCGAGCTTCCTGCCGCACACCGACCCCGAGGCATCCGTCGCCTTCTACCGCGACGTCCTCGGGTTCGAAGTGAGGCTGGATGTCGGATACGAGAACATGCGCTGGATCACGGTGGGCCCTCCGGGCCAGCCGGACACCGCGATCGTGCTGCACCCACCCGGAGTCGGGGGAGAGCTTTCCGACGAAGAGCGCGAGGTGCTGCTTGAGATCATCACCAAGGGCAGCTACTTCGGCGTGAACCTCGCCACCGACGACCTGGATGCCACGTTCGCGGCGATCGCGGCCGCCGGCGCCGACGTCGTACAGGAGCCCATCGACCAGGACTACGGGGTGCGCGACGCCGCGTTCCGCGACCCGGCCGGCAACCTGGTGCGCATCCAGCAGAACAGGAAGGACTGACATGGCCGACACCCGCACGAGCACCGACAGCACCTTCAGCGCCGACGAGCGCGCAGCGATGAAGCAGCGCGCCGAGGAGCTGAAGGCGCAGGCGGGCAACGGCAAGGGCGCCGCGAAGAAGCAGAAGGAGGCGCAGGCCTGCCTCGACGCGATCGCGGCGCTCCCCGAACCCGACAAGACGATCGCGGAACGCTTCCACGCCGCCGTCACCGAGACGGCACCCGGCTTGGATCCGAAGACCTGGTACGGCTTTCCGTCGTATGCCAAGGATGGCAAGGTGCTGACCTTCTTCCAGCCGGCGTCGAAGTTCGACACCCGGTACGCCAACATCGGCTTCAACGAGGTCGCGGCGCTGGACGACGGCGAGTTCTGGCCGACCGCGTTCGCCGTCCTCGAGTACACCGACGCCGTCGACGAGACGGTGCGGAAGCTCGTCAAAAAGGCCGTCGGCTGACCCGACGCGACGGGCCCGGCGCGCGCCGCCGGGCCCTTGCGCGTGCCGGGAGGCGGGCGGATGCTGGGCGGTGACGGCATCGACAAGGAGGTCTTCCGTGCAGAAAATCGTTCCCAACATCTGGTTCGATCGCAATGCGGCCGAGGCGGCCCAGTTCTACACCACGGCGTTTCCCGGCTCGACCTCGGCGGTCACGGCCCGCTACCCGAACGAGGGTCTGCCCGGGTTTCAGAGCGACTTCGCCGGCGCCGAACTGACGGTCGAGGTGGTGATCGACGGCTACAGATTGAGCCTGATCAACGCCGGCCCGGAGTTCCACCCGAACCCGTCGGTGTCGTTCACCCTCAACTTCGACCCGCTGCTGTTCCACGGCGACGCGGGTGCCGCCCGTGAGCGGCTCGACGCTCTGTGGGCGAGCCTGGCAGATGGCGGCAGCGTGCTGATGGAGCTCGGCGAGTACCCCTACAGCCCGCGCTACGGCTGGGTGCAGGACCGCTACGGGGTGAGCTGGCAGCTCTCGCTGACCGACCCCGAGGGCGACCCGCGGCCGTTCCTCATGCCCAGCCTGCTGTTCGGCGGCGCCGCGCAGAACCAGGCACGGGAAGCGATCGAGCTGTACACGGCGCTGTTCGACCGGTCCCGCGTCGGCACGATCGTGGAGTACCCCCAGCAGACGGGGCCGGCCGCCGTCGGCGCGGTCATGTTCAGCGACTTCCAGCTGGAGGGCCAGTGGTTCACCGCCATGGACTCCGCCGTGCCCCAGGACGAATCGTTCACGTGCGGGGTCTCCCTCGAAGTGCTCTGTCGAGACCAGGCCGAGATCGACCGGCTCTGGGAGGCGCTGTCGGCGATACCGGAGGCGGAGCAGTGCGGCTGGCTGGCCGACCGGTTCGGACTGAGCTGGCAGATCGTGCCGGAGAACATGGGGCAGTTGATGAACCACCCCGGCGCCTACGCCCGCATGATGGAGATGCACAAGATCGTCATTGCCGAACTCTGAGCCGTCATGGGATCACCTCGCCCACGTCCACCGACACGATGCGGTCGTCACCGGGCCGGGGGTCGCCCCGCCCGTCGGTGTTGTTGGTGAGCAGCCACACCCGGCCGTCGGGGGCGAGCAGCACGTCGCGCAGCCGGCCGTACTGACCGGCGAACAGGTCGACCGATGCCGCGGGGTCCTCGACCGCAACGGCGCGCAGCACTTCGCCGCGCAGGTTGGCGATGATCACGGTGTCCGCCACGATCGCGATGCCGCTGGGGCTGGCCGCGGCGGTGGGCCACTGCGCGACCGGGTCGATGTAGCCGGGTTCGCCGGCGGTGCCCTCAACGACGGGCCAGCCGTAGTTCCCGCCCGGTTCGATGACGTTCAGCTCGTCCCAGGTGTTCTGCCCGAACTCGCTGGCGAACAGCCGCCCGTCGGCGGCCCAGGCCAGGCCCTGCACGTTGCGGTGGCCGAGGCTGTACACCGGGGAACCGGCGATCGGGTTGTCCGGCGGCACCTCGCCGTCGGGGGTGAGGCGCAGGATCTTGCCGCCCAGCGCCGCCAGGTCCTGCGCCGACTGCGGGTCGCCGGCGTCACCCACCGGCACGTATAGCATTCCGTCGGGGCCGATGGCGATGCGCCCGGCGTTGTGGTTGCCGGCGGCGGGGAGGCCGTCGATCACGGTGCGCGGCGTGCCCAGGCTCAGCGCCCCGGGGGAACCGGCCAGCGGATAGACCGCGACGCGGTTGCCCGTCGCGGTGGTGGCGTACACGTACAGCGCGTCGTCGGTGGCGGCGAGCCCCAGCAGCCCGCCCTCGCCGCCGTGGGCGACATCGGCGACCACGGCGAGTTCGCGCAGCTCGCCAGCGGCGGTGAATTCGAAGATGCGCGCGGTGTCGCGTTCGCTGATCAGCACCGAGTCGCCCACCGGCGCCAGCGACCACGGCGTGGTGAGGCCGGTCACAACGTCGTGTGGCGGCGCAGGCGGAGCGTCGGATGCCGATGATGCCGGCGGTGACGGGGGCACGGCACTCGGGGTGGCGTCGGGGGCGCCGGTGCACCCGGCCGTGAGGACGACCGCCGCGGCGAGGACCACGGCGAAGCACGAGCGACGGGTGCGGATCACGGGGACTCCCGGGGGACGGGAACGCCAGGCTACTGGAGCGCGGGCGCCCCACGACAGCCCGTCTCCCCGGCGGGGACGACCTACACTGGGAGGGTCCCGTTTCCTCGAGCCTACGAGTTCCGCCGTGTCTGACACCCCCGCCCGCACGTTCGACGTGCGCCATCTGCAATTGGCGCGCGCGCTGTTCGCGCTGACCGCGGGAATCATGATCACCTTCTCCGGCGACCACTCCGCCGCCGTCGGGCTCGCCGTCTTCAGCGGCTTCGCCGTTGCGACCGCGCTCGTGCAGCTGCTGTCGGCATGGCTGGTCTTCCCGGCCGGGAGCCGCTGGACCTCGGTGCTCATCGGCATCCTGACCATGCTCGCCGGCATGCTCGGCGGGGTGGCGGGGCTGCGCACGTCGACCATGTTCTTCGCGCTCGTCATCGTGTGGGCACTGGCCACCGGCGCCGCCGAACTCGCTTCGGGCATCGTCGCTCGTCGCCGCGCCCGCGCGTTGGGCGCTTCCGTCACCGATGCGCGCGATGCCATCGTCGTCGGTGCGGTCACCATCCTGCTCGGCCTGGCACTGCTCGCGGTGCCGGCCGGCTACCAGCTGGACTACTTCGTCGACGACGCCGGCCAGTGGTTCACCCTCACCGGCACGACCATCGGTGTCGGCATCTTCGGCGCTTACGCCGCGATCGTCGGCGTGTACCTCGGCATCGCCGGGTTCTCACCGCGGCGTGCAGAAACCGACACCGCTTCCCCGGTCGTCACCGAAACCGGAGGCCTGTCGTGACCGACCCCACCCGCCCCACCCGCCGCGAGCTGCTCAAGCCCGTGCAGCTGCTGGGCCTCGCCTTCGCTGCTGCAGCGTTCGGGGGCCTCGTGACCCTCGTATCGATGGGGGCCCTGCAGGAAGGGCCGGCCGAGCAGGTGGAGCGCGCGATCGTGGTCGCGCTGATCGTCGCCGGCATCTCGTTCATCGTCACGCTCGTCGGGCTGGCGCTGCTGATCCTCGTCGTGGACCCCGCCCAGGTCTCCCAGCCGGTCGACCGTCCGGTGATGCGCACCGACCGCTCCGATCGGGGCGACCGGGACGATCAGGCCCCCGGCGCCGACCGCCGCTAGCCAATCGGCCCGGCTGCCGACGCGTTCGGTCGTCGCAAAGGGCCCCGTCCGGCCCGTGTTGGGGACGTTCATGACGACCCAGAGTGGTGCCCGTGGGTTCGGTCGTCGCAAGGGGCCCCGTCCGGCGCGCGTTGGGGACGTTCGTGACGACCCAAGTCACGGGGAACGGGCAGCCGCGCGCCCGCCCGGCTCAGCCGAGGTCGTCGACCAGGCGGGACGCGAGACCGGTGTAGCCGGCGGGCGTCAGCGCCAGCAGGCGCACCTTCGCGGCGTCGCCGATGTCGAGGCCACTGATGAACTCGGCCAGCTCGACAGCTCCCACCCGGCGCCCGCGGGTGAGGTCCTTCAGCAGGGCGTACGGGTCGGTGATCTGCGAACGACCCGCGGAGATCTCGGCGCGCACGACGGTCTGGATGGCCTCCGCGAGCACCTCCCAGTTGACGTCGAGGTCGGCCAGCAGCACGTCTTCGGCCAGCGAGATCTCGCCGAGCCCGCGCTGCAGGTTGTCCAGCGCCAGCAGCGAGTGCCCGAAGGCGACGCCGATGTTGCGCTGCGTCGTGGAGTCGGTGAGGTCGCGTTGCATCCGCGACGTCACGAGCGTCTGCGCGAGGGTCTGGAACAGGCCGCCCGCGATCTCCAGGTTGGCCTCGGCGTTTTCGAACCGGATCGGGTTGATCTTGTGCGGCATGGTCGACGAGCCCGTCGCCCCCGCCACCGGGATCTGCGCGAAGTACCCCATCGCGATGTAGGTCCACACGTCGGTGGCGAGGTTGTGCAGGATGCCGCCGACGTGCCGTGCCCGGTCGTACAGCTCCACCTGCCAGTCGTGCGATTCGATCTGAGTGGTCATCGGGTTGAACCCGATCCCGAGGCCCTCGATGAACGTGCGGGACAGTTCAGGCCAGTCAACGTCGGGCTCGGCGACGACGTGCGCCGACCAGGTGCCGGTGGCGCCGGAGAACTTCGCGAGGTAGTCGCCGCCGGCGATCTGCGCCGCGACCCGCTCCAGCCGCCAGGCGAAGACGGCGATCTCCTTGCCCATCGTCGACGGGGTCGCCGGCTGCCCGTGGGTGCGGGAGAGCATCGCGGCATCCTTGTGCGCCACCGCCAGCTCGCGCAGCTTCGCGATGACGGCCTGCAGCTTCGGCAGCCACACCCGCTCCACGGCGCGGCGCACCGTCAGCGCGTACGAGGCGGAGTTGATGTCTTCGCTCGTGCAGGCGAAGTGCGCCAGCTCCGCGATGCCGTCCAGGCCCAGCGTGGACAGCCGGTTGCGAACCAGGTACTCGACCGCCTTCACGTCGTGCCGGGTGACGGCCTCTTTCTCGGCCAGCCAGTCGATCTCGGCCTGGCCGAAGTCGCGATACAGGGCCCGCAGCGACTCCTTGTCGGCCTCCGACACCGGAGAGGTGCCGAACAGCGACCGATCGGTCAGCGCCAGGATCCACTCGACCTCGACCTCGACGCGCGCACGGTTGAGTCCCGCCTCGGAGAGGTAGTCGGACAGGCCGGCGACGGCGGTGCGATACCGCCCGTCCAGCGGGCTGAGCGGCTGAGGGGGGAGGGGCGTGGACACGAAGACTCCGATCGCTGGCGCGGTGAACAGATCGCTCAGCGGGGCTGACGGACCGCGGGTTCGAGCTGCCGGAAGAGGGCCCGGCACGCGCTCTCGATCATACCGAGCACCTCATCGAACATCTCGGGCCCGGCGTAGTAGGGGTCGGGCACGTCCAGCTGATCGCCCGCGGTGGCGTCGAAACTTCGCAGCAGCGCGATCTTGTCGGCGTCGTCGGGGGTGAGCGCCCACTCCAGCAGGATGCGCTCGTGACTGCGGTCCAGCGCGACGACCAGGTCGGCCTCGTGGAAGTCGTGCTGGGTGAACTGCCGCGCCCGATGCCGTTCGCCGTCGTAGCCGCGACGGGCCAGGGTGCCGAGGGTGCGCGAATCCGCGCGTTCGCCCACGTGCCAGTCACCGGTACCTGCGCTCCACGACGAGACGCGGTGTTCGAGTCCTGCCTGTCGCGCGAACGAGCGGAACACGATGTCCGCCATAGGCGAGCGGCAGATATTGCCGGTGCAGACGAAGACGACGCGGAACGGGTCCACGGCGACGGTCATCCCCCCATCATGTCGAAATCGTCGTTCCCTGCACAGGCCGGATTTCCGGCGGATCCTCCCGGATCGGCGGATGCCGCTCGTCACCGGTCCCCGTGGGGTGGGCAGAGTCAGAAGGTGACCGAGTATTTCCACGATGAGATCGCGCAGGTCGAGGCCGCGCGGGAGCGCCTGAGCGTGCTGCAGGACGACCTCGCGCGCATCCGGATGCGGGCGGCGGCGCTCGCCCACGACACCGACTGGCAGTCGACCGGGGCGCAGGCCTTCCGCGACGCCGTGGCCACGTGGCAGCAGGGCATCGCGCTGCTGGACTGGCCGATCGAGCGCCTGCGCGCCGGGCTGCTGCGCACCCGCGGGATGCTCGACTCGCTCTCCGGCGGCGACCCGTGAGCGACCTGGAGATCCGCAGCGGCGGTCCGGTCACCGTCGACACCGCATCGCTGGATGCCGCCGCGGCCGGCTTCACCCTCGTCGCCGCCGAGCTCGACGATGCGGCCGCGGTGTTCGCCGGGGTGGCGGCGGAGCTGGCGGGGGTGATGTTCGCCGACGACGACGTGGCCCGCGCGATCGAGGCCGATGTGGCGGCGTTCGCGCAGCGCGCACGCGAGCTCGCCGGCCGGCTGCGCGAGGCATCCGCGGTGTACGAGATCGTTGAGCTGCGTGCGCAGCTGGCGGCGGCCGAGGCCGGGGGTGACAGCACCGAGATCATGCGGGCGCGGGTCGCGCTGCTGCTGGCCCGCACCGCCGACCCCGACGCCGCGCGGGCCGCCGAGGTCGCGCTGACGCAGTGGCGGGCCGATGCCGGTGCCGCCTTCGGTGGTCAGGTGCTGGCCCTGGGCATGCAGGCGGGCCCGCTGGCACTGGGTGCCCTCGCCGTCGGGCTGCCGGTGCTCGGGCAGGCCGTCGCTGCGCACGGCGGCGGCACGATCGATGCGGGGGAGCGGCTGCGCGGGTCGTCTCCACCGGTGACCGCGGTGCCGCTGCGGCAGTACGGCCGCGGGACGGCACCGGCGTCGCTGGCCGAGGCGGCGGCGCGGATGCCCGGCGCGGGCGAGGCTCGGGTGCGGGTGGAGAAGTACACGATGCCCGACGGCACGCGCCAATTCGCGGTGTACATCGCCGGAACGCAGAGCGCGACCGCGGGAGGCGAGGACCCCTTCGACATGCGGTCGAACCTCGAGCTGTACGGCGGGGAGACGTCCGCCTCGTTCGCGTCGGTCGTCGAGGCGCTGCGGGCGGCGGGGGCCGGCGAGGGCGACGCGGTGCACGCGTTCGGGCACTCGCAGGGCGGCATGATCGCGTCACGCCTGGCGACCGAGGGCGGGTTCGACACCCGCACCGTGGTCACCTTCGGCTCACCGGTCGCCGCCGATGTCGGCGCGGGGACGCTGAGCGTTGCGGTGCGGCACGCCGACGATCCCGTCGTCGCGCTCAGCGGCGGTGGACTGGCGGCCCCTACCGGGGCTGCGGGCAGCTTCGTCGCCGAGCGGGTCGCCGACCCGCGGGCCGACCTCGGCGACCTGCTGGCGCCGAGTCATCAGATGACGGCGTACACCCAGACGGCGGGGATGCTCGACCGCACGACCGATCCCCGGATGGACGCGGTGCACGACGTGTTCGCAGACCTCTCGACCGCGGCATCCGTCGACACCACCCTGTGGGGGGCGGCCCGCCGCGACGAACGGGTCAGTCGCGGCGCTGCGGGCGCAGGATGATGCCGAAGATCCAGTTGATGATCGAGATCACCACGGCCGCCAGCACTCCCCACCAGAAATCCTCGACCCGCAGACCCCACTGCCAGAAGGAGGTGATCCACGCCGTCAGCCACAACAGGAACCCGTTGATGATGAACGAGATCAGCCCGAGGGTGAGGATGTACAGCGGCAGGGCCAGCAGCTTCAGCACCGTGCCGATGATCGTGTTCACCAGTGCGAAGATCGCCGCGACGGCGAGCAGGGTGAGCACGAGCTGCAGTGTCTCGCCCGGGGGGAACGGGATGACGAAGACCTGCAGGGCGGGCAGCAGGGTCACGATCCAGATCGCGAAGGCGTTGACGGCTACGCGGATGATGAAACGCATGCCTTGCAGTGTGCCATGCGCCGTGGCCTGCCGCCCAGGAAATCGCGGATGACAGGTCCGGCGGTCGGCGCTTGTAGGCTCCTCTCGTGACAGAGGCCCCCTCGCCCGCGCCCGTTCGCATCCGCCCCGAGATCGCTGCACTCCCGCCGTACCGGCAGGGCAAGCAGGCCGGTGCCGACGCTTTCAAGCTCTCCAGCAACGAAAACCCGTTCGAGCCGCTGCCCAGCGTGATCGAGGCGCTGCGCTCCTCGACGGACGTCAACCGCTACCCCGACGCATCCGCGGTGCGCCTGCGCGCCCGGCTCGCAGCGCGCTTCGGGGTGAGCGTCGACGGCGTGCATGTGGCCGCCGGCAGCGTGTCGATCCTGCAGCAGCTGGCCCTGGCGACGGCGGGACCGGGCGACGAGCTGATGTACGCGTGGCGCTCGTTCGAGGCCTACCCGGGTCTGGCCGCGGTGGCCGGGGCAACGGCGCTGGCGGTGCCGCTGGCCGCCGACGGTACCCACGACCTCGACGCGATGGCTGCGGCGGTCACCGACCGCACCCGGCTGATCCTGGTGTGCAGCCCCAACAACCCCACCGGCCCGATCGTCACGCAGGCCGCGTTCGACGCCTTCCTGGCGAGAGTGCCCGGTGATGTGCTGGTCGTGCTCGACGAGGCGTATGCCGAATTCGTCACCGACCCCAGCGCCGTCGACGGTGCCCGCGTGCTCGCCGCCGGCCACCAGAACGTCGTCGTGCTGCGCACGTTCTCGAAGGCGTACGGGCTCGCGGGGCTGCGCATCGGCTACGGGGTGGGCCACCCGCGCATCCTGGATGCCGCGCGCACCACCGGCATCCCCCTGTCGGTCACCGCCCAGGCGGAGCGGGCGGCCCTTGCCAGCCTCGACGCCGAGGACGAACTGATCGCCCGGGTGGCGGTGCTCACCGACCGCCGTGATCGGCTCGCGGCCGGCCTGCGCGCGGCGGGGTGGAACATCCCCGACGCCCAGGGCAACTTCGTGTGGCTGCCGACCGGGGAGCACACCCTCGACGTGGCGCCGCGGTTCGAGGAAGCTGGCCTCATCGTGCGGCCGTTCGCCGGCGACGGGGTGCGCATCTCGGTCGGTGAGGAAGAGAGCATCCCGACGGTCCTGGAGGTCGCGGCATCCGCCATCTCACTGCTGCCGGAGGGGCATCCGGCGCGTACGCGCTGATCCCGCGGCTGTGGGCGAAGCACCGCGAAACACGGGATCCGTTGTGGGATCCCGTGCGGAAGGCCCGAGACGGGGCACGTTAGCGTAGGAGCATGACCCCGCCCGACGATCCCGGCCTCGTGCGCGTCCTTGCGGCCGACGGGTCGTTCGTGCCGACACCGGCCGCGGAGCCCTACCTCGAGATCGTCGACGCGCTCGACGATGCCGATCTCGAGCGGTTCTATCGTGACATGGCGATCAGCCGGGCGTTCGACCGGCAGGCGACCAACCTGCAGCGGCAGGGGCAGCTCGCCCTGTGGCCGCCCTCGTTCGGGCAGGAAGCGGCCCAGGTGGGCTCCGCGCGGGCCGCGCGGGCGCAGGACCACATCTTCCCGTCGTACCGCGAGCACGTCGTGTGCACGATCCGCGGCGTGGATCCGGTCGACATCATCCGCATGATGCGCGGGTTGACGCACGGCGGGTGGGATCCGGCCGACCCGAAGAACGGCAACGCCCGGCCCTACACGCTCGTCCTCGGCGCCCACACGCTGCACGCGACCGGCTACGGCATGGGTCTCGTGTTCGACGGACGCACTGCCACCGGCGACCCCGACCGCGACGAAGCGGTCATCGTCTACTACGGCGACGGCGCGTCCAGCCAGGGCGATGTGCACGAGGCGATGGTGTTCGCGGCGAGCTACCAGAGCCCGCAGGTGTTCTTCCTCCAGAACAACCAGTGGGCCATTTCGGTGCCCGTGGCCACCCAGTCCCGCACGCCGCTGCACCTGCGTGCCGCCGGCTACATGCCCTCGATCGTCGTGGACGGCAACGATGTGCTCGCCAGCTACGCCGTCACCAAGCTCGCGCTCGACCAGGCGCGTGCCGGTGCCGGCCCCCGCGCCATCGAGGCGATGACCTACCGCATGGGCGCGCACACCACCAGCGACGACCCCACCAAGTACCGCACCTCCGACGAGGAAGCGGCGTGGACCCAGCGCGACCCGATCGTGCGCATGCGGGCGTTCCTGCAGGCGCGGGGCGCCGGCGATGCGCTGTTCGACGACGTGGATGCCGAAGCCCAGGCGATGGCCGACGACGTGCGCACCCGCACGAATGCGCTGGGCACCATCCCGGCGGAATCGATGTTCGCGCACGTCTACAGCGAGCCGCACCCCCTCGTCGACGAGCAGCGCCGCTGGCTCGCCGACTACGAGGCATCCTTCCAGGAGGACCCGTCATGACCGACACCGCCGTCATGCCGCTGGGCCGCGCCCTCAACGCCGGGATGCGCGCCGCGCTCGCCGCCGACGACCACGTGCTGCTCATGGGCGAGGACATCGGGCGCCTGGGTGGGGTGTTCCGCGTCACCGAAGGACTGCAGGCCGAGTTCGGCGACCGCCGGGTGCTCGACACCCCGCTGGCGGAGTCGGGCATCATCGGCACCGCGATCGGGCTGGCGATGGCCGGGTTCCGTCCCGTCATCGAGATCCAGTTCGACGGGTTCGTCTTCCCCGCGTTCGACCAGATCACCACGCAGCTGGCCAAGCTCACCAACCGGTTCGAAGGCGCCCTGCAGATGCCCGTCGTCATCCGCATCCCCTACGGCGGGCACATCGGCGCGGTCGAGCACCACCAGGAGAGCCCCGAGGCCTACTTCGCGCACACGCCCGGCCTGCGGGTCGTGTCGCCCTCCACCGCGAACGACGCGTACTGGATGATCCAGGATGCCATCGCCTCGCCGGACCCGGTGATCTTCCTGGAGCCGAAGGCCAAGTACTGGGCCAAGGGCGAGGTCGACACCTCGGCCCGCGCCGTGCCGCTGCACGCCTCACGGGTCGTCCGCCGTGGCACCGACGTCACCCTGGTCGGCCACGGAGCCATGGTCACGACACTGCTGCAGGCCGCCGCGCTCGCCGAAGGTGAGGGGACGTCCTGCGAAGTGATCGACCTTCGCTCGTTGTCACCCATCGACTACGGACCCATCCTCGACTCGGTGCGCCGTACCGGCCGCATGGTCTACGCGCAGGAAGCCCCCGGCTTCACCTCGGTGGGGTCGGAAGTGGCCGCGACCGTCATGGAGCGGGCGTTCTACGCCCTGGAGGCACCGGTGCTGCGGGTATCGGGGTTCGATGTGCCGTTCCCGCCCGCCAAGCTCGAGGGCGTCTATCTCCCCGATGCCGACCGCATCCTCGAGGCCGTCGATCGCGTTCTCTCTCATTGAGACCGATCGGGCCGCTGCGAAAGGAACCGCATGAGCACGCAGACCTTCGTCCTCCCCGACGTCGGTGAAGGACTCACCGAGGCCGAGATCGTGCAGTGGCGCGTCGCGGCGGGGGAGACCGTCGCCGTCAACGACGTGATCGTCGAGATCGAGACCGCCAAGTCGCTGGTCGAGCTGCCGTCCCCGTTCGCGGGCACCGTGGGCGAGTTGCTGGTGCCCGAGGGCACCACCGTCGCCGTCGGTGCGCCCATCATCACGATCGACCCGGTCGGTGCGGCCGACGCGCCCCCCGCCGTCGTCGGACACTCCGAGCACGGCGAGCCGGCGGCATCCGATGAAGGCGGCGGCGCGGTGCTGGTCGGCTACGGCACGGGCGGCGCGGTCGCGTCGCGCCGGCGTCCGCGGACGCCGGAGGCCTCGCAGCAGCAGGTGCGCGCCTCGGTCGGCGTCGTCGCCAAGCCCCCGATCCGCAAGCTCGCCCGGGACCTCGGCGTGGATCTGTCCGCCGTCACCCCCACCGGTCCCTCAGGCGAGGTCACCCGTGACGACGTGCTCGCCCAGGCGTCGCAGGCGAGCGTGTTCCGCAACCTGCAGACGCCGGAGCTGCCCGAGGTGCGCGAGCAGACCATCCCGGTGGCGGTGCCTCCTGCCGGTGACCGCGAGGAGACCATCCCGGTCAAGGGCGTGCGCAAGGCCACCGCGAGCGGCATGGTGCGCTCGGCGTACACCGCGCCGCACGTGTCGGTGTGGACCGACGTAGACGCGACCCGCACGATGGAGCTGGTCAAGCGCCTGAAGGCCTCGCCGGACTTCGCCGACATCAAGGTGTCCCCGCTGCTGATCGTCGCCCGCGCCGTCATCTGGGCGGTGCGCCGCACGCCCATGGTCAATGCCGCGTGGGTCGACACCGACAACGGCGCCGAGATCCGGGTGCGCAACTACGTGAACCTCGGCATCGCCGCGGCCACGCCTCGCGGCCTGCTGGTGCCGAACATCAAGGACGCGCAGGACCTCAGCATGCGCGACCTCGCCCGCGCGCTGGAGCGGCTGACCGTCACCGCCCGCGAGGGCAAGACGTCGCCGGCCGACCAGCAGGGCGGCACGATCACGATCACCAACATCGGCGTGTTCGGGATGGATGCCGGCACCCCCATCATCAACCCGGGCGAATCCGGGATCATCGCGATGGGCACGATCCGCCAGAAGCCGTGGGTCGTCGACGGCGAGGTGCGGCCCCGCTTCGTCACGACGGTGTCGGGTTCGTTCGATCACCGCGTGATCGACGGCGACGGCATGAGCCGGTTCGTCGCCGATGTGGCATCCGTCCTCGAAGAGCCCGCGCTGCTGCTGGACTGACCGCCGCCGCGGCATCCGTCGCCCGTCGCCCCCGCCCTGTCACGAGGGTAGGAGATGTGGCCGGGGTAGGAGATTTCCCACGGGATCAGTCCTACGCTCGGCCCATCTCCTACGCTCATGACACGAGCCGGCCCGGCGTGAGAACGATTATCAATAGCGGGTACACTGGATGCATGGCCCGCAAGACCCTCACCGCCGTCGCGATCGGCGCGGCATCCGTCCTCGCGCTCTCGGGATGTGCCGGCGACGCCACCGCGACCGACGACGGCACGCTGCAGGTCGTCGCCTCGACGAGCGTGTACGGGCAGATCGCGGAGGAGATCGGCGGGGATGCCGTGGAAGTCACCTCCATCGTCTCGTCGCTGTCGCAGGACCCGCACTCCTATGAGGCCAGCGCCCGCGATCAGCTGACGATCCAGCGTGCGGACCTCATCCTCGAGAACGGCGGCGGGTACGACGCGTTCATCGACGGGCTCATCGAGGCGACCGGCTCCGAGGCGCCGGTGCTCACCGCCGTCGAGTTCTCGCAGGAGTGGAGCGGCGACGCCGCCCACGATGACAGCGGTGAGCACGACGACCACGACCACGAGCATGTCGAGGGCTTCAATGAGCACGTCTGGTACGACCCGCGCACGGTCGTCCATGTCGCCGAGGCGATCGCGGCCGAGCTGACCGAACTCAGCCCCGATGACGGCGCCGTGTTCGAGGCGAACCTGGCGGACTTCACCGCGCAGATCGAGCAGCTCGAAGCAGAACTCGCCGAGGTCGCCACGGCCCACGGCGGGGACGGCGTCTTCGTGACCGAGCCCGCCCCGGTCTCCCTCATCACTGCCGCGGGACTGACCGACCTGACCCCCGCCGCGTTCAGTCAGGCCGTCGAAGAGGGCCAGGACGTGCCTCCCGCCACCCTGCTGCAGGCGCTGGATGTCATCGCGTCCGGCGACGCGCGCGTGGTGATCGCCAACGCGCAGACCGGCGGCGCAGAGACGACCCAGACGATCGATGCGGCCGAGACCGCCGGCATCGAGGTGGTGGAGTTCACCGAGACGCTCCCCGACGGCACGACGTACATTGAGTGGATGCAGGACAACATCCGAGCCCTCGCCACGGCGCTGGACTCGTGAGCACCCCGCCCGCCGGCACCGCGCCGCTGCGCATCACCGGGGCAGCCCTGCGCCGCGACGACCGGGAGCTGTGGGCGGGCCTTGACCTCGAGGTGCAGCCGGGCGAACTGCTGGCCGTCCTCGGCCCGTCTGGATCCGGCAAGACCACGCTCCTGCGGGCGATCCTCGGGCTCGAGTCGCTCAGCGCGGGCAGCATCGAAGCGCTCGGGCGTCCGGTGCGCGGCCGCGGCAACCGCGCCATCGGCTACATCCCGCAGCAGCGGCCGCTGCCACCGGAGACCGCGCTGCGCGGTCGGGACCTGGTCGCTCTCGGCATCGACGGCCACCGCTTCGGGTTCCCCTTTCCCCGCCGCGGCGACCGCGCGCGCGTCGAGGCGCTCGTCGACGCGGTCGACGCACGCGACTTCGCCGACCGCCCGGTGGGGTTGCTCTCCGGCGGCGAGCAGCAGCGCCTGCGCATCGGGCAGGCCCTCGCCGACGAACCGCTCCTGCTGCTGTGCGACGAACCGCTGACGAGCCTGGACCTTGCCAACCAGCAGGGCGTGGTCGGCCTCATCGACGGGTACCGGCGACGGACGGATGCCGCGGTGCTGCTGGTGACCCACGACATCAACCCGGTGCTGGGCTCGGTCGACCGCATCCTCTACATCGCCGGCGGCCGCTTCACGCTCGGCACCCCTGACGAGGTGCTCACCTCGGAGGTGCTCAGCAACCTGTACGGCGCTCCCATCTCGGTGCTGCGGGCAGGTGGCCGGCTGGTCGTCGTCGGCGCCCCCGACGCCGACGTCTCCCACCATCACCACCACGACGAGGCATCCGCATGAACTGGTCCGACATCGGGGATGCCCTCTTCGGCGGCGTCGCCGACTATGCGGCGATCCTCGCCCTCGTGCAGAACTCGGTGTGGGCCGGTGCCGTGCTCGGCCTCGTCGGCGGGCTCATCGGCGTTTTCGTGATGCAGCGCGACATGGCCTTCGCCGTGCACGGCATCAGCGAGCTGTCTTTCGCCGGCGCCGCGGCGGCCCTGCTCATCGGCGTCGACGTCGTCACCGGGTCGATCGTCGGGTCGCTGGCTGCCGCCGCGATCATCGGCGGGCTCGGCGCCCGGGCACGGGACCGCAACTCGATCATCGGCGTGCTCATGCCGTTCGGGCTCGGGCTCGGCATCCTGTTCCTGTCGCTGTACGACGGCCGCAGCGCCAACCGGTTCAGCCTGCTCACGGGGCAGATCGTCTCGGTGCAATCGGCGCAGCTGGGCTGGCTGATCGGCATCGGCGCGCTCGTGCTGATCGGCCTGCTGGTGATCTGGCGGCCGCTGCGCTTCGACTCGCTCGACCCGCAGTCAGCCGCGGCGCGCGGGGTGCCGACCACGGCCGTCTCCCTCGTCTTCATGCTGCTGCTGGGCTTGGTCGTCGCCGTCGCCGTGCACATCATCGGCGCGCTGCTGGTGATGGCGCTGCTGGTAACTCCCGCTGCCGCCGCGATGCGGGTGGCCGCCGGACCGGTGTCGGTGCCGCTGCTGGCGGCGGTGTTCGGGGTGACCTCCGCCGTCGGCGGCATCCTGCTCGCCGTCATGGGGACCCTCCCGGTGAGCCCCTACATCACCACGATCTCGTTCCTCATCTATATCGGCTGCCGCATCGTCGGCAGCCGCCGCGGTCGCGTCGTGCGCGCGGCGACGGCCCGGTGAGAGGCGCAATCCGCACTCTCAGGCGCCTCTGCGCACAGCCCACCTAGAATCGGACGCATGGCTCAGCGCAATACGTGGCAACGGGAGCGGGTGCGCGAAGCGCTCACCGACGCTCTCGGCTTCGTGAGCGCGCAGACCCTGCACGCGACGCTGCGGGACGAGAACACCGGCATCGGACTGGCGACGGTCTACCGGGCCTTGGCCGGGCTCGCCGCCACCGGCGACGCCGACCAGCTGCAGAGCCCCGAGGGGGAGGCGCTGTACCGCGCCTGCACCTCCAGCGGGCACCACCATCACCTCATCTGCCGTCGCTGCGGCCGCACGGTGGAGATCGCCGCGACCGACGTCGAGCAGTGGGCGCGCCGTACGGCGGCGCAGCACGGCTTCACGCAGGCCGAGCACATCGTGGACATCTTCGGTGTGTGCGCGCAGTGCACCGCCGCGCAGGCCGAGACGACGGATGCCGTCGCGAAGGAACCGCTCGCGTGACGAGCCCCCGCATGCGCCAGCCGCGCACCGCCCGCACGCGCCAGCCGCGCACCGCCCGCACCGCTCGCCCGGAGCCGGCCCGCAGCACACGATTGCTCGTGTCGCTGGGGCTGGGCACCGCCGCCATCGCGGTGCTGCTCGCGATCGCCGCGCTCGCCCCGGCCGCCACCCCGCTTCCCACCCGCGCGCAGGACGGCCTGACGCTCGCGATCAGCGTGCTGATCGAGTCGCTGCCGTTCGTCGTGCTGGGTGTGGTGCTGTCCATCGTGATTCAGGTGTGGCTGCCGCCCGGTCTGATCGAGAGATGGATGCCGCGACGCGCGTGGGCGCGACGGGCCGTACTGTCCCTGCTCGGCATGCTCGTCCCCGTATGCGAATGCGGGAATGTGCCCTTCGCGCGCGGGTTGATGATGCGCGGGTTCAGCGTGCCGGAGACCCTGACGTTCCTGATCGCGGCTCCCATCGTGAACCCGATCGTGATCATCACGACCCACCAGGCGTTCGGTTTCGACGACGGCATCCTGATCGCCCGCCTCGTCGGCGGGTACCTCGTGGCCAACCTGATCGGCTGGCTGTACAGCCTGCACCCCGACCCGGACGGCCTGGTCACCGCGCGCTTCCGCGACACCTGCGAACTCGTCACGCTCGACCACAGCGGCCGCGGCCGGCGGAGCCTCGCGCAGTTCGTCGTCGAGCTGCGCGCGGTCATGCCCGCTCTCGTGCTCGGGTCGGCGCTGGCCGGCGCGGTGCACGTGCTCGTCCCGCGCGAGGCACTGGTGGCGATCGGCTCGAACCCGGCGCTGTCGATCGCCGCGATGATTGCGCTGGCGATGATCGTGTCGATCTGCTCCAACGTCGACGCGTTCTTCGCGCTGTCGTTCGCGTCGACGTTCACCCCCGGCGCGATCGTGGCATTCCTCATCGTCGGCCCCATCGTCGACGTGAAGATGCTCGCGCTGCTGCGCACCACCTTCCGCACCCCGGTGCTCGTGGGGATGACGGTCGTGGTGGTGCTGTTCGCCTTCGCCCTCGGAACGGCGGTGAACCTCTTTGTCTAGCGCCACGCTCACCCGCGACCGCTCTTTGCGGCGCGACCTGCACCCCGACCACCTGACCCGCGGACAGGCCCTCGCCACGCGCTGGCTCGGCGTGGGGCTGGCCGCCGGGGTGGCGGCGGTGACCGTGGTGCTGGCGGTCACCGGACGCATCGGGCTGTACATCAACCCCGACACCGCCTGGTTCGCCGTCTCCTTCGCCGTGCTCGCGCTCGTCGGCGCGATCGCGAGCTGCGCGCTGCCGCTCGGCGCCGAAGCCGATCACGGGCACGATCACGGGCACGGTCACGCAGTGCGGCGTCCTGACGCAGTGGATGCCGATGATCACGGCCGCGCAGACCCCGACCACGACGCCACCGTCGATCACGACGCGGTCGTGGCGGCCGGGTTCGGCCGGTCGGCGGCGACGGCCGCGACGATCGTGGGCGGCGTGCTGGCCACCGGCGTCGTCGGCGCGATGCTGGTGCTGCCCCCCGCGTCGCTGTCGGCGGAACTGGCCATGTCGCGGGACAGTGGCACGGCTCCGCTGTTCCAGGGCGCCGACGCCCTCGCCCTTGCCACCACCGGGGACACCGGCACGTTCGGGGTGGGGGAGTGGGCGGCGGTGTTCGCCTCGGCCACCAACCCCGACGCGTTCGAGGGCGACGCGGTCACCCTCACCGGCTTCGTCACCCCCGGCGGCGACGGCGGATTCAGCCTCACCCGGCTCGTCATCACGCACTGCGTCATCGACGCGCAATCGGCGAGCGTGCCGGTGCGCGTGGGCGATGCTCCGCAGACCGGCCAGTGGGTCACCGTCAGCGGCACGGTCAGCGCCGCCGACGACGGCACGCTGGCGATCGCGGCATCCGAGGTGACCCCCATCGACGAGCCGGCGGACCCCTATGAGTACTGACGCCGCGAGGCGCAGGGGCGGCCGCGACGCGCGCAGCAGCGCCCGGCGCCGGCGTGCCTTCACAACGGCGTTCGCGATCGTCGCCGGCATCCTGCTGGTCGCCGGACTCGGCGGCGCCGCGATCGCGGGTCTGCAGGGGCCGCGGGTCACCGACGTGCAGTCCGACCCCGAAGCTGCGGTCGCGGCATCCGGATCGCGGGTGATCATCACCACGACCCGGTCCCTGGAGGAGGTCGACCCCGACCAGGTCACCGTCACTCCTGCCACGCCCTTCACCGTCGACACCTCGGGACGCAGCGTCGGGGTGCGGTTCAGTCTGCCGCTGCACGACGACACCGAGTACACCGTGCGCATCGACGGGTTGCAGTCGGTCGGCGGGGGACCCAGCTCCGACGTCGTCGAGACGATCCGCACCCCGCCGCTGGAGCTGTTCCTGCTGCGCCGCTCCGACGACGGCGACACCGTCTTTCGCACCGACCTCACCGGCGAGCAGGCGGTGCCGGTGTTCGAGCACCCGCACATCGAGGACTTCCGCGCCACCGCGAGCCACCTCGTCGTGTCGGTGCTCGAGGACGACGAGACCGCCCTCATCGTGACCGACCTCGACGGCGGCAACGCCGCCGAGCTCACGCTCCCCGGCGACGGCCGGGTGACGAACCTGCAGAGCGCCGATCGGGGCGAGCTCGTCGGCTACCTCTACACCGCCGCCGATGTCGGCGCCGGCGGGGGTGCCGAAAGCGTGCTGTACACCGCGTCGCTGCAGGATCCGGATGCCGATCCGGTCGCGGTCACGATCGCCGGCGACGAGCAGCGGGTCGCCGACTGGCGTTTCGTGCCCGACACCGACGCGCTGCTCGTGCTGACCTTCGACAGCCGGCTGCTGCTGTCGGCCTCCTCCGGCGCCGACGCTGTCGAACTGGGTTCCGCGCTGGCGATCGACGGCATCGCGCGGGGGACGCCGCTGGCGGCGATCGAGCGCCCCGACGGCATGGTGCTGCTCAATCTCGCCGACGGTGTCGAGGCGCCGCTGCCGCTGGCGGCATCCGACACCCGCCCGAGCCTGGTGCTGCCGCTTCCCGGCGGTGTCGGCACGCTGCAGACGGTCACCCATTTCGACGGGCTCACCCCCGTCGCCAGCAGCGTCGAGGTCGTCGACACCGTCGGGGCGGCGCGGCCGGTGTTCGACGTCGATGGGGACGATGCGGTGCTGCAGACCTGTGTGTCGCCCAGCGGCCGCTACGCGGCCGTGCTCGTGGCGCCTGATGTCGTGTCCAATCCGTACGACATGTACGACGTGCCGCTGCCGGAGGCCCTCGAGACCCACATCGTCAGCCTCGACGACGGCGAGCCGGTGGTCGCCCTCACCGGCTTCGACGTGTCGTGGTGCCAGGTGCCGCCGCAATGACGCGCCTGCGCCCCGCCACCCGCGAGGACTTCGCCGGCCTGCCGCTCGAGGTGGCGCCGCGGCTGCTGGGCGGGGTGCTGCAGGTGACGGCGGCGGGCGAGACGGTCGCGGTGCGGCTGACCGAGGTCGAGGCGTACCACGGCCGCGGCACCGGTGAGGTGCCCGACCCCGGATCACACGCGCGCATGGGGCCGACGCCCCGCAACGCGACGATGTGGGGGGCGCCTGGGCACCTGTACGTGTACTTGAGTCACGGCATCCACTCGTGTGTCAACGTCGTCTGCGCTCCCGACGGGGTGGCCGGCGGTGTGCTGCTGCGCGGCGGCGAGGTGGTGGAGGGGGTGGATGCCGCGAGGCGCCGCCGTCCCGCCGCACGCGTGGACCGCGACCTCGCACGAGGGCCCGGGCGCCTCGGCGACGCCGTGGGGCTGCGCCACCCGCTGCACGACGGGATCGACGCGGTCACCGGTGCCCCGCATCACGGCGCGGTCGCGCGGCTGCTGCTTCCCGTCGAGCCGCTGGCAGATGCGGCGACCGGGCCCCGCGTGGGGGTGGCCGGGGATGCGGGGACCGCGGCGTACCCGTGGCGGTTCTGGATCGCCGGCGACCCGACGGTGTCGGCGTTCCGGTGGGGCCGGGGCGCGGGACCCGCGCGCTGAGCGTAGGAGATGTGGCGGAGGGAGGAGATCTGCCGCGGCATCCGTCCTACGCTCGCCCCATCTCCTACGCTCGCGACGGTGACTGCCGGTGGATGCCGCAAGTCAAGGCGACACGCCCGCCCGTGCTAGACTGACTCTTCGTCTGCGCGCACTCCAGCACGCAGTTCGCGCCCCACTTTCGATCGCCGGCCTTCATCGGCCGGGTCGAGCGCGGGGTGCAGACAAGGGATCTTGGGTGGCACCGTCCGGTGCCACGGTATAAGGAGAAATCACATGGCAGCAGTGTGCCAGGTGACTGGAGCTGTTCCCGGCTTCGGTCACAACATCTCGCACTCGCACCGCCGGACGAAGCGCCGCTTCGACCCGAACGTGCAGAAGAAGACCTACTTCGTGCCCTCGCTCGGCCGCAAGATCACCATCAACGTGTCCGCCAAGGGCATGAAGGTGATTGATGTCCGGGGTATCGAGTCGGTAGTGAAAGACATGATCGCGAAGGGTGTGAAGCTCTGATGGCCAAGAAGGCTCAGGACGTCCGTCCGATCATCAAGCTGCGTTCGACTGCTGGCACGGGTTACACCTACGTCACGCGCAAGAACCGCCGCAACAACCCCGACCGCATCGTGCTGAAGAAGTACGACCCGGTGATCCGCAAGCACGTCGAATTCCGAGAGGAGCGTTGATCCATGGCTAAGAAGAGCAAGATCGCGCGCAACGAGCAGCGCAAGGTGGTCGTGAACCGCTACGCGGCCAAGCGCGCCGAGCTGAAGAAGGCGCTCGTGTCGCCGGAGTCCACCGACGAGCAGCGCGAAGCCGCTCGCGTCGGCCTGCAGAAGCTGCCGCGCAACGCGTCGCCGGTGCGCGTGCGCAGCCGCGACGTCATCGACGGTCGCCCCCGCGGAAACCTCACAAAGTTCGGCATCTCCCGTGTGCGCTTCCGCGACATGGCTCACCGTGGCGAGCTGCCCGGTGTGACCAAGTCGTCCTGGTGACACTCGGTCGCTGACTGCATCGAAGGCCCGGAGCTCCTCGGAGTTCCGGGCCGTTCGCATGCCCGATGGGCACCGGAATGCGCCCGTTTTCGGTGTCGGCAGGGGCCACAACAGCCACATCCGTCACCATTCCCCTGCGACACGCCGGTGAATGTGACCGCGGATGGCCGTAAATCCGCGTAATTCCGCGGATCGTAGGTATATTCGGGCTCGGTCGAACTGACCAGCCCGGGGGCAGATGCCTCCGGTCCGAAGGACAAGAAGGCGGCTGTCGCCGCCTTGGAGGACACCCCAATGGCTGACAAGTCCATCACCAAGACCGAGCTCGTCGCGAGCATCGCCAGCGCCACCGGTCAGAGCCAGGCCGCCGTCTCCGGCGTGCTCGACGCGCTCTTCTCGACCGTCGCCGAGGCCGTGGCCAAGGGCAGCAAGGTCTCGATCCCCGGCTGGATCGCTTTCGAGCAGGTCGCCACGTCGGCTCGCACGGGCCGCAACCCCCAGACCGGTGAAGAGATCAAGATCGCCGCCGGCAAGCGCGTCAAGGTGACCGCTGGTTCCAAGCTGAAGGCAGCCGTCAAGTAACGACAGCGCTACGAAGGGGGATGCCGCTGTTGGCATCCCCCTTCTGCATGCCTGGCGCGCGGCATCCCCCTTCGGTATGCCGCCGTAGGCTTGGATGGTGAACTCCCGAGCCCTGCGTTTCGCCGGTCCGGCGATCCTCGTGGTCGCGGCCGTCGCGGTGCTGTTGTGGGGCCTGGCGTTCGCGGGCGGCGCGGAGCCGCTGCGACTTGGGGATCCCGGCCCGGTGGTGCGGTGGGGGCTGCCGGTGGCCAAGCTCACCGTGAACCTGTCCGCCGCGATCATGGTCGGCTCGCTCGTCGTGGCCCTCTACGCCCTGCGGGCGGGCACCCGCGCGTTCGACGCCGCGCTGGATGCGGCATCCATCGGCGCAGCCGTCTTCACCGTCTCGGCGGGCGTCACGGGCTTCTTCACCGTGCTCAACGCCCTCGGATCCACCCCCAGCGCCGATGCGCAGTTCGGTCAGCAGCTGGGCCGCTTCCTGATCGAGCAGGACCTCGGCCGCGCCTGGCTGCTGACCACCGTCGCCGGCGCCGTGCTGACCGTGCTGACCTTCGCGGTGCGCACCTGGACGCCGACGCTGCTGGTGGCGATCCTCGCGATCGCCTCGCTCGTGCCGATGGCCACGCAGGGCCACTCCGGCGACGACGCCAACCACAGCGCCGCCGTCATGGCCCTGGCGTTGCACATCATCGCTGCCGCGGTGTGGCTGGGCGGGCTCGTGCTGATGGTGATCGTGCGGCCCGTGCTCACCCGCGGCGAGATGACCGACGTGCTGCGCCGGTACTCATCGCTCGCGCTCGTGGCGTTCGTGGTGGTGGCCGTCTCCGGCACGGCGCGGGCGGTGGCCGGCGGCATCACGCTCGAGCTGCTCACCTCGCCGTACGGCATCGTGCTGGTGGTGAAGATCGTGGCACTCGTGGCACTCGGCGTGCTCGGCGCCTGGTACCGCACCCGGCTCATCGGCCGTATGGGCGGCAGCGGCGAGGATGCCGCGTCGCGCCGCTTCTGGAGCCTCATCGGTCTGGAGCTCGCCTTCATGGGGATCGCCAGCGGCGCAGCCGCGGCGCTCGCTCGCACGCCCCCGCCGGTGGACACATCGCTGCCGTCGGCGTTGACCCCGGCGCAGATCCTCACCGGGGCGCCGCTGCCGCCGGAGTTCACCATCGAGCGGTGGTTCACCGCGTGGGACATCGACCTGCTGTGGGCGTTCGCCGTGGCGTTCGGGGCGTTCTTCTACGTCGCCGGCGTCATCCGCCTGCACCGGCGCGGCGACACGTGGCCCATCTACCGCACCGTGCTGTGGCTGACCGGGCTCGCGCTGCTGCTGTGGGTCACCGGCGGGCCGATCAACGTCTACCAGGACTACCTGTTCAGCGTGCACATGGTCGGGCACATGCTGCTGTCGATGGCCATCCCGCTGTGTCTGGTGTCGGGGGCTCCGGTGACGCTCGCCGCGCGCGCGATCCGCAAGCGCGACGACGGCACGCGGGGCGGACGGGAGTGGATCCTGTGGGCCGTGCACAGCCCGTTCTCGCGCGTGGTGACCCATCCGCTGTTCGCCGCGGCCATGTTCATCGGGTCGCTGTGGGTGTTCTATTACACCGACCTGTTCCGGTGGTCTCTGTACGACCACATCGGCCACGAGTGGATGGTGGCGCACTTCCTCATCGCCGGGTACCTGTTCACGCTGTCGCTCGTCGGCGCCGACCCGGTGCCCTACCGCTACCCGTATCCGTTCCGCCTGGTCACCCTGATCGCGGTCATGGCGATGCACGCGTTCTTCGGCATCGCGATCATGATGCAATCCGGGCTCATGGTGGCCGAGTGGTTCGGAGCGATGGGTCGCACCTGGGGTCAGACGCCGCTGGAGGATCAGTATGCCGGCGGCGGCGTCGCGTGGTCGGTGGGGGAGATCCCGACCCTCATCCTCGCGCTGGTCGTGGCGATCCAGTGGAGCCGCAGCGACGAGCGGATGCAGAAGCGCCGCGACCGCCAGGCCGACCGCACCGGCGAGGCCGAGTTGAACGAGTACAACGAGCGGCTCGCGCAGTTGGCCGAGCGCGACGCGCGCCGCGAGCGGGCAGGGCGCTGACACAGCGGCATCCGCTGGCGGTGTCGGCGCGACGAATACTCACTCGACGGAGCGAATACTCACTCGGGAGCGTGAATACTCACTCGGGAGCGTGAATACTCACTCGACGGCGGAGACGGCGATCGATGCGGTGCCGTCGGGCAGCACCGTGATCGTGCCGGTCAGCTGGAACGGCACGTCCTCGCTGACGGTGCGCACGCTGCCGTCGAACAGCGACCGGATGTCGACCTCGATGTGGGCGACGGCATCGGTCACCGGGATCTTCCACCCGGCGCCGTCGGGCTCGATCGCGACGACGGGGGTATGCGGGATCGACCACTGCGGCAGTTCGTCGATGCGGTTGCGCACCGTGAACCCGAACGGGCAGCCGGCCGGCTGCAGCACCTGCTGCGTCGCGCAGTCAGCGAGGAACTCGTCGACGCTCTCCTGCACGACCCGGATGAACTCTTCGGTGGGCTGCGCCTGCAGCTGGATCGGGATGCCGGCTTCGGGCGTGTCCGACAGCACCGCGACACCCGGGGTGGTCGCCATGGCGGTGTCGACGGACACCGAGTAGACGCCGGGCGAGAACACCAGCAGCGGCACCGCAGCGGCCGGGTCGGCCTCGGCGCCGTCGGGGGAGACCTGCCGCTTGTCCAGCTCGAACCCGTTGACGGTGAACTGCATGGCCCCGTGGACGGTGACGTCGATCACTGCGAGCGGGGACTGCGCGAACCGCCAGGCCGGCGCGACGCCGATCCAGCCGTCGCGCTCCACCCGGAAGGTCGTCGTGCCGGGATAGGGGCCGGCGTCGTACGCGACGGTGACCTTGGCCACGCCATCGTCGGTCTCCTCGGAGACGACGCGGATATCGCTCAGTTCGGCCAGGGCCGACTGGCGCAGCAGCGCATCGGATGCCGTCGGCGGCAGGCCCGCCGCTTCGAGCTCGGCGGCATCCACCCCCACACCCGGCACCTCGAGCGCGTCGGCGGCACGACCCTCGCTGAGCATCGAGAGGTAACGGCTGACGAACGCCGTCGGACTGTAGAACTGCGTGTACAGGGCGCCTGCGGTCGCGCCGATCGCGCCCAGCAGCAGCAGGCCGACGACGGCGAGGAGCGCGAGGTCCAGCGCCAAGCGGGAGCGACTGCGGCGCGAGCGGGCCGATCCGGTCGCGGCGTCCGTGTCGGGGGAAGGGGGCGCGGTGTCGCGCGCGCGTGCGCGGGCCGGTACGGCCACCCCCTGATCCATGCCTTCAGTCTAGGAACTCCCCCACGATTCGGTGTGGGCATCTTCCCAGGTGGCGCGGCACATCGCTGACAGCGGATCTGAAGGCCCCGGGGGTGTGCGAGCATGAATCGGTGAGTACGCCGCCCCTTTCCGACGAACAGGAAGCGGTGTTCCGGCTGATCGAGGACACGAGCGAGCACGTGTTCGTCACCGGGCGGGCCGGAACCGGCAAGTCCACCCTGCTGCGTCACCTGGCCTGGCACACCGACAAGCAGATCGCCGTGTGCGCCCCCACCGGCGTCGCCGCGCTCAACGTCGAGGGTCAGACGATCCACTCGCTGTTCCGCCTCCCCATCGGCCTGATCGCCGGCGGCGACCTCGACCAGCCCGACCAGACGCGGCGCATCCTCAACGCCCTCGACACGCTCGTCATCGACGAGGTGTCGATGGTCAACGCCGACCTGATGGATGCCATCGACCGGTCGCTGCGTCAGGCGCGCGGCCGGCGCAGCGAACCCTTCGGCGGCGCGCAGGTGGTCATGTTCGGCGACCCGTACCAGCTGGCGCCGGTGCCGCCCCGCGGCGACGAGATGCGCTACGTCCGCGACCATTACCGGTCGTTCTGGTTCTTCGACGCACACGTGTGGGCAGGGGAATCGGATGCCGACAGCGGTCTGATCGACCTGGGGCGCCACGGCGCGAAGCTCAACATCCGCGAGCTGCGCGACATCCACCGGCAGTCCGACCCGACGTTCAAGATCCTGCTCAACGCGGTGCGCCACGGCGTGGTCACCGCCGACATGGCAGAGGTCCTCAACACCGCGGGAGCGCGGCGGCCGCCGCAGCCGGGACCGGATGAGCCGCCGATCATCACGCTGGCGACCCGCAACGACATCGTCAACCGCATCAACCAGCGCCACCTCGATGCGCTCCCCGGCACTGTGCAGACCGCCCGCGCCGACGTGAGCGGCGACTTCGGCCGCGGCGACGCGGCGTACCCGGCCGAGATGGAACTGCAGCTCAAGGTCGGCGCGCAGGTGATGTTCCTGCGCAACGACGTCGGCGGGTTCGGCGAGCCGCCCCGCTGGGTCAACGGCACGATCGGCACCGTCACACGCATCGCCGGGGCGACCGTGCGCGTCGAGGTCGACGGTGAGGAGCACGACGTCGAACCCACCGTGTGGGAGAGGTTCCGGTATGCCTACGACTCGGCATCCAAGTCCCTCTCCCGCGACATCGTCGCGGAGTTCACGCAGTTCCCGCTGCGGCTGGCGTGGGCCGTGACGATCCACAAGTCGCAGGGCAAGACCTACGAGCGGGCGATCGTCGACCTCGGGTCGGGCGCGTTCGCGCCGGGGCAGACCTACGTCGCGCTCTCACGGCTGACGAGCCTGGAGGGGCTGTACCTGACGCGGCCGCTGCGTCCCAGCGACATCCGGGTCGACCCCGACGTGCGCCGGTTCATGCGCCCCGGGGCCTGAGCCCCACCCCAGACCGTGAAACCACTACTGGTGGACGAGACGGTGGTCGTTTCCCACTGTCTCGGCGACCAGCTGTCGTTTCAGCGAGGGGGCGGGCGGATCAGGCGACGAGGATGCCGGACTTGGCGCGGCCCAGGTCCTCGAACAGTTCGGTGTTGAACCGGTACGCCAGCAGCACCTCGTCGATGACCCGTTCCTTCTCGGCGTCATCCCACGGCGCGTCGTCCAGCTGCGCGCGGTAGACGTCTTTGAACCCCTTCGGGTCGGCGATGTCGCCGAACAGGTAGAACCCGATGCCGTTCGTGTCGAACCCGAAGCGGCGGGCCATCAGCCTGCCGATGAACAGCCCGCCCGACAGATCGCCGAGGTACCGCGTGTAGTGGTGGGCGACGAACCCGCCGGCCCACGTCGCACCGACGGCGTTGATGCGGTCGACGTAGCGCCGCGTCGTGGGAAGCGGCGTGACCGTCTCGCGCCAGTGGGGGCCGATGAGGAACTCCAGGTCGGCCTCGAGCGCGGGCAGGCGGGTGAGTCGGTCGGTGATGAACACCGATGCCACCGGGTCGGCCTTCATGCGGTCGGCGGCCCGCTCCAGCGCCTCGTAGATGAACCAGTGCTGCACCACGAGGGCGATGTAGTCATCGCGGGTGCCGTCGCCTTTGATGAGGTCGGCCATGAAGCCGGCGCTCTCGCTGCCGGAGTGGGCGCCCGTGGAACGCTCGCGCAGCGCGGTGGAGAACTGGATCGGCTCGGCCATGGCGTCATGCTAGCGCAATGAGGCTCAGCTTACCTGAAGCTTTTCAATGGCCGGATGCCGGCGGCCGCACCTCAGTCGTGAGGGCGCGGCTCGATCCCCAGCTCCGCGCACGCAGCGTCGTACAGGGCCACGATCTCCCGGCGCACGTCGCGTCGTTCGGTGATCGGGCCACCGGGCCAGCCGACCCGCACCGGCGCGCTCGATCCGTCTGCGCGCACCGCGATCCAGTCACCGCCGTCGCCGTCGAACCCGGTCATCGTGGCATCCGTCGTGTCGGCCGGGCCGAAAGCGCGCGCGATCAGCACGTTGTCGGCGGCGTGGTCGTCGTTCATGTGACCCAGCACGCCGGCGAGAGCGGCGTCGTCGAAGGTGTGCGGCATCCACCCAGGTTAGGTGAGGCGTGCGGGACGGCCCCTCGCCGTGTGTTTGAATTCAAAGAGGATGTTTTCGGGGGTGGAGATGCCGCACAACAGCCGCGCACGACGCGCTGCGACCGCGATCGCCGGTGCGGTCGCGGTCGCGCTCGTGCTCGTCGCCTGTTCCGGCGACGGCGCCTCAGTCGTGCCCGAGGTTCCCGAGCAGGTGGATGCGGTGCTGCCCGCCGAGACCCAGCAGCAGCTGCAGGGTGCCGTCGAGCAGGCCATGGTCGCGACAGGGTCGACTGGTGCCATCGTCGGTGTCTGGGCGCCGTGGAGCGGCAGCTGGGTGGCGGGGCTGGGTTCCAGTACCCCCGGCGGCGAGGAAGTCACCACCGACATGCGCTTCCGGGTGGGCAATGTGACGCGTGCGATGACGTGCGATGTGCTCGATGCCGTCGCGGCGGCCGGCACCGTCTCGCGCGATGACTCGGTGACCGAGTGGATCACCGGCATGACCGGCTACGAGGACGTCACCCTCGAGCAGCTGTGCGACTCCACGAGCGGGGTGGCGCCGTTCACTGGCACCATCACTCCGCGGCTGATGGCCACGCCGGAGCGCACGTGGAGCCCGAAGGAACTCGCCTCGTACGGCATGGGCGCCGCCCGCACCGGAGCGCCGGGGGCGGCCTTCGCCGACTCCGACACCGGCTACGTGCTGCTGGGTCTCGCTCTGGAGCGGGCGACGAGCATGAGCGCGGCGGAGATGTACGAGAAGTACGTCACCGACCCGCTCGGACTGGAAGACACCGTGCTTCCCGCCGGGACGTCCGACCTCGCCGAGGCGAAGACGCCGATGCTGCACGGCCTGTTCTCGCACAACACCCCTGAAGGCGCTGTCAACTGCGCCGAACCTGCGGATTACACCTCACTGTCCTCGAGCGCCGGGTACACGGCATCCGGTGTCATCTCCGACATCGACGACCTGGGTGTGTACCTGCAGGCCCTCGCGACCGGCGCGCTGCCGGGCGCTGAGGATCGCTTCGCGGCGCCGTTGCCCGCCGCCGCGGATGCCCCCGCCTGGTTCACCGCCGACGGCGGCGCCTACCAGGCAGGGTCGCTCGTCGGCCAGTTCGGAGCAGTGCCCGGTTACATCACCGGCGGATTCGCCGATGCGGACACCGGGATGACGGTTGCCGTGGTGCTCAACAACTCCACCGCGAACGCGAACATCGGCGCCTACCTGGCGTGGGAGCTCGCCGCGATCGCCTCGAAGGCGCCCGCCGCGTCGGGACAGACCGCGCCGCCCGCGGGCCTGCCGTGGACGGCCGAGCAGTACGCGGAGACCATCGCCGCCGCCGCCGTCTGCGCGCCTGCCGAGTGAGTATTCGCGTCGCCGAGTGAGTATTCGCGTCGCCGAGTGAGTATTCGCGTCGCCTAGTGAGTATTCGTCGCGGTGAGTGAGTACTCGTCGCGCCGGCCAACGTACCGCGCGGCGCTCGGTCGTCGCAGACGGCCCCGGGATCGTCCGAATGCAGTCGATCGCGACGACTGAATCGACGGATGCCACGGCGCGGTACGCAACGAATACTCACTCGCCAGCACGAATACTCACTCGACGCCACCAATACTCACTCGCCAGCACGAATACTCACTCGGCGGCGCTGTCGGGCGTAGGGGGCGGGATGTCAAGACCCTTTTTGGTATCCGTGTCCTGTCGCAGGCTCGAAGGACGCCACGAAAGGAGACCCATGACCATGCAGGATCCCCGCGACAAGCACCGGGACGAGAAGCTCCCGGAGCAGGTGCAGGAGACGCAGCCCGGTCTGACCAGCGAGACGCTCTCTCAGCCCGATCACGGCGAGAAGACCTACCGCGGCAGCGGTCGGCTCGAAGGCCGCCGTGCGCTCATCACCGGCGGCGACTCCGGCATCGGCCGCGCCGTCGCAATCGCCTACGCGCGTGAGGGTGCCGACGTCGCCATCGTGTACCTGCCCGAAGAGCAGGAAGACGCCGATGCCACCGTCGCGCTCATCGAGGAAGCCGGACGCCGCGCCGTCGCTCTCCCCGGAGACCTCCGCGACGAGGCCTTTGCGACGAGCATCGTCGACGACACCATCTCGCAGCTGGGTGGCCTCGACATCCTCGTGCTCAACGCCGCCTACCAGAAGGATCGCAGCGGCGTCGACAACCTGGCCACCGAAGAGTTCGACCGCGTCTTCCGCACGAACCTGTATTCGATGATCTGGACCGCTCGCACCGCCGTGCCGCACCTGGAGCCCGGCGCGTCGATCATCGTCACGGCTTCGGTGCAGGCGTTCAACCCGTCGCCCGGACTCATCGACTACGCGATGACCAAGGCCGCGCAGGTGGCGTTCGTGGAGGCGCTCGCCGAGGACCTCGGCCCCCGTGGCATACGCGTCAACGCCGTCGCCCCCGGCCCGATCTGGACGCCCCTCATCCCGGCGACCGGCTGGGACCCGGAGAAGACCGCGGAGTTCGGTCAGGATGTCCCACTCGGACGTCCCGGCCAGCCGGCCGAGCTCGCCGGTGCGTACGTGTACCTCGCCTCCGAGGCCGGGTCGTACACGTCGGGCGCTGTGCTGCCGGTCACCGGCGGCAAGCACCTGTAACAGTCAGGCGGTGCCGGCGGCCCATCGGGCGAGCATCCCGATGAGCCGCCGGTGGCCCGCCGAGTCGTAGGACCGCTCGTCGTGCCCGAGCGTGTCCACGGCCACGCGGGCAGGGCCGTAGGTCCGCACCCACGCTGCCGGCATCCGCTCGCCGTCCGTCTCGTGCGTCGCCACGACCGTGCGGTCGCCGAACTGCTGCAGCCGGCAGTACCGCTCGTCGAACACGGTGAAGTCGGTGAGAGCCGTGCCGTCGGGCAGCTCGCCGGCCGCGATGTCGATGTCGCCGATCTCCGGATGCCACGATGCGTTCGGCACCCACATTCCGCCGATCGCGGGCGCCCACGCCGGGTAATCCCGTAGCGATGCCACGGCGCAGTGCATCGCGAGTACACCCATGCCCCGGTCGAGGGCGCGGCTGAGCCCCAGGACGGATGCCTCCGGTGCCGTCGTGGTGCGCTCGTCGTCGCTCCAGGGGTCGCCGGCGTTGACGACGAGCAGATCGACGCCATCGAGTCGCGCCATCCCGCCGTCGACATCGTCGTTGATCACAGTGTCGAACCCGGCATCCGCCAGCGCCGCCGCCAGCAGCGGGGTCGTTCGGGGGAACGGATGCCATGGGTCGGCGTAGCGGCCGGAGCCGCTGAGGACGAGGACAGTGGGGGAGCTCGGCATGATGCTCCCCACGGTAGCGGTGCCGCAGAGCGTGCCGCCCGGCGCGCCACGGTCGTAGGGTGTCGTCGTGACCACCACGACGCCCTCGCGGTTCTCCTCCGACGTCTACGCCGACCGCCTCGGGCGCGCCGCCTGCGCCGCCCGGGCCGCCGGACTGGACGCCCTCGTGATCACTCCGGGCGCCGATCTGCAGTACCTCGTGGGGGCGACGGCCTCGTCGCACGAGCGGCTGACCGCGCTCGTGGTGCCCGCCGACGGCACCGGCCCGGTCGTCGTGGTGCCACGGCTCGAGCTCGCCTCCCTCGGCCCGTCCGCGGTCGCCGAGCTGGGGCTGCCCGTGCGCGACTGGACCGATGGCGACGACCCGTATCGCCTCGTCGCGGCGGTCGGGGGCGGCTCCGGCAGCATCGCCGTGGCCGACGCCATGCCCGCGCTGCACGTGCTCCCGCTCGCCGACACCCTCGGGCGGATGCCGATCCTCGCCACCGCCGTGCTGCGGGAGCTCCGCATGCTCAAGGACCCCGCCGAGATCGAGGCACTGCGCCGGGCGGGGGACGCCATCGACCGGGTGCATGCACGCATGGCGGAGTTCCTGCAGGTCGGCCGCACGGAGCGGGAGATCGCCGACCTCATTGCTGCGGCCATCGTCGCGGAGGGTCACGAGGCGGCCGACTTCGTCATCGTCGGCTCCGGGCCGAACGGCGCCGACCCCCACCATGAGGTGTCCGACAGGGTCGTCGTTGCGGGAGACATCGTGGTGATCGACATCGGCGGCGCGGTGACTCCCGGCTACTACTCCGACTCCACGCGGACCTACGCGATGGGCCAGCCCGCCCCCGACATCGCCGACACGATTGCTGTGCTCGAGCGCGCCCAGCGGGCCGCGCGCGACGCGGTGCGCCCCGGTGTCACCGCCGCCGCCGTCGACGCCGCCGCGCGCGAGGTGCTCGTCGCCGCGGGACTCGGCGAGGCGTTCGTGCACCGCACCGGCCACGGCATCGGGCTGTCGGTGCACGAGGAGCCGTACATCGTCGCCGGGAACGACACCCCGCTCGCCCCCGGCATGGCGTTCAGCATCGAACCGGGGGTGTACTTCCCCGGCCGGTGGGGTGCGCGCATCGAGGACATCGTCGTGGTGACCGGCGACGGGGCCGACGCGCTCAACCGCCGTCCGCGCGGTCTCACCGTGCTTGCCTGATGGCCCGCGACGGCGCGGCATCCGCCCGGCCGGTTTGACAGCTGGTGCGGGCGAACCCGCTGCATCCGTACACCCGCGATCTTCTTGCCGCGATCCCGAACCCCGACGGCACCGGGCTGCCTCCGGCGCCGGTTCTTCGGAGATCTACGCAACTTCGGATGCTACGGGCGGTTTCGCTCCGAAGAACTGCAGTACTCCGAGATGGTGGTGCGGCGCTTCCAGCGCAGCGGGACCTCCGGGGGCGTGCCGCTTTC
Organism: Microbacterium sp. zg-B96; assembly: GCF_030246865.1. Lineage (NCBI taxonomy): Bacteria > Bacillati > Actinomycetota > Actinomycetes > Micrococcales > Microbacteriaceae > Microbacterium > Microbacterium sp. zg-B96. The sequence continues at coordinate 3,326,130 of NZ_CP126738.1, read as the reverse complement.
TACGGCACCCGCACGAAAGCCCTCCCGCACGACCTTTGGTCGCACGTGAGGGCTGTGGAGGGGCTGACGGGAATCGAACCCGCGCTATCTGCTTGGGAAGCAGAAGTTCTGCCATTGAACTACAGCCCCATGCGTCACCGAGGCGACGCGGGCCCCAGCTTAGCAAAGCGATCCGGGTGGCCGCGCCGCTAGGCTGGGCGCGTGCTGCTCAGCGACCGCGACATCCGACTCGAGATCGACGGAGGCCGCATCGGCCTCGACCCGTGGCAGCCCGAGATGGTGCAACCATCGAGCGTCGACGTGCGGCTGGATCGCTACTTCCGGCTGTTCGACAACCACAAGTATCCGTTCATCGACCCGGCCGAGGATCAGCCCGACCTCACGCGCCTGATCGAGGTCGATGCCGCCGAGCCGTTCATCCTGCACCCCGGCGAGTTCGCGCTCGGTGCGACCTTCGAGCAGGTGAGCCTGCCCGACGACGTCGCCGCTCGCCTGGAGGGCAAGTCGTCGCTCGGACGCCTTGGCCTGCTCACGCACTCGACGGCCGGGTTCATCGACCCCGGCTTCACCGGGCACGTCACCCTGGAGCTGTCCAACGTCGCGACGCTGCCGATCAAGCTGTGGCCGGGCATGAAGATCGGACAGCTCTGCTTCTTCCGGCTGTCGTCGCCGGCGGAGAGTCCCTATGGCTCCGGCCCGTACGGCAACCGGTACCAGGGCCAGCGCGGACCGACGGCATCACGCTCGGCCCAGAACTTCCACCGCACCGACGTCGGCACGACCGACCTGGGCTCCCGCGGCGCCTGACTCAGGGCGGCGCCCGCGGTCGCGCCCAAACCACGCGAGCGGGTGGGTGGTCGGTTCAGGCGGCGTCGGATGCCTCGGGCGCGCTGCCGCGCTGGGCGGCGGCGAACCCGGCCTCGAAGCCCCGCTCGTAGCCGCGCTCCGCGGGGGAGAGGTCGCCGTGGCCGCAAGGCCCGTGGCCGCAAGGCCCGTGGCCGTGGCCGTGGGGGCCGTCGTGACCGTATTCGTGCCGGTGCGTGTGCTCGCCGGCATGCTGCCCGTGCCCGTGCCCGTGTCCGTGTCCGTGACCATGGGCGCTGCCGAAGCCGTGGTGGTGGTCGCCGTGCTCGTCCTCGCCGCCGAAACGGGGGCCGAATCCGGGGCCGAATCCGAAGCCGCGACCGAATCCGGGACCGAATCCGAACCCGCGGCCGCGCCGTCCCCGGCCGAAGCGACCGGGCGCTGGAAGGCTCTCGATGCCGCCGAACTCGCGGGCGATCGCCTCGAGCGCGTCCATCGTGACGGCGTACTGCTCTGGGGTGACGGCGCCGGCCACGCGGGCGCGCACGGCTTGGACTTTCTGCTCGATCCGCGCGGCCGCCTCGCGGCCCTCATCGGTGAGCGACCATTCGCCCTCGGCTTCGGCGACCCAGCCGAGGTCGGCCAGCACGCGTACGCGTTTGCCGCCCCGGGCGATCCGCTCACGCACCTGCGGCGGAAGGTCGACGGTGCCCGCGAGCGCGCCCAGCACCATCCATTCCCGGCGGGTGATTCCGTCCGCCTCCAGGGCGGTGTTGATCTCGCGGGTGATCAGGCGGTCGACGCCCCGCAGCCAGTAGCCCAGCGGGCGGTCTGCAGGGGACGTGTTCTCTGTGTTCTCTGTGTTCTCTGTGGTCTCCATGGGGAGGTCCTCTCTTCACGCGGCATCCAAACGGCCACGATGTATGTTTAATGACATGTATATGCAGTGTGACATGCAAATGGGAAGTATGTCAAGAAGCATGTAAATTCGAGGCATGTCCACATCGGATGCCACCAATCCCGCCGAAGCCATCGCCACGGCCCTCACCCGACTTCGAGGGCGCCGCGGTCCGCGCGGTCCGTGGGGTGACCCGAGCGAACGGGGCGGGCCGCATGGCGAACACGGTGGGATGCACGGAGGGCACGGGGGCCTGCACGGACCGCATGGTCCGTGGGCGCACGGGGGTGGACCGCGCTTCGGCGGCCCTGCACGCCTGCGGCTGATCGAAGCGCTCGCACAGGCATCCGAACCACTCAGCGTCAGCGAACTGGCCGAGCGGATCGGGGTGGATCAGCCCCGGGCATCGCGGCTGGTCCAGCAGGGCGTCGAGCTCGGGCTGGTGCGCCGGGAGGCCGACCCCGCCGATGCCCGACGCACGCGCATCGTGTTGACCGACGAGGGTCGCACGGCTGCGCGCGGGTTCCGCGGCGAGCGGATCGAGGCGGTGCGTACCGCGCTCGCCGACTTCTCGGATGCCGATGCGGCGGAGCTTGCCCGCCTTTTGAGCCGGTTCGCGCAGGCCTGGCCGCAGCGCTGATCCCGGACCGACCCGGCGGTCAGGCGGCCCGGGGCGGAGCCTTCACCGGCAGCAGCAGCAGGAAGCCGAGCGCCAGCACCACGACGATGCCCAGGATGCCGAACGACGTCGCCCCACCGAGGCTGATGAGCAGCGCCCACAGCAGCGAGGTCATCCAGCTCGCCGCGCGGCCGGTCGTGGCGTAGAGCCCGAAGATCTCGCCCTCGCGTCCCGCCGGCGTCAGCCGCGCCAGGAACGACCGCGACGCCGACTGCGCCGGCCCGACGAACGCGCAGAGGACCAGCCCGCCGATCCAGAACACCACCGTGCCGGCATCCACCAGGAGGAAGACGGCGGAGGCGGCGACCACCATGGCCGCCAGCGAGAACAGGATGATCACCTTCGGGCCGAGCCGGTCGTCCCAGCGCCCGACGATCAGGGTGGACAACCCGGCGATGAGGTTCGCGGCGATGCCGAAGATCACCAGCTCGATGAACTCGAACCCGTACACCTGGCCGGCGATGATGGCGCCGAAGGTGAACACGCCGCCGAGGCCATCACGGAAGACGGCGCTGGACAGCAGGAACCAGAAGGTCGGCCGCGAAACGGGTGAGCGGTACAGCGCCGTGACGTCGCGCACGAGCAGCTTGTATCCGCGCAGCAGTCCGACGCGACGCTCCGGGCGGCCGGCCGAGGGCTCTGGGACCCACAGGAAGATCGGGATGGCGAACGCCACCGTCCACAGCGCGCACCCGATGGCGATGATGCGGAACGGCAGTCCGCCGTCAGCGCTCAGGCCGAACCAGTCCGACATGTAGAAGACGACCACGAGGATCAGCGCGACGATGCCGCCGAGATAGCCGAAGCCCCACCCGAGGGCCGAGACGCGTCCGATCGTCCGGGGAGTGGCGATGCCGATGAGCATCGCGTTGTAGTTCACTCCGGCGATCTCGCTGAACACCGTGCCCGCCGAGATGAGGGCCACACCCAGCCAGAACAGCGCCGGCGCGGGCTCCACGAACCACAGCAGCGCCATGCTGACGACCAGCCCACCGGTGCCGATACCGAGCCACAGCTTCTGGCGCCCGGCCGCGTCGGCCTGCTGGCCTAGCACCGGCGCGATCGCCAGGATGAGCAGTCCCGCGATGGTCGTCCCCCAGCCGAGACCGGCCGCCAGCCCCGCCTCCGCGGTCTCCTTCACCGAGTCGCCGTCCGGAAGGGCGGCGATGTCAGCGGGGAGGAACGAATCCGTCGTGAGGTACAGCGCCGTGAAGATGAAGGTGAGGATCACGGTGTTGAACGGCTGCGCCGCCCAGTCCCACAGCGCCCACGACAGCACGGTGCGCGGCGGTGCGGGGCGCCCGGCACGCAATTGCAAGCCCATGACCTGCGGCAAGGCGTCGGTGTCGGCGGTGACGGGCACGTGTGGAGTCGCGCCGGGCGTGGTGCTCATCCGCGCACATTATCGTGATTGCGCGCGCAGGGCGCGGCGTGGCGCGCGGCGGCGGCTGCAGCGGTCACTGATCGGATGCCGCGGCGGCGCGTTTGCGGCGCTTGTCGCGCACCGCGACGACTCCGTTTCCCGCCGCGTAGAGGAACAGTCCGCCCGCTCCCAGCGCCACGACGACGTCGCGGGTGCTGCCCGTGAGGAAGTTGTTGACCCAGCCCAGCAGCGGCAGGCTGTACCAGAGCGTGCCGCGCACCTGCACCTCCCGCACCGGCTCGGGGTCGGGCACGTCGTTGTTGTCGCCCTGCGCGATGAAGGTCACCTCGTCGCCGGCGAAGGTCTTGGAGATCACCCGGTGGGTGACCACTGCCGACTCGCCGGAGCGGATCTGGTAGGTGATGACATCCCCGACCGCGATGTCCTCGACCGGGGTGGGCTTGGTGACGATGAGGGTGCCGGGGGGAAGGCCCGGCTCCATCGACTGCGTCAGCACCGTCATGGCGCTCCCGCCGACGACCGCCGGCAGCACGATCACCGCGATCGCGACGGCGGCGGTGAGGGTGAGCAGCGCCGCGCTGAGGGAGACCTTGAGGTAGTACCACAGGCTGCCTTCCCGCGAGGCGCGGAACGACCGGCGCGAGCCGAGGGCGGCACGGGCGGTGGTCTGTTTGGTGGGCGCGGCCATGGTGGTCATGAGACGCAGCTGAGCGCGGGGATAAGGATGAAGCCCCACGCCCAGCCACGGGTGATGGAGGTCTCCGCAACCTTCGAGGTCGTGCCATGGAGCGATTCTGTCGCCTCGACGGCGAGCCGGTAGGTGCCGTTACGACTCCACGCGTCGGGGCTGAGCTGCAGCGACGTCGCGGTGGTCGTCTGCGGCCCAAGTGTCACGCCCGGGTTCGCGACATCATAGACACGGTACGTCACCTGTGCCCCTGTGGGCTTGCTGGCTGGAGCTGTCCAGGAAATGGTGAGGTTCAAGGCGGCGTTGTCATTGCAGGCGAGCGCCTGGACCGGTCCGAGCCGGTAGACGGTCTGGGTCACGGAGGTGGCGGTCGCGGAGGTTGTCCAGCTGCTGCCCGCCACCGCACCGGCCACCGCGAAGGTCGCCGTGACCGTCTGCCCCGGCAACGTCGCGTCGGTGTTCGACGTGACGTTCGTCGCGACGCAGACGGTGGCCTTGGCGCCTGCGGCAAGCGTCTGAGCACCGGCGGGGAGTTTGGGGGCAACGTCGGCGAGGGTCGTCTCGACCTTGCCGGTGGGCGGGATCGGCTGATTGCACGGGTCGGCACCGGTGGCGGTCCCGACCCACATCGTCAGCTTCGTCGCCGCCGCGAGGGCGGCCGAGCTCCCGGCGGCGAGCGCGTTCGTGAGGCCGTACGCCAGCGGCGTCCCGCCGGTGTTGGCGATGACGAGTGCGCCCCGCACCGCGACGCCGGACTTAGGGCCGTTGAAGCTGTAGGTGGTGTTGAGGCCGCCGCTCAGGCTCGCGGTCGTCGCGGGTGACGCCGAGGATGCCGTAGCCGAGACTGAGGCCGATGCGGTCCACACCGCGACGGCGACGCCCGAGCCGCCGAGCACTGCGAAGGTGACCAGCGCGACGATGGGGCCGAGGTGGCGGCGGTTCATCGGAGCTCCTGCGTCCCGGAGATCGTGAGCGTGAGGGGGGACGCCGCGGCCCCGGCCGCGGCGGCGGGCCCGGAGAGGTGGCTGCGGGTCATGGACGAACCTGTATTCCCGTGATCGTGAGGGTGAGGGCGGATGCCGCGGCTCCTGCTGCTGCGGCCGGTGCATTCTGTGGCAGGCCCAGTCCCACGCACATTACGGTAGTCGCTGCGGGGGCCAGGGTGACGCGCAGGTCACCGGCGATGTCGGGGGCGACGCGGGTGGTCACCGTCGGGGCGACACGACCGGCCGCGCAGTCCGCCGTCGATGCGGCGACCCCGACCGTGACGACCAGCGCCCCAGTGAAGGCGTTGGTCGTGGCGCTCGACACGCTGTCGAGGCTCAAGGCGAGGGGGGTGGTGCCGGTGTTGCGCACGGCGCTCGAGCCGTAGACGGTGCGGCCGGGGTACAACCCCGTGGCCGACAGCTGCACGCCATCAGTGGACAGCTCGGCGGAACCGGCCTGCAGGGTGGCGGCGGCGGCCGCCGGGGCCGAGACCGACCAGGCGGCGTACGTGCCACCGCCGGCCAGCACGCCGCACACGATCGCCCCGGTGGTACCGAGTGTCGCCAGCAGCATCTTCACCGGCGCCGAGGTGCGGCGTCGGCGCGCGAGGCGGCGTGAACGGCGGGTCATCTCGACTGCTCCAGTGGATTGTGGGCGACGCGGAAACGAGGTCCGCCTCACTGTGGAGGCGGACCTCGTGGGTCACTCTGCTTCTGCGGGCAGCTGCGTGAGGGTGACGGCGAAGTCGCTGAGGTCGACGGAACCGTTCTTAGCGGCGTTGTGGTCGCCGTTGTCGAGGTCGGTGTCGGTGTCATCGAACGGGAAGGTGATCGTGGCGGTCACCTTGATGACCTGCTCGATGCCGTCGGGACCGGCAACTCCCGTGAAGGTCTGGTCGTGCTCGAGCTCGCCGATCCCTTCAGCCGAGAGCTGCGTCGTGGCCTTGAGGTACTCGGCAAGCGCCTCATCCTCGTCGTCATCCTCGACGGCCGGAGCGATCGACGCATTGGTCAGCCCGATCTGGCCGCGCAAGCTGTCACCCTTGGCGATGACCGTCATCGTCGTGGTGTAGGTGAGCACGTCACCCGGGGAGACGAGATAATCGGCGATGTTCTCCTCGTCCAGGAGGTCGGTGCCGTTGAAGCTCCACGTGCCCCCCTCCTCGCCAGGGAGGACCTCGAGGTTGCCGGCCGAGATGGTGGCGTCGGCGCCGGCTTGGGTGGAGCCGTTCCACGTGGCGAAGGTGCCGCCGCCGCCGAGCAGCAGGAGGACGCCGGCCGCGGTGGCGATGGAGGCCTTGGTGGTCTTGTTCATGATGTCTTCCTTCGTAGCGGCTCGGTGCCGCAGTTTTCGGGATGAGGGGTTTGTGGGCCCGGCACGCCGACGTGAACCTGTCGGCTTGGGCATTGCCTAGTTTTCGCCGCTGACCGCAAGACCCGTGCCGCTTCTGTGCGAGCAACCCGCAAGATCGGGGCAACGTCGGCTGAGCTGAGAAGCCACGACCCGCGAACCTCAAGGAACCCCCAAGAAAAGGTCGAGTCTGGGCCAACCGGCCGCCGTGACCCCTCTCTACGGCTGCTCATCATCGGCATCCGCCCGCCAAACTTGACACCTCACGACTCAAGTTCGATTGACATCGGAAACCCTGTCGCGTATCCTTGAGCCATCGCGACTCAGGTTGACGTCGCCCCGAGATTTTCAGATCCACACGAAGGAGAAACACACATGGCACGTGCAGTGGGAATCGACCTCGGAACGACCAACTCGGTCGTCAGCGTCCTTGAGGGCGGCGAACCGAAGGTCATCGCAAACGCCGAGGGCTTCCGCACGACCCCGTCGGTCGTCGCATTCACCAAGGACGGTGAGGTGCTCGTCGGTGAAACGGCCAAGCGCCAGGCCGTCACGAACGTGGACCGCACCATCACCTCCGTCAAGCGCCACATGGGCACCGACTGGAAGACGCAGTCGATCGACGGCAAGGCGTACACGCCGCAGGAGATCTCGGCCCGCATCCTGCAGAAGCTCAAGCGGGACGCCGAGCAGTACCTGGGTGACACCGTCACGGATGCCGTGGTCACCGTTCCCGCGTACTTCAACGACGCCGAGCGTCAGGCCACGAAGGAGGCCGGTGAGATCGCGGGCCTGAACGTGCTGCGCATCATCAACGAGCCCACCGCTGCCGCCCTGGCCTATGGCCTGGACCGCGGCAAGGAAGACGAGCTCATCCTCGTGTTCGACCTCGGTGGCGGCACGTTCGACGTGTCCCTGCTCGAGGTGGGCAAGGACGACGACTTCTCCACCATCCAGGTGCGCTCCACCGCCGGTGACAACCGCCTCGGTGGCGACGACTGGGACCAGCGTCTGGTCGACTTCCTCATCAAGCAGTTCAAGGACACCACCGGTGTCGACGTCTCGGGCGACAAGATCGCGCTGCAGCGTCTGAAGGAAGCCGCAGAGCAGGCCAAGAAGGAACTCTCCAGCTCCACCTCGACCAGCATCAACCTGCCCTACCTGTCGCTGACCGACTCGGGCCCCGTCTCGCTGTCGGAGACGATCACGCGCGCCAAGTTCGAGGACCTCACCAAGGACCTGCTCGACCGCACCAAGAAGCCCTTCGAGGACGTCATCCGCGAAGCCGGCATCAAGGTGGGCGACATCGACCACGTCGTGCTCGTGGGTGGCTCCACCCGCATGCCCGCCGTTTCGGAGCTGGTGAAGCAGGAGACCGGCAAGGAGCCCAACAAGGGCGTCAACCCTGACGAGGTCGTCGCCGTGGGCGCCGCCCTGCAGGCCGGCGTCCTCAAGGGCGAGCGCAAGGATGTGCTGCTGATCGATGTCACCCCCCTGAGCCTCGGCATCGAGACCAAGGGCGGCATCATGACCAAGCTCATCGAGCGCAACACCGCGATCCCGACCAAGCGCAGCGAGACCTTCACCACGGCAGACGACAACCAGCCGTCCGTGGCGATCCAGGTCTTCCAGGGCGAGCGCGAGTTCACCCGCGACAACAAGCCGCTGGGCACCTTCGAGCTCACCGGCATCGCGCCGGCTCCCCGTGGCATCCCGCAGGTCGAGGTCACCTTCGACATCGACGCGAACGGCATCGTGCACGTGTCCGCCAAGGACAAGGGCACCGGCAAGGAGCAGTCGATGACGATCACCGGCGGCTCGTCGCTGCCGAAGGAAGACATCGACCGCATGGTGCGCGAGGCCGAGGAGCACGCGGCCGAGGACAAGAAGCGCCGCGAGTCCGCCGAGACCCGCAACCAGGCCGAGACGCTGGCCTACTCCATCGAGAAGCTCATCAAGGACAACGACGACAAGCTGCCCGCCGACGTCAAGTCGGATGTGCAGGGTGACGTCGACGCTCTGAAGACGGCTCTGGCCGGCGATGACGACGACGCCGTGAAGACCGCGTTCGACAAGCTCAGCCAGTCGCAGGGCAAGCTGGGCGAGGCGATCTACGCCTCGGGCCAGGCTCAGGGCCAGAACCCTGACCCGGCGGCGACCGACCCGGGCAACGGCGAAGTGCCGAACCCCGAGGAGGACGTCATCGACGCCGAGGTTGTCGACGACGAGGACGAGAAGAAGTAGAGATCTCAGACATGACCGACAAGGACTTCGAAGAACCGATCGACGAGGTCCCCGGTGACAAGGGGTCGGAGGCTCAGGCCTCCGACCCCGAGTCGCAGGGGGCTGAGCCCGCGGCATCCGCTGCGGACGGCGACGGCGAACCCGAACTGACCATCGAAGACATCCTGGCCGCGGCGCAGTCCGCGGATGCCGCCGCTGCCGATGCACCGGCGCAGTCGGGTGCCGAGCCCGACCTGCTGGTGGATCTCAAGCGGGTGCAGGCCGAGTACGCCAACTACCGGCGTCGTACCGAGGAGCAGCGCGAGGTCGAATTGGAGCGGGCACGCGGTTCCGTGGCCCGGAGCCTGCTGCCGGTGCTCGACGATCTCGACCGCGCCGAGAAGCACGGCGACCTCACCGAGGGCAGTGTGCTGTCGGCGGTCGCCGACAAGCTGCGCGGGATCGTGAGCAAGCTGGGCGTGGAACGCTACGGCGAGGCGGGCGACGTGTTCGACCCGCAGCAGCACGAGGCGATCTTCCAGGCGCCGACCCCCGGCACGACCGATCCGACGATCCTCGAGGTCGTCGAGATCGGCTACCGGCTGGGCACGACCGAGCTGCGTCCGGCGAAGGTCGTCGTCGCGGTTCCGGCCGAGTAGGACGGGGGCATCGATGGCGAGTCAAGACTGGTTCGATAAGGACTTCTACTCCGTCCTCGGCGTGAGCAAGGACGTCAGCGATGCCGATCTGAAGAAGACGTACCGCAAGCTGGCACGCAAGTATCACCCTGATTCCAATCAGGGTGATGCTGCGGCGGAGGCGAAGTTCAAAGAGGTCAGTGAGGCGTATGCCGTGCTGAGCGACGCCGAGCAGCGTGCCGAGTACGACCAGATCCGCGCGATGGGGTCTGGTGCTCGCTTCACGGCGAGCGGGCAGGGCGCCGGCGGCTTCGAAGACGTCTTCAGCATGTTCGGTCAGGGCCGGGGCGGTCCGCGCACCCAGTCCACCGAGGACTTCGACGACATCTTCTCGATGTTCAACCAGCAGCAGGGCGGCAGGTTCGGCTCCGGCCGGTTCGGCCAGACCTCCGGCGGGTTCCGTGGATTCGGCGGTCCCACCAAGGGCAGCGACGTCACGGCACGCACGACGATCGACTTCGTCACCGCGACCAAGGGCGAGACGATCACCCTGGCAGGGGAGGACGGCAAGCCGTTCAAGGTCAAGATCCCCGCGGGCGTGAAGGACGGGCAGAAGATCCGGCTGCGCGGTCGGGGGCGCCCGTCGCTCGACGGCGGTGAGAACGGCGACATCGTGGTGACCGTTGCGGTGCGTCCGCACCCGGTGTTCACCCGGGAGGGTCTGAACCTGCGCGTCACCGTGCCGGTGACCTTCACCGAAGCCGTGCTCGGGGCGACCATCGAGGTGCCGACGCTCGGGGGCGACCCCGTGAAGTTGCGCGTCGCACCCGGCACGCCCTCCGGGCGCGTGCTGCGCGTCAAGGGGCGGGGCGTTGCCACCGCGAAAGGCACCGGTGACCTGCTCGCCGAGGTGCAGATCGCAGTGCCGGCGCACCTGGAGGGCGAGGCGAGGGAAGCCCTCGAACGCTTCCACGAACTCGAGCCCAAGGAGAACCCGCGCGCGGATCTCATGCAGAAGGCGCGCGGATAGGTGCTCGGCGGGGGAGGTGAGCGCGTGAACGACCAGGTCGACGAGGACAGCCCGATCTTCGCGATCGCGGTCGCCGCGGAACTGGCGGGCATGCATCCGCAGACCCTCCGCCAGTACGACCGCATCGGCCTCGTGGTGCCCGATCGCACGCGGGGCGGGTCACGCCGGTATTCCACGCGCCACGTGGCACAGTTGCGCGAAGTGGCACGCCTGTCTGCGGAGGGCATGAGCCTGCCGGCCATCTCGCGCATCATCGAGCTGGAGAACCAGGTGCGGGATCTACGCCGCCAGGTGCGCGACCTCGAGCACCGCGTGCGCGCGGAGATCGAGAACCGCCCCGGCGCCCGCGTGTTCGCCGCCGGCCCCAGCGGCGGGGTGGTCACGCTGCGCCACGGCAAGCGGGTGCGCCGCGCCACCGACATCGTGCTGTGGCGCCCGCGGCATCCGGACGACGACCAGCACGACTGAGCCGACTCACCCGGTACGACGGCCCCTCGCGTGTGCGGGGGGCCGTCTGCGTGCGTAGCTGCCGAGTGAGTATTGGTGCTGCCGAGTGAGTATTCGCGCTGCCGAGTGAGTATTCGTGCTGCCGAGTGAGTATTCGTGCCGGCGACATACCGCGCAGTCGGTATGCTGGCATCGCCCGATGGGGCGGCCGCAGGCGAACGAGGAGGTTCGGATGCAGATCACGGGAGCCGTGCTGGAGGTGTCTGGTGCCGCAGCGCCATTCGCGGCATCCCGGCCCTTCACTGTCGGGCTATTGGAACTCGCCGACCCCGGCCCGGGCGAACTGCTCGTGCGCATCGAGGCTGCCGGCGTCTGCCACTCGGACCTGAGCGTCGTCGACGGCAACCGCCGCCGCCCCACCCCGATGCTGCTCGGACACGAGGCCGCCGGCATCGTCGAAGCGGTCGGCGCGGGCGTCGAAGACCTGCGGCCGGGCGTGCGCGTTGTCATGACCTTCCTGCCGCGCTGCGGGGCGTGCGCCGGCTGCGCGACCGACGGCCGCCTGCCGTGCGAGGTGGGTTCCGCGGCCAACAACGCAGGCACCCTCGTCGGGGGCGGCATCCGGTTGCGGCGGGGGGCGGATGCCACGGAGCCGGTGTTCCACCACCTCGGAGTGAGCGGTTTCGCCACGCATGCCGTGGTCAGTCGCACCTCGGTGGTGCCGGTCCCGCCGGACGTGCCGGGGGAGATCGCGGCGCTGCTGGGCTGCGCCGTGCTCACCGGCGGCGGTGCGGTGCTCAATGCCGCCCGCCCGGCATCCGGATCGTCGATCGCGATCGTCGGACTCGGCGGGGTGGGGATGGCGGCGCTGCTGGTCGCGGTCGCGCTCGGCCTCGACGTCACCGGGGTCGACGCGGTGCCGGGCAAACTCGACCTCGCGCGGGAACTGGGTGCCGTCGCTGCGCTTTCGCCGGCGGATGCCGTGGCGCGCGGCATCCGCATGCCGGCCGTCATCGAGGCTGCCGGATCCGCGCGCGCGTTCGAGACCGCGGTGGCGCTGACCGCACCCGGCGGGACGACGGTGACCGTGGGGCTCCCGGCGCCGGACGCGCGGGCCACGGTGTCGCCGCTGCAGCTGACCGCCGAGGCGCGCACGGTCATCGGCAGCTACCTGGGTTCGGCGGTCCCGGCCCGCGACATCCCGCGGTTTATCGAGCTGTGGCGCGCGGGCCGGCTACCGCTGGAGCGGCTGGTGACCTCCCGCATCCGGCTCGACGACATCGACGCCGCGATGGACCGCCTCGCCGCCGGCGGCGAGCTGCGGCAACTCATCGTCTTCTGACCCTGCCATGCCCGACGAAAGGACCCCCGCATGACTCGTATCGCCCGTACCGCCATCGTCACCGGAGCCGCGCGCGGCATCGGAGCCGCGACCGCCCGACGTCTCGCCGCGGCCGGTCACGCCGTCGCGGTGCTCGACCTCGACGTCGCCGCGTGCGCGGACACCGTCGCCGCGATCGAAGCCGAGGGCGGCCGTGCGCTCGCCGTCGGTGCGAACGTCGCGGATGCGAGCGCCGCGGCATCCGCCGTCGATCGCATTGCGGCGCAGCTCGGTGCACCGACGATCCTCGTGAACAACGCGGGGATCATCCGCGACAATCTGCTGTTCAAGATGAGTGAGGATGACTGGGATGCCGTGCTGACGGTGCACCTGCGCGGGGCGTTCCTCATGACCAAGGCCGTGCAGGCGCACATGGTCGAGGCCGGCTGGGGGCGCATCGTCAACCTGTCGTCGACCTCGGCGCTGGGCAACCGCGGGCAGGCGAATTACGCGGCGGCGAAGGCGGGGATGCAGGGGTTCACCAAGACCCTCGCGATCGAGCTGGGGCGGTACGGCGTGACGGCGAATGCCGTGGCGCCTGGGTTCATCCAGACCGACATGACCCGGGCGACCGCTGAGCGGATGGGGGTGCCGTTCGAGGATTTCGTTACCGCGATGGCGGCGGAGATCCCGGTCGGGCGCGGCGGCACGCCCGACGACGTGGCCGCGGCCGTGGCGTTCTTCACGGCCGAGGATGCCGGGTTCATCTCGGGTCAGGTGCTGTACGTCGCGGGTGGGCCGCGGGCATGAGCGTTCAGGTGTCGTCGCCGGGGTCGCTTGCCGCGGTCGTGGGGGCCGTGGCGACGGGGGAGTGGTTCGAGATCACGCAGGAGCGGATCGCGGCGTTCGCCGACGCGACCGAGGATCGGCAGTGGATCCACCTGGATGTCGAGCGGGCGGCATCCGGTCCCTTCGGGGGGACGATCGCGCACGGATACCTGACGCTGTCGCTGCTGCCGCGGCTGACCGACGGGTTGCTGCAGGTGGGCGGGGTCGCGATGGCGGTGAATTACGGCCTCGACAGGGTGCGGTTCCTGCAGCCGGTGCGCGCGGGGGCGCGCGTGCGGGCGGTGACGGAGCTCACCTCTGCGGACGAGACTGCCCAGGGGGTGCGGGTGGGGATGCGCACGACCGTCGAAATCGAGGGGGCTCGCAAGCCCGCGCTGATCGCCGAGACGCTGGCGCTCCTCGTCGCTGCCGAGTGAGTATTCGCGCCCTCGAGTGAGTATTCATACTGCCGAGTGAGTATTCGTCCGCCCTCAGAGCGGATGCCGACGAGTACTCACTCGGCAGCAGCAATACTCACTCGACGCGACGAGTACTCACTCGGCAGCAGCAATACTCACTCGGCAGCTCACTCGCGGGCGAGGATCAGCGACATGCCCTGGCCCCCGCCGACGCACATCGTCTCGAGGCCGTAGCGACCACCCGTCGAGGCGAGCCCGTTGATCAGCGTCGACGTGATCCGTGCGCCCGTCATCCCGAACGGATGCCCCACCGCGATCGCGCCGCCGTGCACGTTCAGCCGCGAATCGTCGATGCCCAGCTCCCGCGCCGACGGGATCACCTGCGCCGCGAACGCCTCGTTGATCTCGACCAGATCCATGTCGTCGATTCCGAGTCCAGCCCGCGCCAGCGCCTGCCGCGACGCCTCCACCGGCCCGAGCCCCATGATCTCCGGCGACAGTCCGCTCACTCCCGTCGACACGATCCGCGCCAGCGGCTGCAGCCCGAGCTCGTTCACCACCCGCTCCGAGACGATCACCACCGCCGCGGCCCCGTCGTTGAGCGGACAGCAGTTGCCCGCCGTCACCGTGCCGTCGGGGCGGAACACCGGGTCGAGCCCCGCGAGCGCCTCGACCGTCACGCCCGCCCGCGGGCCGTCATCCGCGCTCACGACCCGCCCGTCGGCGAGCGTCACGGGCGTGATGTCGCGCGCCCAGAACCCGGACGCGATCGCCGTCTCCGCCCGCTGCTGCGACCGCGCCGCGAAGGCATCCTGCTCCTCGCGCGTGACCCCGTGCACCTGGGCCACGTTCTCGGCGGTCTGCCCCATCGCGATGTACGGGTCGGGTAAGTCCCCAAACGAAAGCGGGTCGGCCCACACCGGCGCCCCCGCCGCACTACGCGCGGCCGTCCGCGCCGCGGCATCCGCGAACACCGGATTCACCGCATCCGGCAGGTCGGCGAACCCGTACGCGTACTGCGACACCGACTCCACCCCGGCCGAGACGAACACGTCACCCTCGCCCGCCTTGATCGCATGGAACGCCATCCGTGTCGTTTGCAGCGACGACGAGCAGTACCGGTTCACGGTCGTGCCCGGCACGGCATCCCACCCCAGCAGCACGGCGACGATTCGCGCCAGGTTCATGCCCTGCCGGCCTGCGGGCTGCCCGGTCCCGAGCATCAGGTCGTCGATGCGCGCGGGGTCAAGGGAAGGCACCTGCGCGAGCGCGGCTCGCACCATCTGCGCCGCGAGGTCGTCGGGGCGCACGTCCGCGAGCGACCCCTTGCGCGCGCGTCCGATGGGCGAGCGGGCCGTGGCGACGATGTATGCCTCGCTCATGAGGTGAACGCCTGGATGCCGGTGATCTCGCGCCCCACGATCAGGGTGTTCATGTCGTGGGTCCCCTCGAACGTGTAGATCGCCTCCGCATCGCAGAACGCCCGCGCGGCGCCGTAGTCCAGCGTGATGCCGTTGCCGCCCATCACCTCGCGGCACAGCGCGACGGTCTCCCGCATCCGCGACGAGACGAACGCCTTCGCCATCGCCGACTGTGCGTCGGTCTGCGCGCCCTCGTCCTGCAGCTGCGACACCCGCGTGCACAGCGCCAGACACGCGGTGATGTTCGACAGCGCGGTGGCGAGCTTGTGCTGCACGAGCTGGAACGACGCGATCGGCTTGCCGAACTGCTCCCGGGAGCCGGCGTACCGCACCGCCGCCTCGTAGGCTCCGATGCCGTTGCCGAGCGCCTGCCAGGCGACCTCGGCGCGGGTGAGCCGCAGCACGACGGCGACCTCGGTGAACGATGCGATCCGCTGCAGCCGCAGCGAGTCCGGCACGACCACGCCCGACAGGGTGATGTCGGCGTTCTCGACGGCCCGCAGGGACTGCTTGCGCTCGATCTTGGTCGCCGTGTAGCCCGGGGTGGATGTCGGGACGATGAATCCCTTCATCTCATCGTCGGCGGTGTCGCGCGCCCACACCACGGTGATGTCGGAGAACGCCGCGCTGCCGATCCACCGCTTCGCGCCGTCGATCACCCACTCGTCCGTGCCGTCAGCCCCGGCCCGGCGCGTCGCCGTGGTCTGCAGTCCCCGCGCGGTGTCCGACCCCGACAGCGGTTCGGTCAGCGCGAACGCGCCGACGAGCTCGCCGCGCGCCATCGGCGGCAGCCACTGTGCCCGCTGTTCGTCGGAGCCGCCGACCCAGATCGCGTTCATCGCCAGGCCGCTGTGCACTCCCATGAACGTCGCCGTCGAGGCATCCACGCGCGAGATCTCCAGCGCGACCCAGCCGCGATACAGCGCACTGTTGTCGTACTGCGCGACCTCGGGGATGCCGGCACCGAGCATGCCCAGCTCGGCAAACCGCGGGAACAGATGCCGCGGGCTCTCCGCGCGTTCCCAGAACTCATCGGCGCGTGGGGCCACCTCGTTCCCGAGAAAGGCACGGATGCGGCCCAGCTGCGCCCGCTCGGCGTCCGTCAGCGCGGACTGCAGGTCGTAGAAGTCGGCGTCGAGGCGCGTCGCGGGCGGCGCATCGGCGCGCTCGGTGGGGCCTGACAGGGTGAGCGCCATCGCGTCTCCGATCGTCGGTGATCCGGTGTGCCGCCCATCATGCAACATTTCTGTGAATGTTGCATCCATCGCCGTCGACGATAGAGTTCCGGCATGTCCCTGCCCGCGCCCGAGGCCGTCGTCACCATCGCGACGGTGGGGGTGGATGCCGCCCCCTCCTGGCTCTCGGAGCGGATGGCATCCCACGCCGACTCTCGCCGCGCGTTCTACCTCGCGCGGCAGCAGTTCATCGCCGGGAACCGCATCGACATGGGTGGCCTGGCCGCCGCGCTCGGCGTGGACCGCACGTCGCTGTTCCGCTGGGTCGGCAACCGCGACGCGCTGCTGAGCGAGGTGCTGTGGTCCCTCGCGATGCCGACGCTCGTGCAGGCCGACCGGGCCACACTCGGGCGCACCGGTGCTGACCGGCTGGCGGAACTGCTCACCCACTTCGTCGCCGATCTGAACCAGGCGCCGTACTTCCGGGAGTTCCTGCGCCGCGAGCCCGCTCGTGCGCTGCGGCTGCTCACCACCACGGAGAGCGAGATCCAGCGGCGCTACGTCGCGACGGCGGAGTGGCTCGTGCGTGCCGAGCTCGGCGACCAGCCGCTGGGCGGCGCGATCGACGTGCACAGCCTCGCATATCTGCTCGTGCGAGTGTCGGAGTCGTTCACGTACGCCGACCTCATCGCCGGCGACCGGCCCAGCGCCGACCGCGCGCGTGCCGCGTTCCGCTTGTTGCTGCGCGCGGACTGACACCCAGGAGGACCCATGACGCACTACGGCGTGCGCCGCCCGTTCGCCACCCGCTGGCGCGACAACGACCAGTACGGGCACCTCAACAACGTCGTCTACTACGAGGCGATGGACACCGCGGTCAACGCCTGGATGATCGCCGAGGGCGGCCTCGACCCGGCGTCGTCGCCCGCCATCGCGCTCGTGGTCGCCTCGTCGTGCGACTACCGCGCGCCGGCATCGTTCCCCGAGCCTCTGGAGGTCGGCATCGCGGTGGAGCGGCTCGGCGCCACCAGCATCACGTGGGCGCTGGGGATCCTCCGCCCCGGCGAGGACGACCCCATCGCCGTCGGGCGGTTCGTGCACGTGTTCGTGGATGCCGCGACTCGCCGGCCCGTACCCGTTCCGACCGACGTGCGCGACGCGGTACAGGCGCACCTGCTCGGCTGAGCCCCGCGGGGGTCGAGCCGGGTTCCGTGGGGTTCGGTGCCGGATACGCGCCCCGAACCGGGGGGTTCGGGGGTTCGGTGCCGGATACGCGCCCCGAACCGGGGGATTCGGGGGTTCAGTGCCCGATACGCGCCCCGAACAGGCGAGGGTTGGACGCAAACCGACCAGGCGGTATGCTCGGGGGGCGTCGCGGTGCGGCGCGGGGAAGGGGTCGACGATGACCGACGTGCCGGGGCTCGACGCGCAGGCCCTGACGGCGTGGCTCGCCGCCGCGCACCCGGATCTCGCGGACCCCGACAGCGACCTCACCGCAACCGTGATCGCGGGCGGCCGCAGCAACCTCACCTACGCGATCGAGGGCGCCCGACACCCCCTGGTGCTGCGCCGCCCGCCGCTCGGGCACGTGCTGGCCAGCGCGCACGACATGCGCCGCGAGCACCGCGTGATCTCGGCGCTCGCCGACACGCCCGTGCCCGTCCCGGTCGCCATCGACATCGTCGACGACACCGGCGGGGACATCACCGGCACCACCTTCTTCCTGATGGAGCGCGCCCCCGGGCGGGTGCTGTCGACTCCCGCGCACAACGCGCCGTATTCGCCGGCGGGACTGCGGGAGCTGAGCGTCGACCTCGTGCGGACGCTCGCCGATCTGCACGCCGTGGATGCGGCATCCGTGGGTCTGCCCGACTTCGGCCGGGCAGACGGCTACCTGAGCCGGCAACTGGCCACGTGGCGACGGCAGCTGGACGCGTCCCGGTCGCGCCCGACGCCCGCGCTCGACGAATTGCAGGAACGACTGGGGGAGGGGATGCCGCAGACTCGCCGCTCCGGGATCGTGCACGGCGATTACCGACTCGACAACGCCCTCGTCGACGGGCCGGCGCCGCGGCTGTCAGCGATCCTGGACTGGGAGATGGCCACGCTCGGGGATCCGCTCGTGGACCTCGGGATCTTCGCGCTGTACTGGGACATCGCGACGTTCCCGGACGCGTTCGGCGGCGCGATCCCCAGCGCCGTCGACCCGGCGGCGGGCTACCCGGGATTCGACGAGCTCGCCGAGGAGTACGCCCGCCGGGCCGGCGTGGACCTGCCCGCCCTTGGCTGGTACCGCGCGTTCGCGGCGTACAAGCTCGCGGTGATCCTCGAAGGCATCCACTACCGGTTCCGCTCCGGCGACACCGTCGGTGACGGCTTCGACGCCATGGGCGCGCTGGTGGAACCACTCGCCCGGCAAGGACTGGAGGCACTCTGATGGATTTCGCGCTCGATGAGACCACTCGCGACCTCGCTGCACGGGCGCGCGCATTCGTCGATGAACACGTGCTGCCGGCGGAGGCGGTGCTGCAGGCGCAGCTGGCTGCCACGCCCGACCAGTGGGGGTTCCGCCCGATTGTGGCGGAGCTGCAGGCGCGTGCCCGGGAGGCGGGGCTGTGGAACCTGTTCCTGCCGGGAAAGCACGGGGCGGGGCTGACGAACCTGCAGTACGCCCCGCTCGCCGAGATCACCGGGTGGAGCCCGCGGCTGGCGCCGGTGGCGTTCAACTGCGCAGCTCCCGACACCGGCAACATGGAGGTGCTGCACGATTTCGGCACGCCCGCGCAGCAGGAGCGGTGGCTGCAGCCGCTGCTGGACGCGCGCATTCGCTCGGCGTTCTGCATGACCGAGCCCGATGTGGCCTCCAGCGACGCCACCAACATCGAAACGCGCATCCGGCGGGACGGTGACGAGTACGTCGTGACGGGGCGCAAGTGGTGGTCGACGGGGGCGATGAATCCGGATGCGGCGATCTTCATCGTCATGGGCAAGACCGATCCGGATGCCGAGCGCCACCGGCAGCAGTCGATGATCCTGGTCCCGCGGGACGCGGTGGGCGTGCAGGTCGTGCGAGCGCTGACGGTGTTCGGCTACGAGGATCGCGACCACGGCGGGCACGCCGAGGTGGTGTTCGGCGATGTGCGCGTGCCGGCGTCGAATCTGCTTGCCGGGGAAGGGGACGGTTTCGCGATCGCGCAGGCGCGGCTGGGGCCGGGGCGCATCCACCACTGCATGCGGGCACTGGGCACCGGCGAGCGGGCCCTGGCGCTGATGACCGCACGCGCGAACGAGCGGGTCGCGTTCGGGCGCACCCTGGGGGAGCAGGGGGTGATCCGCGAGTGGATCGCCGAGGCGCGCATCGAACTGGAGGCGCTGCGGCTGCTGGTGCTGAAGACCGCGTGGCTCATGGACACCGTCGGCAACCGCAACGCGATGACCGAGATCCAGGCGATCAAGATCGCGGTGCCGCGCGCGGTGCAGCGGATCCTCGACCGGGCGATCCAGGTGTTCGGCGGCGCGGGCGTGTCCCAGGACACCCCGCTGGCCGAACTGTTCGCCGGCATCCGGACCCTTCGGATCGCCGACGGCCCCGACGAAGTACACCTCAATAGCCTGGGCCGCGCCCAGCTCCGCTCCCGAGTGAGTATTCCTGCCCGCGAGTGAGTATTCGCGCTCTCGAGTGAGTATTCGCACCGCCGAGTGAGTATTCGCGGTCGCGAGTGAGTACTCGAGCCCGTTCCGTACAGCTGTTCCGTTCAACGATGAAAGGACCACCGTGACTCACCGACCCGACCCCGCGATCGACGATCCCGGCTTTGCGACCCTCTCGGTCGC
This sequence comes from Microbacterium sp. zg-B96, assembly GCF_030246865.1. Lineage (NCBI taxonomy): Bacteria > Bacillati > Actinomycetota > Actinomycetes > Micrococcales > Microbacteriaceae > Microbacterium > Microbacterium sp. zg-B96. Next base: position 3,306,004 of record NZ_CP126738.1, on the reverse strand, counting down.
CAGCATCCTCGCCGAATCCGCCTGGCGCCACGCCGACCGCCCCGCCCTGCATTTCGCCGGGACCACCACGACGTACGCCGACCTCTGGGACCAGGCCCGTGCCTATGCCGGTGCCCTGCGCGATCGCGGCATCCGCCCCGGGAGCCGCGTCGCGATGATCGTGCCGAACGTGCCCGACTTCGCCCGCGTGTATTACGCCGCGCTCGCGCTGGGCGCGGTCGTCGTGCCGGTGCATCTGCTGTTCAAGGCGGACGAGATCGCATACGTGCTGCGGGATGCCGAAGCCGACCTGTTCGTCGTCGCCGCACCGCTGCTCGGCGAGGCGCTCCCCGCCGCGATGGCCACCGGCACCCCCGTGGTGACGGTACTGCTGCCGCCGGACACTCCGCCGCCGGCCGGTGATCTGCCGCGCCTGGAGGCCGAGGCGGCCGTCGCCGAGCCGATCGCCCGGCTGACCCCGACGCGTCCGACCGACCCGGCGACGATCCTGTACACCAGCGGCACCACCGGCACCCCGAAGGGGGCCGTCGGCTCGCATCTCGCCCTCGTCGAACAGGTGCACTGCACCCTCATCGACTCCTTCGATGTGCGCGCCGCGGACGTCGTGTTCGGCGGGCTGCCGCTATTTCATACCTTCGGGCAGACGGCCGTGATGAACGTGGCGTTCCGCGCAGGGGCATCGATCATCCTGCTGCCGCGGTTCGACGCCGACGACGCGCTGCAGCTGATGATGGCGCACGGGGCGACGGTGTTCACCGCCGTGCCGACGATGTATGTCGGCATGCTCGAGGCGGCCAGGCGAGTGGATGCCAGACCGCCGCTGCGCTACGCCGTCTCGGGGGGTGCGGCCCTGCCGGTCGCGGTGCTGGAGGCGTTCCGCGACGCGTACGGCGCGGATGTGCACGAGGGGTACGGGCTGACCGAGACCGCGCCGATCGTGTCGTCGAACACGCTCGCCGAGCCGATCCGTCCTGGCACTGTGGGGCGCGCACTGTGGGGGGTCGACATCGCCATCGCCGATCCGGAACACGAAGAAGCGGTGCTGCTGCTCGACGATCCCGACGCGCTCGGGGAGGTCGTCGTGCGCGGGCACAACCTGTTCAAGGGGTATCTCGGTCGACCGGATGCCACGGCGGCGACCGTCGTCGACGGCTGGTTCCGCACGGGCGATCTGGGGAAGTACGCCGAGGGCGTGCTCACGATCGTGGACCGCAAGAAGGACATGATCGTGCGGAGCGGCTACAACGTGTACCCGACCGAGGTCGAGGCGGTGATCGCGCGGCATCCGGGTGTCGCCGTCGCCGCCGTGTTCGGCGTGCACGACGAGTTGCGCGGGCAGGAAGTGCACGTGGCGGTGGTGCCGCACGACGGGCAGAGCATCGATGCGGCCGAGCTGATCGCGTTCACGCGCGACCGGATCGCGGCGTACAAGTATCCGCGGGTGGTGCATGTGGTCGCCGCGCTCCCGCTCGGCGGGAGTGGCAAGGTGCTCAAGCGCGAGCTCGTCGCCCAGTTCACGCCCGCCCCCGCGGCGGCCGCCGAGTGAGTATTCGCGTCGCCGAGCGAGTATTCCTCCCCAGCAACCGATCCGGCGCCACCGTCCACGGAACGGGCTTGAGCGCGCCCGGTGACGACCGGCATCCGGTCATGATCGGCGCATGACACTCGACACCATCGCCACCAGCCCGATTTCGTCCGAACTTCTCCTGCGCGAGCAGACGCGGCACGAGGTGCGCCAACGCCTCGCGCGCGGGACGCTCGCCCGCCTCCACGGCGAGTGGGAACTGACCGCCGAGGAGTACGCCTCCCTCTACGCCGAGGAGCAGCACCGCATCGCCGTCGCGACCACTGCGCGTGCGATGCGCACCGACGGCGCCGTCTTCTCCCATGCCAGCGCCGTCGTGGTCCACGGCCTCCCGCTGTTCCGCACGCGGCCCCGGCGCGTGCACGTCACGATGCGCGCCGGGGCGGCGACGCGGTCGCATCCGTTGGTGTTCCGCCATCGCGACTCGCTGGCCGAGGAGGACATCGTGCTCGTGGACGGCCTGCTGGTCACCTCGCTCGAGCGCACCATCATCGACGCCATCCGCTCGCTGCGGCTGGAAGCGGCGCTCGTCGTCGCGGATGCCGGCCTGCGTCGGGTGGCCTGGAATGAGGAGACGCAGACGTACGACGAGGATGCCGCGGAGCGCTTCCGCGCTCGGCTGTGGCAGCGCGTATTCCGGATGCCGGGCGCACGCGGCATCCGCCAGGCGCGATGGGTGCTCGAACTCGCCGACGGGCGCGCGGAGAGTCCCGGCGAAACGGTCGGACGGCTGTATCTGCTCATGCTGGGGTTCGCGCAACCGCGCCTGCAGGTGTCGGTGCCGGGCCCGAGCCGGGGCAGTTTTCGATTGGATGCCGGACTGGAGGACGTCGCCTACTGGTGGGAGTTCGACGGTCTGGTGAAGTACACCGACCCGGCGATGACCGGTGGGCGGACGCCGGCTGAGGTGCTCAAGCGGCAGCAGTGGCGGCAGGACTGGATCACGGCCACGACGGGCTGGCCGTTCACCCGCTGCGGGTGGGAGCACCTCGACTCGCTCACCGCGTTCGCCGCGAAGCTCAAGGCGGATGGGGTGCCGCTGCCGCGAGCGCACGTCCTGCCGCTCTGAGCCGCGAATACTCACTCGACGCGACGAATACTCACTCGGCAGCGCGGATACTCACTCAGCACTGCGGGGAGGCCGCGTACGACCTCCCCGCAATACTCACTCGCGACCGCGAATACTCACTCGCGACCGCGAATACTCACTCGACAGCGCAAATACTCACTCGCCGGGGACGGCGGCGTTCGACAGCGGCACGGGGGACGGCTCCACCGCGGACACGGCGCCGTCGCGCACTTCGTACGTCGCGTCGAGGTAGTCCTGCACGCCCTGGTCGACCGTGGTGATCCCGACCCCGAGGTAGGCGGCGTGGCTGTCCGGGCCGAACGCGAGCGGCAGGATGCCGTTGCCGACCAGGTCACCGGAGGAGACCGCCTCGACCAGGGCCTCGCGCGTCGGGTCCTCACCGGCGGCCGCGAGGGCCTCGGCGAACAGGTACGCCACGCTCATGCCGTAGATCGTGTTGCCGTCGAAGGGAGCGGCGTCGTTGAACTCGTCGTTGATCTCGCGGAACAGCGTGACCCACTCGTCGTCGGCCATCGGCAGGTAGTTCGTGCCGGTGAAGCCCTGCAGCACCTTCGGAGCGACGTCCTCGCCGAGGTAGCCGACCAGCGTCGGGTAGTCGGCGCCCGACGACGAGGAGAACCACTGCGGGAACCAGCCCAGCTGGGCGGCCGTCCCCACCGCGAGGGCGGTGAAGCCGTTGATCGTCGCCAGCGCGACGATCTCGCAGCCCGCGGCCTGCAACGCGCCGATCTGGGCGGTGACGTCCTGGTTCGACACCGAGTACCGCTGCGTCTCGGTGATGCCGTCCGCCCCGACAGCCAGCTCGACGCCTTCGATGAACTCGTCACCGAAATCGTCGTCCTGCCCGAGCACGCACACGCTCTTGTCGGGGAACTCGTCGGCGGCGTACTGCCCGAGTGCGGCACCCTCCACGACGTAGTCGGCGTTGAAGCCGAACGTGTTCGGGTACGTGTCAGGCTGGTTCCACGACGTCGACCCCGACGCGACGAACAGGTCGGGCACCGAGTTCTGGTCGAGGAACTCCAGCACCGACTGGTGCGTGGCGGTTCCCAGGCCGTTGAGGATCGCGAACACCTCGTCCTGCTGCACGAGTTCGCGCACGGCCGTCTGCGTGTTGGCCGGGTTGTACCCGTCGTCCTTGACGATGAACTCGATCGTGCGCCCGTTCACACCGCCCTGGTCGTTCAGGTAGTCGAAGTAGGCGCTCGCCGCCGCCGAGATCGAGGAGTACCCCGCCGCGGCGGGTCCGGTCAGCGGCGTGTGCGTGCCGATGGTCACCGTGGTGTCGGTGACGCCGGTGCTGTCGCCTTCGGCGGCGGCGGGGTCGTCGGACGGGGCCGTCGGCGTGCTGCACGCGGCGAGGCCGACGATGAGGGCGGATGCCGCGATCAGCCCGCCCGTTCGACGGACGGCAGAGCGCGGCGCTGGGCTCTGGTGGGACATGGGATCACCTTTCGATCGGGATGGTGCGGGAATGGCCGGAAGTGTCGGCGACGCCGGCGGGGTCGAGAGAATCAGCGGCAGCGGGCGGAGTCGTCGCCGCACGGGGAAGTGCCGAGCCGCCCCGCCGCGCTCGCCGCCGTCGCCATGCGCCGGCGAGCCCGGCCAGGCCGTCGGGGCGCAGCAGCATCACGGCGATCAGCAGTGCGCCGAACACCAGCACGGCGAGGTTGCCCGACAGTCGCTGCTCCAGCTCGGCGGGCAGGTCCAGTGCCGCGGTGCCGGCACCCAGCAGCCAGGGCAGCACGACGATGACCATCGAGCCGATGACGGCCCCGCCGATGCTGCCGAGCCCGCCGACGATTGCGGCCACCACCAGCAGCAGCGAGAACGCGAGCGTGTATCCGCCCGGGCTCACCGACTGGGTGATGAAGCACAGCACCGCGCCGCCGGCGCCGGCGGCGGCAGCGCTCACGGTGAACGCGGCCACCTTGACGCTGCGGGCGGGCACGCCGTTCAGCCGCGCCGCGGTCTCGTCGTCGCGCACCGCCCGCATCCGCAGCCCGAGCGTGCCGCGGCGCACGATCGTGAGGGCGGTGACGACGACGGATGCCACCAGGATCGCCACCCACGCCTGCCACTGCTCCACGGCGATCAGTCGCTCCAGTGCCGTCGGCACCGGGTTGTACGCCGTCTGCAGTCCCTGGTCACCGCGGAACACCGGCGACCACACGCTCGTGATCGCGGGGAGCGCGATGACCAGGGCCAGGGTCAGGCCGGCCAGATACGGGCCGCGCAGCCGGGCGGCGGCAAGTCCCAGCAGCAGCCCGAGCAGACACGCGATCACGACGGCGGCCACGAGGGACGCCAGGAACCGCGGGAGCCCGTCGAGGCCGGCATCCGTCAACGCGTTCGAGGTGAGCGCGTAGCCGTATCCGCCGGCCGCCATGAGCGCGGCGTGCCCGAGGGAGAGCTGCCCGCTCAGCCCGATCAGCAGGGTGAGTCCGGCCACGGCGCAGAGGTACGCGGCGGCCGTGGCGAGCTGGAAGTTGCGGAACGGATCGAGCAGGAAGGTGCCGCCGAGCGCGAGCACGGTGAGAACGACGGCTGTCACCAGCACGCGACGCGTGCCGGTGAGCCCGGGAAGGAGACGAGGAACCCGGCGGCCGGTCATGCGGTGCGCGCCTGTCGCATCGAGAAGATGCCGCCGGGTTTGACCAGCAGCACCGCCACCAGCAGCACCAGCACCCCGATCGGGGCGACGGTCGAACCCAGGTATCCGGTGACGAGGCTCATCACGACCCCCACCACGAGGCCCCCCAGCAGTGCGCCGACGGGCGAGTCGAGCCCGCCGACGACGGCGACGGTGAATGCGTAGACGAACAGGATGTCGGTGGAGTGGGGGTTGAGCCCCAGTTCGGTGGGGATCAGCAGCATCGCCGCGAGGGCTGCGACGGCGGCGGAGAGCATCCAGCCGATCGTCACCATGCGGTCCACCCGCACGCCCAGCAGGCGCGACACCTCGGGCGCGAACGCCGATGCCCGCAGTTGCAGCCCCAGGGACGTCCGCGTGAACAGCAGCGCCAACCCGCCCATGACGGCCAGCGCCGCGACCAGCACGAACAGGTCGTAGGGGGACAGCAGCGGCACGTCGCCGACGAAGATCGGCGTCTCGTCGAACGGCGCGGTCATCGGCCGGTATTGCGGACCGAAGAAGATGCCCAGCAGTGACTGCAACACCATCACCAGCCCGATCGCCACGATGATGCCCGACAGCGGCGAGCTGTGCGGGGCGTGGCGCATGAGGCCGCGTTCGACGACGAAGCCGACCGCCGCGCCGCCGAGGATCCCGGCGGCCAGGCCCGCCGCGTACGAGCCGGTCAGCCCGGTGACCGCGAACGCGAGGTAGGTCGCCACCAGCGCCATCGCACCCTGCGCGAAGTTGATGATGCGGGCGGCGCGCCAGATCAGGACGAGCGACAGGGCGAACAGGGCGAAGATCGCGCCCCGGGCAAGTCCGGTGGCGAGGAGGAAGGCGAGTCGGTCCATCAGAATCCCAGGTAGGCGTGGCGCAGGGCGGTGTCGTCTGCGAGGGCGGATGCCGCGGCATCCGCCACGACATGTCCGAGGTCCAGCACCACGCCGCGGTGTGCGATCGACAGGGCGCTGGTGATGTTCTGTTCGGCAAGCAGCACGGTCATGCCGTCGCGGGCGGCGGCGTCGCGGAGGGTCGCCATCAGCTGCGCGACCACGAGGGGCGCGAGCCCCAGCGACGGCTCGTCGAGGGTGAGTACCTGCGGGCGGGACACCAGCGCCCGCCCGAGGGCGAGCATCTGCCGCTCGCCGCCGGAGAGCTGGTGCCCGTCAGCGCCGCGGCGGCGGGCGAGCGGCTCGAACAGGTCGTACACCTCGGCGATCGCCGTCTCGCGGGCGCGGCCGCGGTGGCGCCACAGGGCGCCCAGGCGCAGGTTCTCGTCGACGGTGAGCTCGGCCACGATGCTGCGCCCCTCGGGCACCTGCGCGATGCCGCGACGGGCGCGGTCCTCGGGGCGGAGGTGGCCCAGGTCCACGCCGTCGAGCCGGATGCTGCCCCCGACCGGCCGCACGAATCCGGCGAGGGCCCGCAGCAGTGTGGTCTTGCCTGCTCCGTTGGCGCCGAGGAGAGCGACGATCTCCCCCGGCTCCAGTGCGAAGGTCACCCCGTGCAGCACGGGTTCCCCGCCGTAGCCGACGGTGAGGTCGTGGAACGACAGCGCCCCGCTCATGCCGTGGCCTGCATTCCGAGGTAGGCCTCTTCGACCGCCGGGTCGGTGCGCACCTGGTCGGGGGTGCCGCGGGCGATCACGCGGCCGAAGTCCAGCACGACGATGTGGTCGGCCACCGACATGACGAAGTCGACGTGGTGCTCCACGAGCAGCACGGCGCACCCGGCGTCGGCGGTGGCGCGCACCGTGCCGGCCAGCGCGGCGATGTCGTCGTGACCGAGCCCGCCGGCCGGTTCGTCCAGCAGCAGCAGCCGCGGGTCGGTGACGAGGGCGCGGGCGAGGGCGACGCGCTTGCGCACCGGGTAGGGCAGCGCGGCGACGGGACGGTCGGCGACGGCGACCAGGTCATGGGCGGCGAGCTCGGCGGCGACGCGGGCGGCGGCATCCTTCGCCTTCACCGTGCCGGTCAGCGGCACCGTCACGTTCTCGCGCACGGTGGCGCTGTCGAACAGGCCGAGCCCCTGCAGCGTGCGGGCGACGCCGAGGCCCGTCAGCGCCGAGGTGCGGGTGGGGATCCGGTGACCGTCCAGGACGATGGTGCCGCGGCTGCGCACCAGGGCGCACACCGCGTTGAACACCGTGGTCTTGCCCGCGCCGTTGGGTCCGATGAGGGCCACGACCTGCCCCGGCTGCACGTCGAACGCCACGTCCTGCAGGGCGGTGAGGCCACCGAAGGTCACGGTGAGACCGGCCACGGTGAGCCGGGCAACGGGGGCAGCAGCGGAAGACATCGGCACCTCTTCGTGTCGGGTGCCGCCACTGTACCTCATAAACCGACCAGCCGGTATGTAAAGTTCGCAGCGACGAAATCGCCGCCGAGGCCCGCCGCGTTACTTGTGCGGGATGCCGGTGATCATGCCGCCGTCGACGACGAATTCCGCCCCGCTGGTGAACCGGGAAGCGTCGGAGGCGAGGAACACGATCGTCCCGGTGACGTCGTCGGGGGTGCCGGGCCGGCCCAGCGGGATGTCGATGCGCGCCGGGTCGACGCGGGTCGTCATGTCGGTGAGGATGAGGCCGGGGTGCACCGAGTTGACGCGGATGCCGCGGGGACCGAGTTCGACCGCGAGCGACTTCGTCAGGCCGCGGACCCCGAATTTCGCCGCGGTGTACCCGTGCAGGCCCGGGCTGCCGCGCAGCCCCTCGACCGACGAGATGTTGATGATGGAACCGCCCCCGCCGGCGGTCATCGCCGGCACGACGGCGCGGCAGCCGAGGAAGGTGCCGGTGAGGTTCACCGCGATCACGGCGTGCCATTTCGCGGTCGAGTAGTGCTCGATGGGGGCGGAATTGGCGATGCCGGCGTTGTTGACCAGCACGTCGAGGGCGCCGAAACGCTCGAGGGTGGCCGTGACGGCGGCATCCCACCCCTGCTCGTCGGTGACGTCCAGGTGCACGAAGTGCGCGCGGGGACCGAGCTCGTCGGCCAGGGCGCTGCCCTCCTCGTCGCGCAGGTCCGCCACGACGACCGTGGCCCCGGCGGCATGCAGCGCCCGCACGTAGGCCGCCCCCAGGCCCCGGGAGCCACCGGTGACCAACGCCGTGCGTCCGGTCAGGTCGAACGCCGAGGTCACGGAGCGACCTCGATCACGACCCGCCCGGTGGTCTGGCCGCCCGCGAGCTTCTGGATCGCCTCCGGCGCCCGCTCGAACGGGACCACCTCGTCCACGACGGGCCGGATCGCGCCCTCTGCGGCCAGCCGGGTCAGCGCGGCGTGCGCCTCGGCGACGAGGTCGGGTCGGCGCTGCGAGTACAGCGCCCAGTACAGCCCCAGCACCGCGAAGTTCTTCACCAGCGCCACGTTGGTGCGGAGGGTGGGGATCTCGCCGCTCGCGAAGCCGATCACGACGATGCGGCCCTCGAACGCGACGCAGCGGGTCGAGGCGTCGAACGCCGACCCGCCCACCGGGTCGAACACCACATCGGCACCGTGGCCGCCGGTGATCTCCTTCACCCGTGCCGGGATGTCGTCGACGTCGCGCACGAGCACCGCTTCGGCGCCGAGCTCACGAGCGACCGCCGCCTTGGCCTCGCTGCCTACGACCGCGATGATGCGGGCACCCGCCGCGACCCCCAGCTGCACCGTGGCAGCTCCCACGCCGCCGGCGGCGGCGTGCACGAGCAGCCATTCCCCCGCCTGCAACCCGGCCCGCCGGTGCAGCGCGAACCATGCGGTCTGGTAGGCGATCATCAGGCCCGACGCGGCGACGTCGTCGAGGGCGTCGGGGGTGGGTTGCAGGTCGCGGGCGGGCACGGCGGCCAGGTCGCTGAGCACCCCGATCTTGCTGCCGACGACGCGCTGGCCCACCGAGAAGCCCTCGACGCCGGGCCCGAGCGCCGCGACCCGGCCGGCGAATTCGACTCCAGGGATGAAGGGGAGATCGGGCTTGACCTGGTACTGGCCGCGGGCGAGCAGCACGTCGGGGAAGTTGGCCGCGACCGCGGCGATGCGCACCAGCACCTCACCGGCATCCGGAATCGGATCGGCGACCTCCACCTGCTCGAGGACGTCTGCGGGTTCGCCGTGACCGGTGACGTGCCAAGCGCGCATGGGCTACTCCTTCGGGGTCCTGATGCTCGTGAGGAAGAGATCGGTCAGCTGCTCGGCGACCTGCGTGGCCGACTCCGGGCCGCCGGGGGAGTACCAGTGGGAGAGGTAGTGCACGTCGCTGAAGAAGTGCGCGATCAGCACCGGCACCGGGATGTCGGTGCGGAACAGCCCCTCGGCGCGGCCGCGCTCGATGAGCTTCGCGACCTCGTCGTGGTACGCGCGGCGCCGACGTGTGACCTCCTGCTGGCGCGGAGCGGTGAGCATGTGCATGCTGCGGAAGAAGACGGTGCCCTCGGGGAGGAATTGGATCGATGTCTCGATCACGTCGATGCCGACGGCGCGCAGGACGTCGTCGACCGCGCCGCCGCGGGCGACGATCTCGTCGAGGTGGGCCTTCTGCAGTGTCAGCAGCCGGTCGTAGATGCCGAACAGCAGATCGTCCTTGGATTCGAAGTAGTGGTACATCGCACCCTTGGTGACCCCGGCGGATTCGACGATCTGCTGCACGCTGGTGTTGGCGTAGCCCTGCTCGGCGAACAGCTCGACGGCGGCGCGGGTGACGGCGTCGGAGACGCTGGTGGTCTTCATGCGTTCATCTTCTCTCAACCGATCGGCCGCGCCGACGCGCCGCCGTCGATCAGCAGGGTCTGGCCGGTGATCCAGGCGGCGTCATGGGAGAGCAGGAACGCCACCGGCCCGGCGATGTCGTCGGGTTCTCCCAGTCGGCGCAGCGGATAGGCGGCGGATGCGGCATCCTCGCGACCCTCGTACAGCGCGCGGGCGAACCGGGTCTTCACCACGGCGGGGGCGACGGCGTTGATCCGCAGGGCGGGAGCCAGTTCGTCGGCCAGCTGCATCGTGAGGTTGATCAGCGCCGCCTTGGAGATGCCGTAGAACGCGATGCCCGGGCTGGCGGCCACTCCCGCGATGGAGGCGATGTTGACGACGGAGGTCGATAGACCGGATGCCACCGCGGCGCGGGTCCACTCCAGCGCGCCGATCACGTTGACTTCGAGGATCTTGCGCGCGGCGTCGGCGTCGATGTCGAGCACCGGCCCGTAGGCGGGGTTGATGCCGGCGTTGTTGACGAGGTGGTCGAGCCGGCCGTGTGTCGCTGCGATGTGCGCGAAGACGGCGGCGCGGTGGGGGGGATCGTCGGCGTGGCCGGCGACGGCGGTCGCGGTATCCCCGAGAGTGGCGACCGCGTCGTCGAGCGCGTCCCGGTGGCGGCCGGTGATGACGACCGAGCCGCCCTCGGCGACCAGGCGCTGGGCGATGGCGAACCCGATGCCGCGGCTTGCGCCGGTGATGAGCGTGACGGTGCCCGCGAACCTCTGCACAGCGCCTCCTCGCGCGATACCCACCGAACCCATACCGCCCGGTCGGTATGACCCTAGCACGCAGCTGTCGAGTGAGTATTCGTGCCGCCGAGTGAGTATTCGTCGCGCCGAGCGGAACGTGCTGCCGGGGATGCGCACCCTGTCGGCTGTCACGGTTTGGCCCGCCGCTGCTCGGGCACGGGCGCAGACACCTCGTGCTCGTGCGCGAGACGCTCCCCGGCACGGTGGATCCGGTCTGTCAGGGCAGAGATGATCGTGCCGCTGGTCACGCCCAGCACGACCAGGCCGCCCATCATGAGGCCGACGGCGAGGACGCGGCCGAGTACGGTCACCGGCACGAAGTCGCCGTAACCGACGGTCGCGATCGTTGCGAAACCCCACCAGATGGCATCCCCGAGGTCCACGATGTTGGCGCCCGGCGCATCGCGCTCGACGAGCCAGACCAGCGCGGAGGCGGTGAACACGAACAGAAAGGTGAAGATCGACACCATCACGATGTACTGCGCGCGCCGCCGCTGCGGGCTCACCCGGAACCAGGGCACCCGCCAGATGTACGCGAGGATCACGAACGGGCGCAGATACGGCACCACGAGGGATGCCACCTCGAACCAGCGCTCGCGAAGGAACTGCCGCCGATGGCCGGCGAGGGACAGGCGCACCACGAAATCGGCGATGAAAGCGCCCCAGGTCACGATGACGGTGGCCGTGAGTAGCGCAGTCCAGCCGGCCGACAGCGAGGGGTCCGCCAGAAGCCACACCCAGGAGGCGAAGAAGACGATCGACAGCAGGAACATCGGCCACGCCGTGCGGTCCTCCCACACCAGCGTGCGCCGCGAGATCGCGGATGACGACTTCGTCATGCCGCCACGATAGCGACGGCCGAGCCCCGCGTCCCCCGTCCCCGCGCACCGCCCCGCACCCGGCACCTGGGACCCCGCCAACCTGCGCGGGTAGCCTGGAACCCGTGAAAAGCCCGCCGCCGACCCTCCCGTCCGCCGCACTTCCGCCGTCATTGCGGATGCTACTGGGGCTGGCGGCAGGGGTGGTCGTCCTCGCGGGCGCCCACGCGGCCCGGGAGATCGTCGGACCCCTCGCGCTTGCCGCCGTCATCGTCATCATCTGCCATCCCGCGCGTGGTCCCCTCGAACGCCGCGGCTGGCCGCGATGGGCGGCGACCACGGCGGTGATCTTCGTCGCGTACGCGGTGCTCTCGCTCATGGCGCTGCTGCTCTACATCGCCGGGGCGCAATTCGTCGGGCTCGTCCGCGATTCCCAAGACCAGCTGGTGAGCACCGCCGAGAGCGTCACGCAGTGGCTCGCCGGGCTCGGGGTGCAGCAGGAGGCGTCGGATGCCGCGGCGTCGGTCCTGGATCCCACGAACCTGACCGACTGGGCGGCCTCCCTCGGGGGCACCACCCTCAGCATCCTCACCGCCTTGTTCTTCGTCTTCGCCTACGTGGTCTTCATGGCCGCCGACGCAGGGCGATACGCCCACGCGCAGCGGGAGCTCGGGGAGCGGATCGCCCCCACGGTGCGCCGGTTCCAGCAGTTCAACTCCGGGGTGCGGCGGTACTACGTCGTCAATGCCAGCTTCGGCCTGATCGTGGCGGTCATCGACGGGCTCGCGCTGTGGGCGCTGGGAGTGCCGGCACCCCTCGTCTGGGCGATTCTCGCGTTCGTGACCAACTTCATCCCCAACGTCGGGTTCATCATCGGGCTGGTGCCGCCCGCGTTGCTGGCGCTGGTGGTGGGCGGCTGGCCGCTGATGCTCGTGGTGATCGCGATCTACTGCGTCGTCAACGTCACCCTGCAGGTGATGATTCAGCCGAAGTTCGTCAGTGACGCGGTGGACCTGAGCCTGACCCTGAGCTTCTTCTCCGTCGTGTTCTGGACCTTCGTGATCGGGCCGTTGGGTGCGATCCTGTCGATCCCGCTGACGTTGATGGTGCGGGCCCTGCTGCTGGACGGCGACCCGCACACGTGGTGGGTGCGGTGGTTGTCGGGGGAGTCGGTGCGGCCGACCGCCGACTGATCACCCGTCCGCCGCGGCGTGCCCTCAGCGGGGCTCGATGCGCAGCACGTCGGGGGAGGAGCCCACCGGCAGGTCGTCGACGATGCGCAGCGTGCGGGCGACGTCGTCGATGGCGGCGACCACGGTGCCCACCCGCTCCCGATCGCTGCACACCGCGGTCAGCGTCACGAACTGCGTGCCGGTATCCCATGTGTAGGTGACGAACGGGGGCGTCTTGGCATCGCTGGGCAGCGTCATCGCCAGCTTTTCGCCCACGCCGAGGTAGGGATTGCGGAACGACTCGGTGTCGTCGTACTCCATCGGCATCATCGCGCGCGATGCGCGCAGCTGGGGGGTGGCCTGCTGGATCTGTGCCATCGCCACGAGCAGCTCCGGGTCGTCCTTCCACACCCACACCAGCACGCGGCCATCCGCCTTGCGCATGAGCAGCGGTGCCGCCTGGCTCACCGCCCACGCCGCGAAGCCGCTGCCCGGTCGGGGCTGCGAGCGCAGCGCGGTGTTCGCCTGCTCCATCAGCATCCGGATCGCCGCCTTGCGGTGGCGGCGGCCCTTGAATCCGAGTGAGCCGGTGACCGGCACCCATCGGGCGGGATCGGCGTCGGCCTGCAGTCGGGACATGGATCCAGGGTAGGGGGATGCCGCGGTGCGCGGCTATGCGTCGGCCCCGAGTGGCGCCTTCGCAGGTTGCCGGTGGTGCTCCGGTAGAGTGGGGCCGCGTCGTCATACCCCGCGGCGCGACGCAGAGATAGGCAGCCACCCTCCGTGACTTCCCCCGCGACACCCGAACCCGCGCACCCCGCTGGTCCTCGCCGCCCCCTGAAGATCGTCATGGCTTGCGACACGTTCGCCCCCGACGTCAACGGTGCGGCACGCTTCGCCGAACGCCTCGCGGCAGGTTTGGCGACCCGTGGCCACGAAGTGCATGTCGTCGCCCCCGCCCGGCAGTACCGGCGGACGCCGCCGGCCACCGAAGTGATCGAGGGCGTCCCCCTCACCGTGCACCGCCTGCCTTCCGTGCGCTGGCCCCCGCACGACTGGTTGCGCTTCGTCTGGCCGTGGCGCGCCAAGTACTACTCGCGCCGCATCCTCAGCGCTGTGCGCCCCGACGTGGTGCACATCCAGTCGCACATCATCATCGGGCGAGGCATGTCCCGCATCGCCAAGCAGCGCGGCATCCCGGTGGTCGCCACCAACCACATCATGGCCGAGAACATCCTCGACTACACGACGCTGCCGCCCCTGCTGGACAAGGTGTTCCTCAAAGCAGCGTGGGACGACGCCGAGCGGACGTTCACCATCGCGCGGGCCGTCACCACTCCCACCCGGCGCGCCGCGGACTTCCTCGAGTCGACCATCGACATCTCCGGCGTGATTCCGATCAGCTGCGGCATCGACGCGGCCAACTACACGCCTCATCTGGCTCCGCGTGAGGTCAACCGCATCCTGTTCGTCGGGCGTCTGACCACCGAGAAGCACATCGACACGCTGCTGCACGCGGTGGCCAAGCTCGACCCCGCCCTCGACGTGACCGTCGACATCGTCGGCGGCGGCGACCAGCGCAAGTCGCTGGACACCCTCGCGGCACAGCTGGGTCTGAGTGAGCAGGTGCGGTTCCACGGTCGTGTGGACGAGGACGAACTGCGTTCGCTCTATTCGCGTGCGAGCGTGTTCGCGATGCCGTCGATCGCCGAGCTGCAGTCGATCGCGACGATGGAGGCCATGGCCTCGGGCCTGCCCGTCGTCGCCGCCGATGCGCTCGCCCTGCCGCACCTCGTGCAGGACGGCGTGAACGGCTGGCTGTTCCGCCCGCGGGATGCCGATGACCTGGCCCTCAAGCTCACCCGCGTGCTGACCTTGTCGCCCGAGCAGTTCCTGGCGATGCAGCAGGCCTCGCTCAAGGGTGTCGAGATCCACGACATCGCCCGCACCCTCGACACGTTCGAGGCGCTGTATCGGGGCGAGCCGGTCAAGCCGTGAGCGCGGGGGCAGCCGAGAGCGGCGGCATCCGCCTTTTCTTCGACGCCCGCTACATCCGCACCGATTTCCACGACGGCATCAGCCGTTACTCCGCCGAGCTCGCCGCCGCTGTGCATGCGATGGCCGCCGACCGCGGCGTGGAGGTGACCTACCTGGTGCACGACGAGGCGCAGCTGCCGCTGCTGCCAGACGGCGCGCAGACGCTGGCGCTGCATGCACCCACGTCGTGGTGGGAGCCTTTCACCGCCCGGCTGCTGAACCGCTTCGAGCCCGATGTCGTCTTTTCTCCCATGCAGACGATCGGGTCGCTGGGGCGTCGGTTCAAGCTGATCCTGACGCTGCACGACACCATCTACTACCGCCACCGCACCCCTCCGCGCGATCTGCCCGCGCTCGTGCGAGTGGGCTGGCGGCTGTTCCACCTGAGCTATCTGCCGCAGCGGGTCACCCTCAACGCGGCGGATCTGGTCGCCACCGTCAGTGAGACCAGTCGCCGGCAGTTCGCCGCCGCACGGCTGACCAAGCGCCGCGTCGTGGTGATCCCCAACGCGCCACAGCGCCTGGCCGACCTGCTGCCGGGCGGTGCCGATGCCGTGCGCACCGACGGGCCGGTCCGCAACATCGTCTACATGGGCTCGTTCATGCCCTACAAGAACGTCGACACCCTGGTGCGGGCGATGCGCCTGCTGCCGGGACGCACGCTGCACCTGCTGTCGCGCATCACCCCCGCCCGTCGTGCCGAACTGCAGGCGCTCGCGCCCGGCGGCGCGGTGGTCTTCCACGACGGCGTGACGGATGCCGAGTACGCCGCTGCCCTCGCCGACCACGCCGTGTTGGCCTCGACGAGTCTCGACGAGGGGTATGGCCTGCCGCTGGCCGAGGCCCTCGCGCTCGGGGTGCCCGCCGTGGTCAGCGACATGGAGATCTTCCACGAGGTCGCCGGTTCCGGCGCGCTCTATGTCGACCCACGGGATCCCGCGGCCGTCGCCGCGGCCGTGTCGACGCTCGATGACGAGGGGGTGCGTGCCCGCGTCATCGCGGACGGCACCGCCCACATCGCGCAGTTCACCTGGCAGCGCTCTGCCGGCATCCTGCTGGATGCCGTGGCGTCGCTCACCGCCCGCTGACGCGCCGGTCGCGGGCAGCGGGCATCGCGTCGATCAGCGGCGGGTGGGGTCGGTCGGCACGCGGCGGTAGCCGTCGCGACGAAGCTCGACGACCGAGGCGGCCAGCGCGACGGCCCCGAGGGCGGTGAAAACCAGGATGGCGATCATGGCAGAAACACTACGGAAAGGCGCAAACTGCCACTAGTGGCAGTGCAGCCATCCCACGTAGGATTACTGCCATGAGAACAGTTGCCTGCGTCGTGCAGCCCGGGTTCGCCCCGTTCGAGTTCGGCGTGGCCTGCGAGGCGTTCGGGCTGGACCGCACCGACGACGGCATTCCGAACTTCGACTTCCGCATCGTGACTCCCGATCCGGGCGCGGTCCCCTCGAAGATCGGCTTCTCGATCAACATCGACGAGGACCTGGCGTTCGCCGACGAAGCCGACCTCCTGGTGATCTCCCCGGTGCCGTACGAGCGGTGGCACGACAATGACCCGCGCGTGCTCGACGTCGTGCGGCGGGCGGTTGCCCGCGGCGCGTGGGTGCTCAGCGTCTGCAGCGGATCGTTCGTGCTGGCCGCGGCCGGGGTACTGGACGGTCGTCGCGCGACGACGCACTGGATGTACGCCGATCAGATGGCGCGGATGTACCCGAACATCGACGTCGACCCCGACGTGCTGTACGTGCAGGACGGCCGGATCATCACGAGCGCCGGGACGGCGGCGGGGTTGGATGCCTGCCTGCATCTGCTGCGCCAGGAGCTCGGTGCCGAGATGACCAACACCATCGCGCGACGTATGGTGATCGCCCCGCAGCGCGACGGTGGCCAGGCGCAGTTCATCGCCAAGCCACTGCCCCTGGCCGCGAACCAGTCCCTCGCGCCGGTGACCGACTGGATGATCGCGAACCTGCGCGAGGATCTGTCCGTCGAGCAGCTCGCGGCACGCGCGCACATGTCACCTCGTACGTTCGCGCGTCGGTTCAAGGCCGACCATGGCGCGACCCCGGCCGCATGGCTGTCGCGGCAGCGGCTGATCCACGCGCAGCGGCTGCTGGAGAAGACCGATTTCGGGCTGGACCGCATCGCCGACGAGTCGGGCTTCGGGTCGGCCGCGGTGCTGCGCCAGAACTTCGCCCGCACTCTGGGGCTCACCCCCACCGCGTACCGCGCGCGGTTCTGCTGCACTCAGGCGGAGGCCGAGCCCGCCGCCTGAGCCCTCGGTTGTCGGGGTCGGGGTCGCGCTTGGCGGGCAGGCAGGGTTGCAGCGCGCGAGCACCCGCATTGCCGCACGGGTGGCCCGATGATAAACTTGAGTCACAAAGGCTCAAGTTTGGGCCCCGTAGATTTCAGGAGAACGAATGAACGCTACGCAGCAACCAGGGCAGGAGGAGTCCAAGAGCGCCCTCGAGCAGTTCGGGATCAACCTCACCGACCGCGCCCGCCACGGCAAGCTCGATCCCGTGATCGGTCGCGACAGCGAGATCCGTCGGATCAGCCAGGTGCTCACGCGCCGCACCAAGAACAACCCCGTGCTCATCGGCGAGCCAGGCGTCGGCAAGACCGCCGTCGTCGAGGGCCTCGCCCAGCGCATCGTCGCCGGCGACGTCGCCGACTCGCTCAAGGGCAAGGAACTCGTCGCCCTCGACATCTCCGCGCTGGTGGCCGGGGCGATGTACCGCGGCCAGTTCGAAGAGCGCCTCAAGAGCGTGCTCAAGGAGATCACCGAGTCCGACGGGCAGATCATCACCTTCATCGACGAGCTGCATGTGCTCATGGGAGCCGGCGGCGGCGAAGGCTCGGTCGCGGCATCCAACATGCTCAAGCCCATGCTCGCCCGCGGTGAGCTGCGCCTGATCGGCGCCACGACGCTGGACGAATACCGCCAGTTCATCGAGAAGGATGCCGCGCTGGAGCGTCGCTTCCAGCAGGTGTACGTGGGGGAGCCGAGCGTCGAGGACACGATCGCGATCCTGCGCGGGTTGAAGGAGCGGTACGAGGCGCACCACAAGGTCGCCATCGCCGACGCGGCGCTGGTGGCTGCGGCATCCCTGTCCAACCGGTACATCGCCGCCCGGCAGCTGCCGGACAAGGCCATCGACCTGATCGACGAGGCGGCGTCACGGCTGCGCATGGAGATCGACTCCGCGCCCCTGGAGATCGACGAGCTGCGCCGCCACGTCGACCGGCTGGGACTGGAAGAGCTGGCGCTGAAGAAGGAGAAGGATGCCGCGTCGAAGGAGCGGCTCGCCGCGCTGCGCGAGACCCTCGCCGCCGAGCGCGAGAAGCTGGGCGAACTGCAGGCGCGCTGGGAGCGCGAGCGTGCGTCGCTGAACCGCGTCGGCGACCTGAAGACCAAGCTCGACGCCGCCCGCGTCGACGCCGAGCGGGCGCAGCGCGAGGGCAACCTCGAGCGTGCCTCGCGGCTGCTGTACGCCGAGATCCCGGCGCTGGAGCGCCAGCTGATGGAAGCCGAGCGCGCCGAAGGTGCCGAGGGCGAGCGCATGGTGGGCGACCAGGTGACCGACGAGGACATCGCCGCCGTCATCGCCGCGTGGACCGGCATCCCCCTGGGACGCCTGTTGCAGGGCGAGACCGAGAAGCTGCTGCATCTGGAGGGCGAGCTCGGCAAGCGCATCATCGGGCAGCGGGAGGCCGTCAAGGCCGTGTCCGACGCCGTGCGCCGCTCGCGCGCCGGCATCAGCGACCCCAACCGGCCGACCGGGTCGTTCCTGTTCCTCGGCCCCACCGGAGTCGGAAAGACGGAGCTTGCCAAGGCGCTGGCGGAGTTTCTCTTCGACGACGAGCACGCCATGGTGCGCATCGACATGTCGGAGTATGGCGAGAAGCACTCGGTGTCCCGGCTGGTCGGTGCCCCTCCCGGGTACATCGGCTACGAGCAGGGCGGGCAGCTGACCGAGGCGGTGCGTCGTCGGCCATACTCGGTGGTGCTGCTGGACGAGGTGGAGAAGGCGCATCCCGAGGTCTTCGATGTGCTGCTGCAGGTGATGGACGACGGGCGGCTAACCGACGGTCAGGGCCGCACGGTCGACTTCAAGAACGTGATCCTGATCCTCACGTCGAACCTGGGTTCGCCGATCCTGATCGACCCGACCCTGTCGTTCCCGGAGAAGCGGGAGCAGGTGCTGACGCTGGTGCGTCAGGCGTTCCGCCCCGAGTTCGTCAACCGGCTCGACGACGTCGTGGTGTTCCAGGCGCTGACCCAGGACGATCTGGCCCAGATCGTGGAGCTGTCCGTCGATGCGCTGCAGCGCCGGCTGAAGGACCGCCGGCTCACGCTGGCGGTCACCCCGGATGCCAGGGCGTGGCTGGCCGAACGCGGCTACGACCCGCTCTTCGGGGCGCGCCCGCTGCGCCGGCTCATCCAATCCGAGATCCAGGACCGCCTCGCGATGGCGATCCTCGGCGGCGGGGTGCACGACGGCGACCTGGTGCGGGTGGATGTCGCGGCAGACGGTTCGGCGCTCGTGCTCACCAGTGACGGCCCTGCCGAGACGGTCGTGGACGACGACGTGATCGAGGCGGAGCTGCTCGACGACTGAACCCGCGCCCGGCTCCGCGCCAGACCGTGCTCGTGCTCACGCACGTGAGAGCATCGTGGCGTGAGCACGCTTCGGGCGCTGTGGGGCGCATCGCACCCCGGCCCGTCGGTCGTGGTCACGGTGCTGGCGCTGGCGTTGGGCATCGCGGCGGGCCTGGACCCGGGGCGCATCGCGCTGCTGGGCGCCGCCGTGCTGTGCGGCCAGTTGTCGGTCGGCATCTCCAACGATGCGATCGACAGCGGGCGCGACACCGCGGTCGGCCGCACCGACAAACCGCTCGTACGAGGCGAGGTGACCGCGCGCACCGCCTGGATCGCCGCGGTCGCAGCCCTCGCGGTGGCGCTCGTACTGTCGGCGTTCCTCGGGCTCGGCATGCTGGTCGCCCACGCCGTCGCCCTCGCCTCGGCGTGGGCGTACAACGCCGGACTCAAATCAACGCCGCTGTCGATCCTGCCCTTCGCCGTGAGCTTCGGCATCTTCCCGTCGCTGGCGACTCTGTCGGCGCAGCCGCCGGTGATCGCGGCGTGGTGGGCGTGGGTGGCCGGCGGGGCGCTCGGGGCCGCGGTGCACCTGACCAACGTGCTGCCCGACCTCGAGGACGACCGCCGCACCGGCGTGCGGGGCCTTGCCCACCGTATTGGGGCGCGGCCGGCGGCGGCTCTGGCCGGGATCGCGGTGCTCGCCGGTGCCTGCGCGGTGCTGTGGGGGGCAGCGGATGCCGGTGCCCCCGGCATCCTGGCGTGGGTGCTGTTCGCGGGAGTTGCGGTCTTGGCCGTGGCGACGGTGGTGCGCGTGCTGGTGCGCCCGCCCGATCGCGTGGTGTTCCGCCTCGTGATGGCCGCCGCACTGCTGCTCGCGGTGCAGCTGGTCGCGTCCCCCGGCTCCCTGGCGGGCTGATCGCCGCCGAGTGGGTATTCGCGTTGCCGAGTGAGTATTTGCGTTGCCGAGTGAGTATTCGTCGCCTCGAGTGAGTATTCGTCGCGTCAGCCGGCGGTGTCGAACCCCATCGCGTACGCGCGGGCGAACAGCGGCCCGCCCGCGGCCAGGGCGGCGCGCATCGCCGCGGCACGCGCGGCGGCCACGGTGGGGCCGGCCGGCCGGCCGAGCGTCGTGTTCATGGTCGCCAGGCGCGCCGCCCGCCGCGCGGACCGCACCCGGTCGCGCTCCCAGGCCGCCAGCTGCGGCTCGGGCGCCGTGCCATCGCGCACCCATTGCGCGAGCAGCGGCGCCAGCCCTGCGGCATCCAGCAGCCCGAGGTTCATGCCCTGCCCGCCGATCGGGCTGACTTCGTGCGCGGTGTCGCCGATGACGAAGAGGCGATCGCGGCGCAGACGCGGGGCGACGACGCGGCGCACGCGGAAGGCCGTCGCCTGCGTGATCGCCGCCGCGCCCTCGGTTTCCCCGCGTGCGACCAGCGCGGTCCGCAGTCGCGTGAGGCGGGCGGCGTCGTCCGGGGCGCCACCGTCGTCCCATGCGACGAACCGGCGGCCGCCCGGGAGCGGGAACGACTCCAGCACGCCGTCACCGCCGAGGTGCACGACGGCGACGGCGGCATCGTCGCGCCGCGGCACCGCGGCATCCGCCATCAGGTAGCGGTCGGGATATTCGGCGCCCCGTGGCATCCCGGGGCGGAAGACGAGCCCCCGCGCGCCCGCACCGCCGGCGACGACGACCAGCGGCGCGGTCGCCTCCCGCGGTCCGGACGCGGTCTCGGCGCGCACTCGCATCTCGGCGCCATCGCGGACGATCCCGGTGACGGTCGCGCCGCGCACCGGGGTAGGCGCGCCGACGGCCAGCGCCGCCTCGGTCTGGGCCTGCGGGAGCGTGGCGACGAATGGATGCCGCGTGTGCAGCCGGTCGAAACGCACGACGCCCAGCAACCGACCGTCGCTGCGCGCTTCCCCGCGGCGCACTCGCACCGCGCGCTGCAGGATGCGCTCGGTCGCCCCGCCGGGCTCGAGTGCGGTGAGGGTCGGTGCGTGCAGGCCGATCGCGCGGGTGCCGTCGCCGACGGTGGTACGGCGGTCCCACAGTGCGACCTCCACGCCGCGGCGGGCGAGTTCGGCGGCCAGGAACGTGCCGACCGGGCCCGCGCCGACGATCATGACCTCAGGCATGGCCGGTGGCGTGGGCGAGGAGGCGGAACGGGGGATGGCTCTCGACGCGCCAGCCGTTGCCGCCGAGGGTGTGCTCGAGTTCGTTGGCGCGATAGCTGCGGCGGATCGACCGCAGCCCGTCGGTGCGCAGGAACGTCCCCGGTGCCAGCGGCGTGATGCCGATGGCATACAGCCCGAACGCCGCCCGGTTGCGGGCGATGTCGCCGTGCAGCACCGGGCCGGTCGACAGGGCGAGCGACTCAGCGGTGAAGCGGTGCAGTTCGTCCACGGTCAGGTGATGCAGCACATGGTTGGACACGACCGCGTCGAACCGCGCTCCCTCGGCGAGCAGCGTCGCGGAATCCGCGCAGCGGAAACGCACGTTCGGCGTTGCGCGTCGCTGCGCCGCCGCCAGGGCGCGGGCGTCGGGGTCGACGCCGAGCCAGTCCACGGTCAGTCCGTCCTGGTGGGCCAGGCGCGCGAGGCGCGCGACGACGTCGCCGCCACCGGAGCCCAGATCCAGCACCCGGGCGGGCCGGCCGAGCGAGATCAGGTGAGGCCGCAGGCGGCGACGGTAGACCTGCCCCCAGCCCGAGACGACACGGTTGACGGCGCCGAACCGGCGCAACGTGGCATCCAACCGCTCGGGATCGCAGAGAGGGTCGTCCATGAGTTCGCGCAGCGCCGTGTCGCGGGCGGCGAGGCTCACGCGCGCTCCGCGGTGCGTCGGGTGAGAAGGGCGGACTCCACCGTCAGTCCCGGCCCGAACGCGAGCGCGGCGATGCGCTGGCCGCTTCGGTTGGTTGCGGTGCCGTTGGTGGTGCCGGTGGTGCCGGTCGTGCCGGTCGTGCCGTCGGTCGTGCCGTCGAGGAAGGTGCGCAGGATGAACAGGATCGTTGCGCTGGACATGTTGCCGTAGTCGCGCAGCACGCTCCGCGATGCCTCGAGCGCGGATGCCGGCAGCTCCAGCCCGGTCTCGACGCGGTCCAGCACGCTGCGTCCGCCGGGGTGGACCGCCCAGGCATCCGGTTCGTCGTCGCCGAGGAAGCGGTCGACGGCGCCGCGGATCTCGCGGCCGATGATGCGGGGGACTTCGGCGGAGAGGACCATGTCGAATCCCTCGTCGCCGATGGTCCAGACCATGTCCTGTTCGCCTTCGTCGGTCAGCGCCGTGCCGAATCGCTCCAGGTCGAGCCACCGGTCGCCGCGCAGGGCCGGGTCGGCGGTGACGATCGCCGCCGCGGCGCCGTCGGCGAACACCGACGACGACACGATCTGCTGCGGATCGCTGGACGAGCGGAAGTGCAGCGTGCACAGCTCCGCGCACACGACCAGCACGACCGCGGCGGAGTCTCCCGCGCAGATGCGGGCCGCCGTACGCAGCCCGGGCAGCGCCGCAGCACACCCGACGAACCCCAAGTGGTAGCGCTCGACGGTCGAGGGCAAGCCGAGGTCCCGCACCAGCCGGTAGTCGGGGCCGGGGGCGAACAGTCCGGTGCAGGAGACCGTCACGACGTGGGTCACCTGGTCCGGTGTGATGTCGGCGCCGCGGATCGCGGCATCCGCTGCCGCCGCGAACAGCGGTGGTGCCCTCCGGATGTACTCGGCGTTGCGGGCGCCGGTGCTCGGGGACAGGATGCGTCCGTCCGTGTCGATCACCGCCATCTGGGACGGGTCGTCGGGGACCTCGCCGGAGAATTCTGCCAGCACGGTGTGCCGGTAATCGATGGCCGAGGCGTCGAACGCGGCGCCGATGAGCCGCTGCGCGCGGCGGTCGATGCCGGGTTGCGCGATGAACAGGTCTCGTACGTGCTGCTGCGCCAGCCGCGTCGGCGGGACCGCAGTGCCGATCGACAGGACGCTGGTGACCATGGTTCACGATAACCGGGAGGTGCCGCCGTCGTCCCGCACCTGGTGCGCCCCCGGCCCGCCGTCTACAGTGTGCGACCCGCGCGTTCCGGCGCGCTCACGAGTGAGTATTCGTGCCCTCGAGTGAGTATTCGCGTTGCCGAGTGAGTACTCGAGGTGCCGAGTGAGTATTCGTGGCATCCGCCGGCCGCATTGAGCGTAGGAGATGTGGCCAACGTAGGACGGATGCCACGGGGAATCGCCTACCTGCGGCACATCTCCTACGCTCGCAGCAGCAGCAGCAGCAGGAGCGGCAGCGGGAAGCAGGCGTT
This sequence comes from Microbacterium sp. zg-B96, assembly GCF_030246865.1. Classification (NCBI taxonomy): domain Bacteria; kingdom Bacillati; phylum Actinomycetota; class Actinomycetes; order Micrococcales; family Microbacteriaceae; genus Microbacterium; species Microbacterium sp. zg-B96. Next base: position 3,282,281 of record NZ_CP126738.1, on the reverse strand, counting down.
GCCGCGAGCAGCCACCGCGGAGCCATCCCCTCTGTCGTCGCGGATGGCCCGACCCGCGCCGGTGTCGGGCCCGCTGTCCGTGGCATCCATCGGTCGGCCCGAATCGCCGTACGGCTGGCCCGTTCACGGACGTTTGCAACGATGGACCCGACGGATGCCACGGCGCCGGGGCCCGCGAATACTCACTCGCGCCCGCGAATACTCACTCGACGGCGCGAATACTCACTCGACGGCACGAATACTCACTCGGCAGCGACGCGGCGGGCGCTAGCGTGGCGACATGACGATCGCGACAGCGGACCTGTACGACCAGCGCGGCGACGAGCTCGACTCGGTCGCCCTCCAGTTCCATGACTTCGGCGGGCACACCGCCTTCGACGGCCCGGTGCGCACGATCCGCTGCCATCGCGACAACGCGCTGGTGAAGCAGACCCTCGCCACTCCGGGCGAGGGCGCGGTGCTCGTCATCGACGGCGCCGGGTCGCTCGAGTCGGCGCTCGTGGGCGACCGCATCGCGGCATCCGCCGTCGACAACGGCTGGGCCGGCATCATCGTGCACGGCGCGATCCGCGACCGTGAAGCGCTCGCCGCCCTGCCGATCGGCATCAAGGCCCTCGGCAGCAACCCCCGCACGAGCGCGAAGACGGGCGTCGGCGAGATCGACGTGCACGTCACGATCGCCGGCATCGTCTTCGCCACCGGCAAGCACGTCTGGGCCGACGCCGACGGCGTGCTCGTCGAGCGCTGAGCCGCGAGACCCCTCGACATCCGGATGCCGCAGCGGCATGCTGGCGGCATCCGATGACGGGAGGACCCCTTGCTCGCCGACGCCCCCACCTTCAGCGGCTTCTCGGTCGATGACATCGACGCCGCGCTGACGTTCTACCGCGACACCCTGGGCCTTGACGCATCGCTCGGCGACATGGGGATCATCCAGTTGCGCCTGGCCGGCGGCGCGCGGGCGATCGCGTACCCCAAGAAGGACCACGAGCCGGCGACGTTCACGATCCTGAACTTCGTCGTCGACGACGTGGATGCCGCGGTCGATGACCTGCAGAGCCGCGGCGTGGAGACCAAGATCTACACCAACCCGCACTACGGCACCGATGAGCGGGGCATCGCGCGTGGCAACGGCGGACCGGCCATCGCCTGGTTCCGCGACCCTGCCGGCAACGTGCTGTCCGTGCTCGAAGACCCCGAGCCCGCCTGAGAGTGCGACTCCGGAACGACGGATGCCGCGACCCGGCCGGTCGGCCGAGATCGCGGCATCCACTCGATCAAGGAGCGGGAGGACCGAGGGCGTCAGCCCTTCAGTGCCTCCTTGAGGTGCACGCGGGCGCCCATCCGCAGGATCGAGTTCTCGTAGATCTTCGCGCCCACCCAGATCGCGCCGACGCACGTGACGAGCAGAATCACCAGTGACACGAGGGGCTCCCACCACTGCGCGTCGCCGAAGAAGATGCGCACCGGCATCCCGACCGGGGCCGAGAACGGCACGTACGACATGATCGTCATGACGGTGGGGTTGTCGTTGAAGAAGACCGCCACGAAGTACGGCACCATGACGAGCAGGGTCAGCGGCGTGGTGGTCGAGCCGATGTCCTCCTGGCGGGAGACCATCGCTGCAGCCGCGGCGAACAGTGACGCCAGCAGCACGAAGCCGAAGAGGAAGAACACCGCGAACCACACCAGCGGTGCGCCCAGGCCAGACAGCAGCTCGCCCTGTCCCGTGACCGTGAGTCCGATCACGGCGACGGCAGCCAGACCGATGATCTGCCCCATCGCGAGCACCGTGTTGCCGATCACCTTGCCCGCCAGCAGCGCCCGGGTGGGGACGGCCGAGATCAGCAGCTCCACGACGCGTGTCGCCTTCTCCTCCACCACACTCTGCGAGATGGTCGAGCCGAAAGTGGTCGCGGCCATGAGGAACACCACTCCGAACAGGAGCGAGATGATGTAGCGCATCAGGCCGTCGTCGTCGGCGGGCTCCGTCTGCAGCAGTTCCACCGACGGCGACACGCTCAGGGCCGACATCAGCGTGGACGGCACGGCGTCGTCGCCGACGACCGTGAAGTCGAATCCGCCTTCGCCGCCCGGGATGAGGGCCGCATCGACCTCGCCGTCGCGGACGAGCTCGCGGGCCTCTTCGGCCGAACCTACCTCGGTGATGTCGAGCATGCTGTCCATGGGCGCGACGATCTGCGCGGTCTCGCCGGTCACGGCCACGGGAGTGCGGCTGTCCTGCTGAGCGGTGAACCCGCCCCACAGCACGCCGGCGAGGGCGATGACGAACAGGATGGCGGTGGAGATGAGGAACGCCTTGCTGCGCAGCTTCGAGCCGATCTCACGCTCAGCGACGAGCCAGGTGCTCTGGGCGAAGGAGGGTGCGGTGTTCACTGGATGACCTCCTTGAAGATCTGGGCGAGGGATGGATGCCGCGGGGCGAAGCTGGCCACGTCGCCGGCGGCGACCGCGCGGCGCAGGACCGTTTGTACGGTGTCGTCGGAGTCGGCGTCGAACAGGGCGTAGCCGCCGTCGAATTCCAGCACCGTGATGCCGGGCTCGTCGCGCAGCCACCCGGCGTCGCCGGCGGAGACGAGCTCGAACCGGCGGGTGGAGTGCGCGGCGCGGAGGCCGTCGCGGGACCCGGCGGCGCGGATGGTGCCGCCGGCGATGATCACGAGGTCATCGCACAACCGCTCGACGACATCGAGCTGGTGCGAGGAGAACAGCACGGCTGCGCCCTGGGCGGCTCGCGTCTGCAGCACGCCGGCGACGACGTCGACGGCGAGGGGATCCAGGCCCGAGAACGGCTCGTCGAGGATCAGCACCTGCGGGTCGTGCACGAGGGCGGCGGCGATCTGCGCACGCTGCTGGTTGCCCAGCGACAGCGTCTCGACGTTGTCGCCCAGGCGCTCCCCGAGCCCGAGTTCCTCGAGCAGGGCGGTGCCGCGGGTGGTGGCATCCGCTTTCGAGAACCCGTGCAACCGGGCGAGGTAGACGATGTGCTCCAGCACCTTCATCTTCGGGTACAGACCGCGCTCTTCGGGCATGTACCCGAAGCGGCGGCGGTCGGCCGCCGTGACGGATACGCCGTCGAGGGTGACCGTGCCGGCATCCTTGGCGAGCACGCCCAGGATGATGCGCATCGTCGTGGTCTTGCCCGCGCCGTTGCCGCCGACGAAGCCGGTCAGCCGCCCGGGGGCGACGGTGAACCCGACGTCGTCGAGCACACGGCGCGTGCCGTAGCTCTTGGTGATTCCGGTCAGTTCGAGCATGAAGCTCCTCCTCGGTCGATGCTTCAACGCTACGGAAGTCGCGACCGGGCAACCTCCCCCGTGGGAGGGGTTTGTCGACCTCCCCCCTGTGGGGGAGAGCTCTCAGGGACCGCCTAACTGCATGCGCTGGAATATATGCCGCGGGCGGACGTTGACGCCGTAGGTATCGCGCCCCCGCGACTACCCGACCCCCTTGGAGAAACACACATGACCGAACTGACCATCGGCTACATCGTCGGCAGCCTCTCGTCGACCTCGATCAACCGCCGCCTCGCAAAGGCGCTGGAGCGACTGGCCCCCGAGGGCGTCACGCTCGTGGAGATCCCGATCGCCGATCTGCCGTTCTACTCGGTCGACCTCGAGGCGGAGTTCCCGCAGGCCGCGCGCGACTTCAAGGACGCGATCGACCGCGTCGACGGCGTCATCATCGTCACGCCGGAGTACAGCCGCTCCATCCCCGGCGTGCTGAAGAACGCGCTGGACTGGTCGTCGCGTCCCTACGCTCAGGCGTCGTTCAACGGCAAGCCGACCGCCGTCATCGGCACCTCGGGCGGCGGCATCGCCACCGCTGCGGCGCAGCAGCACCTCAAGGCCATCCTCAGCCACTTCAACGCGCCCACGCTCGGCCAGCCTGAGGGCTACGTGCAGTCGCTGCCGGGTCTGTTCACCGACAACGGCGAGGTCACCAACGACGAGACGGCCACGTTCCTCGTCGCGTACCTGAGTGCGTTCGTCGCGCTCATCCAGCGGTACGCACCGGCCGACTCTGCCGCTTCCGCCGTTTCCGCCGCGGCCTGACCCGCCGCCTCGAAGCCCCGGCCCGCACCGCGGCGCCGGGGTTTCGCGCATCCACCCCGCGTTTGGGGTGCGTATCGGTTCCCGAACCCGGGTTTGCGGGGCTTTGGGGCGCGTATCGGTTCCCGACCCCGGGTTTGCGGGGGTTTGGGGCGCGTATCGGTTCCCGAACGCCGTTCCGACCCCCACCCGGAACCTCGCCCCCGAACCCGGTTTCGGTGCAGGTGGGGCCCGTATCGGTGCCCGAACCCCGTTTCACCCGGGCTTGGGGCGCGTATCGGTTCCCGAACCCGGGTTTGCGGGGGTTTGGGGCGCGTATCGGTCCCCGAACCCCGTCCCGACCCCGACCCCGACCCCGGAACCCGAACCCGAACCCCGTCCCGACCCGCGACCCGGAACCCGGGTCAGACGAGTCCGTGGGTATGGGCGTAGACGACCGCCGCGACCCGGTCGCGGGCGCCGAGCTTCTGCAGCACGTTGGACACGTGCGTCTTGACGGTGGCTTCGCCGATGAACAGCTCCCGCGCGATCTCGGCGTTGCTGCGCGCCCGCGCGAGCAGCTGCAGCACCTCCGCCTCCCGCTCGGTGAGGTCGATGGGCTGCTCGAGTGTCACTCGCGCATGGTTCGTGGCGCCGGGACTGTGCGCTAGCGACACCGGAGCGGCTCCGGCGCCGGCTCCGGCAGCGGCACCGGGGGCGCCGGCGGGGGCGGATGCCGCGGACGTGAACCGCTCGATCACGCGGCGGGTGACCTCCGGGGCCAGCAGTGCGTCGCCGGCGGCGGCGACCCGCACCGCCGAGGTCAGATCCTCCGGTCCGGCGTTCTTCAGCAGGAATCCGCTCGCCCCCGCCGACAGCGCCTGGAACAGGTAGTCGTCCCGGTCGAAGGTCGTCACGATCACCACCGCCGCCGTGATGTGGGGGTCGGCGACGATGCGCCGCGTCGCCTCCAGCCCGTCCATATCGGGCATCTGCACGTCCATGCAGACGACATCCGGCTGCAACGCGGATGCCGCGGCCAGCGCCTCCACGCCGGTGGCGGCCTCGCCGACGACCAGGATGTCGTCGGCGGCATCCAGGATCATCCGGAACCCGGCGCGCATGACGGCGTGGTCATCGACCAGCAAAACGCGTGTCGGCGCGCTCATGCGGGCACCGGCACGGCCACGGGGATGCGCACCCGCACCAGAAAGCCGCCGCGCGGCCGGGGCCCGACGTGCAGGGTGCCGCCCGAGGCGGAGGCGCGCTCGCGCATGCCCACCAGCCCCAGCCCCGCCGGGTGCTGCAGGCGGACGCGGCCGGTGTTGGCGACCTCGAGCTCGATCGCGTCGTGGTCGTACCGCAGCCGCACGTCGGCGGTCGCGCCCGGTCCACCGTGGCGGCGGGCGTTCGTGAGGGATTCCTGCGCGATGCGGTAGAGGTTCACCTGCACGAACTCGGTCGGTTCGAACGGTTCCCCGACCACGGTGTACGTCGTGGGCAGCCCGTTGGCGTTGGCGTGCGCGATGAGCTCCGGCAGCGCGGACAGGTGCAGCGTCGAGGACCCTGGTGCGTCGGCATCCGGCGTGCGCAGAGTCTCCAGCAGGTGACGCATCTCGTCGAGGGCGTAGCGGGCGGATGCCTCCACTCCCGTCAGCGCGGCGCGCGCGGCATCCGGATTTCGCTCCAGCACCGTCCGTGCGGCGCCGGCCTGCACGCCCATCGCCGAGACGTGATGGGCCACGACGTCGTGGAGTTCGCGGGCGATGCGCACCCGGTCAAGTGCCACCGCCTGTGCGGTGGTGAGCTCACGTTCCCGTTCGAGTTCGGCGGTGCGCTCCTCCAGCGCGGTGCGCGCGAGCGCCGCCGCGTGGGCGTGGTCGCCGAGATAGTAGGCGCCGCCGAAGTACGCGATGTTGACCATGAACTGGATGACCATGAACGCCGCGAACGGCGAGAACGCACCGGCGCGGGACAGTCCCTCATCCGACGGGTCGACGGCGGCCTGGAAGGTGGTCACCAGCAGCCACACGAACATCGCGATGACCACGAGCACGCGGACGATCGTCGCGCGGCGGCGGTCGTCCAGCCAGGCGCCGACCGTGTACAGCGCGATGAACAGTGCCACCTGGCCGATGTACATGTCGGTGATGTGGAAGGTCACGCCGGCGAAGTAGGCGATGGCGACGATCACCAGCACGGTGGCGGGGTAGCGGCGGCGCAGCGCGAGCGGCACGGTCACGGCGGCGGCATACGCCAGCGCCCAGCCCAGTCCCGGGGTGTCCTCGCCGAAGTATCCGGCGATCTGGCCGAGCCAGGAGCTCACCACGGCGGCGACGAACAGACCGCCGCTGAGCCAGAGGTCGGTGCGCTGGTCGCCGGGCGTCGGCGGGCGGCGGCGCGGCGCGGTGAAGGGGAGCGGGATCGTGCTCATCACTCCAACGTAGGGGGGAGCGTCGACGGTGGCATCCCCCGCGAGACGGAGTGGGTCGCGGCACCTCTTGACCGGCTACTTGTTTTTTGCAAGCATGAGCCATCCGCCCGAGGCGGCGGCATTGCAAAGGAGCACGTCGTGACCGAGATCTTCGTCAATCTGCCCACGGCAGACCTGCAGCGCAGCACTGCGTTCTACACCGCCCTCGGCGCCAGGGTGAATCCGCTGTTCTCCGATGAGAACGCGGCGTGCATCGTCTGGGACGAGAACGTCTATTTCATGATGCTGACCCGCGAGTACTTCGCGACCTTCACCGAGAAGCAGGTGGCAGACCCCGCCACCACCGCCCAGGTTCTCGTGGCCCTCACGCGGCCCTCGCGCGACGACGTCGACGCCACCCTGGCGGTCGGGATCGCCAACGGGGGAGTGGAGCCGGCGGCTCCGAAGGACCTGGGCTTCATGTACACCCGCGACCTGGAGGACCCCGACGGCAACGTGCTGGAGTTCTTCTACATGGACCCGGCGGCTGTGCAGTCGGGCCCGGCGGCCTACGCCGAGCAGAGCCAGGCGTAGGTGGCGGCGCGCAGTTACGGCCAATACTGCGGTCTCACCACCGCCGTCGAGCTGATCGGGGAGCGGTGGGCGCTGCTGATCATCCGGGACCTGCTGGTGGGCCCGCGTCGGTACACCGATCTCAAACAGGGGCTGCCACGCATCCCGACCAACATCCTCTCCACCCGTCTGAAGGAACTGCAGGATGCCGGCGTGATCCGCCGCGTGCCGCTGGCCCACCGCGGGCTGGTGTACGAGGTGACCGCGTACGGCCGCGAACTCGAGCCCATCGTGCTCGCGCTCGGGCGGTGGGGATTCCAAGCGATGGGCGAGCCCGCCGACGGCGACGTCGTCACGGCGGATTCGTTCACGATCGCACTGCGGTCGGCATTCGTGGCGGATGCCGCAGCGGCGCTGCCACCGACCACGTACGACGTTCATCTGGGGGAGGTGGGGGTGCGCGCCGGAGTGTCCGCGGAGGGCCTGCGGGTCGCGCCACTCGCCGCGGGGGGATGGGCCCCCGCGGGAGAGGCCGATGTCGTGCTGTCCGCGGGGTTCGGCATCCGCCGGCTGATCTCCGGTGAGCTCGGGCCGCAGCAGGCGCAGGATGCCGGCGTCGTCGAGGTGCGCCGCGGCGACCCGGCACTGCTGGAGCGGTTCGCCGCGACATTCTCGATACCGCCAGGATCGATGCCGCGCAGCGGCGTTGAGGCTGGCGCGGATCAAGGTTGAGCAGCCGCCGCAGGCGGCGTGGGCGCAGGTTCGCCGAGATCCCGAAGTACGTCGCGTCCCGCGGCAGGCCGACTCTGGAATGGCAGGGCGCGACGCAGTTGGGTGCGGATGCCGCGGCGGAGGTCGCCGCGCTGCGCGAGAAGCATGAGGATGTCCACGTCATCGGCAGCCTCGACTTCGTGCAGACGCTGCTGGCGGCCGAGGCATACGACGAGCTCGTGCTGTGGGTCTACCCGATCGTGCTCGGCGTGGGCAAGCGCGTGTTCGCCAACGGCAGGCCGCCCGCCCGGTTGCGGCTGGTGGCACCGCCCGTGGTGGGCGGCACCGGCGCCCTGCTGCTGCGGTACGCGCCGGACGGGGTGCCCGTCACCGGCGTCGCGATGGGGTGAGGCAGGGTCGGGGGTTCTTCGGGCTTCTTCGGGTCGGTCAGCCGAAGATCATCGGGCGGTCGTCATCGTCCTCGGGGGAGGTGACGTCGAGGTCGACCACCACCGGGACGTGGTCGCTGGGGATGTCGCCCTTGCGCTCGTCGCGGTGGATGGCAGCGCCGGTGACGCGATCGGCGAACGCGTGCGAGCCGAGGATGAAGTCGATGCGCATGCCCTGGTTGCGGGGGAAGCGCAGCTGCTTGTAATCCCAGTAGGTGAACCCGGTGGGGACGAGGGGGCGGACGACATCGATCATGCCGGCCTCCTCGATCGCGCGGAACGCCTCGCGCTCGGGCGGTGAGACGTGCGTCGAGACGCCCTCCACGACGGCGGGGTCGCCGTTGTCGGCATCCGTCGGGGCGATGTTGAAGTCGCCGACGAAGGTCAGCGCAAGATCCGGGTTGGTCGTCAGCGAGTCGCGGGCGTGTTGGGCGAGGGCGCCGAGCCAGTCGAGCTTGTAGAGGTAGTGCGGGTCGTCGAGGGAGCGGCCGTTGGGGACGTAGAGGCTCCACACACGCACGCCGCCGATCGTCGCGCCGATGGCGCGCGCCTCGAGCGGGGCGTCGGGTCCCTCGTGGCCCTTGGCGAAGCCGGGCATGCCGGGGAAGGACGTCTCGACGTCTTCGATCGGCTCGCGGCTGGCGATGGCGACGCCGTTCCACTGGTTGAGGCCGTGGGCGACGACGTGATAGCCGGCATCCTCGAAGGCCTCATAGGGGAATTGCTCCGGCTTGCACTTGATCTCCTGTATCGCCAGCACGTCGATGCCCTCGCGCACGGCGAAGTCGACGGTGCGCACGACGCGCGCGCGGATGGAGTTCACGTTCCAGGTGGCAAGCCGCATACCCCCCAGCCTACGGTCGACCCCCGACGTGCCCGCCCCGTGCTGCCGAGTGAGTATTCGTGCTGCCGGGTGAGTATTCGTGCTGCCGAGTGAGTATTCGCCGTGGCATTCTGGGGAGATGCGCATCGCCGTCACTGGATCCTCTGGAAAGCTCGGCCGCACCGTCGTCCGCGTTCTGCGGGATGCCGGCCACACCGTCATCGGTCTCGACGTCGTCGGGACGCGGGGTCCTGGATTCGTGCAGGTCGACCTCACCGACTTCGGCCAGGTGATCGACGCGATCGCCGGCGTGAACGATCAGCACGACGGCATCGATGCGCTGGTGCACCTCGCGGCCATTCCGGCCCCCGGCATCCGCAGCGATGTCGCCACGTTCCACAACAACATGGCCGCCACGTTCAACGTGTTCTGGGCAGCCGTGCGACTCGGTGTCGAGCGCATCGTCTACGCCTCCAGTGAGACCGTGCAGGGGCTGCCGTTCGATGTGCCGCCGCCGTACATCCCCGTCGACGAGGGCTATCCGGCGCGTCCGGAGTCGGTCTACTCGCTCGTGAAGCACCTGGAAGAGCAGATGGCGATCGAGCTGGTGCGCTGGCATCCGTCGCTGTCGATCACCGCGTTGCGCTTTTCCAACGTGATGGATCCGGAGGATTACGCGGCGTTCCCTGATTTCGACGCGGATGCCACCCGGCGCAAGTGGAACCTGTGGTCCTATATCGACGCGCGGGATGGAGCGCAGGCGATCCTGCGCGCACTCGAGGTCGCACCGGCCGGCTTCGACCACTTCCTCATCGCGGCGGCCGACACCGTCATGTCCCGCCCGGCGGCCGAGCTGGTGGCGGAAGTGTTCCCGGGCGTGCCCGTGCGCGGCGAGCTGGCCCCGCACGCGACCCTGTTCTCGATCGACAAGGCCCGCCGGTTGCTCGGCTTCGAGCCGCAGCACTCCTGGCGCGACGGGTCGTAACGGGCGCGAGTACTCGCTCGACGCGACGAATACTCACTCGCGAGCGCGAATACTCACTCGGCAACGCGAATACTCACTCGACGCGACGAATACTCACTCGGCAGCAAGCCGGCGGCTACAGGGAACGGAGGATGTCCTCGACCCGCTCCTTCGCGTCGCCGAACAGCATCTGCGTGTTGTCGCGATAGAACAGCGGGTTCTGCACCCCGGCATAGCCGGCGGCCATCGACCGCTTGAACACCACGACGTTCTCCGCCTCCCACACCCGCAGCACCGGCATCCCCGCGATCGGCGACGTCGGATCCTCCGCGGCGGCGGGATTGACGGTGTCGTTCGCGCCGATCACCAGCACCACCGACGTGGCCGCGAAGTCGTCGTTCACCTCGTCCATCTCCAGCACGATGTCGTACGGCACCTTCGCCTCGGCCAGCAGCACGTTCATGTGCCCGGGCAGCCGCCCGGCAACGGGATGGATGCCGAACCGCACGTCCACTCCCCGCTCCCGCAGCCGGTGGGCGAGCTCGGCCACCGGGTACTGGGCCTGCGCGACGGCCATGCCGTACCCGGGCGTGATCACCACCGACGACGCGTCACGCAGCAGGTCCGCGACCGTCTCGGCATCCACCTCGCGGTGCTCGCCGTGGTCCACGTCGCCAGCCGCCGGCGCCGCGATCCCGAAGCCGCCGGCGATCACCGACAGGAACGACCGGTTCATCGCCTTGCACATGATGAACGACAGGTACGCACCCGACGACCCCACCAGCGCACCGGTGACGATCAGCAGGTCGTTGTTCAGCAGGAAACCTGCCGCCGCCGCCGCCCAGCCGGAGTAGCTGTTGAGCATCGAGACGACCACGGGCATGTCACCGCCGCCGATGGATGCCACCAGGTGCCATCCCAGCGCCAGCGCCAGCACCGTGACGGCCACGAGCAGCCAGATCGACGGCGTGATGACGTACCAGACGGTCAGCGCCAGGAAGGCGACGAGCGCCCCCACGTTGAGGATGTTCTTCCCCGGCAGCATGAGCGGCCTGGACGACATGCGCGCCGACAGCTTCAGGTACGCCACGATCGATCCGGTGAACGTCACGCCACCGATGAAGACGCCGATGAACACCTCGGCGTGGTGGATGTCGCGCAGCGCCCCCGACAGCCCGGGGTCGTGCAGGGCGCCGTTCCAGCCCACGAGCACGGCAGCCAGACCCACGAACGAGTGCAGCAGCGCGATGAGCTCGGGCATCCCGGTCATCTCCACCGCCCGTGCCCGCCACAGTCCCACCGCCGCGCCGAGGAGCACCGCGATGCCCAGCAGCACCAGCCCGAAGGTGGCCTGCGGGTCGCCCCACGCGTTCTGCACCGACACCCACGCGGTCGCGCCGAGTGCGATGGTCATGCCGGCGATGCCGTAGCCGACACCGGCGCGCGCGCTTTCGTGGCTGCTGAGCCCGCGCAGGCTCAGCACGAACAGCAGCGCCGCGACGATGTAGGCGGCGGTGGCCACGGAGGCGGCGGTCATCGGTCACCCTTCGAGAACATGGCGAGCATGCGCCGCGTGACGGCGAACCCGCCGAAGATGTTGATGGATGCCAGCAGCACCGCGATCGCGGCGAGGATCTGCACCGGCGGGTCGGGGATCGTCACCTGCAGCATGGCGCCGACGACGATGATCCCCGAGATCGCGTTGGTGACGCTCATCAGCGGCGTGTGCAGAGCGTGGTGCACCTTGCCGATCACGTAGAAGCCGACGATCACCGACAGCACCAGCACGGTGAGGTGCTGCGGCAGCGGGGCCGGGGCGACCGCCGACACCGCGAACAGTGCGGCGATTCCCAGCGCGATCAGGCCGGTGCGGCCGGCGGGCGACAGCGTGCGCTTCGGCTTGACCGGGGCGGACGCGGCGGAAGGGGTGGATGCCGCGACCGGCGCCGCGGACACCTGTACCGGCGGTGGTGGCCACGTCGACCGGCCGCCCTGGACCACCGTGATGGAACGCTGCACGATGTCGTCGAAGTCGATGACGAGCCGGCCGTCCTTGCCGGGCGTGAGCAGCTTCACCAGGTTCACCAGGTTCGTGCCGTACAGCTGTGATGCCTGCGCCGGCAGGCGCGATGCGAGGTCGGAGTAGCCCAGGATGGTCACGCCGTTGTCGGTGACGACGCGCTGCCCGTCGATCGAACCCTCGACGTTGCCGCCGTGGGCGGCGGCCATGTCGACGATGACGCTGCCCGGCTTCATGCTCGCGACGTCAGCCGCAGTGAGCAGTCGTGGTGCGGGGCGCCCGGGGATCAGGGCGGTCGTGATGACGACGTCGACCTCGCGGGCCTGCGCCGAGTACAGCGCGGCGGCGGCGCGGTCATACGCCTCGCTCGTGGCCTTCGCGTAGCCGTCGCTGGATTCCATGACCTCGTCGACCACCACCGGCAGGTACTCGCCGCCGATGGAGCGCACCTGGTCGGCGACCTCGGGGCGTGGGTCGGTGGCTCGGACGATCGCGCCGAGCGAGGATGCCGCGCCGATGGCGGCGAGCCCGGCGACGCCGGCCCCCGCGACCAGCACGGTGGCGGGTGGGACCTTGCCCGCGGCGGTCACCTGGCCGGTGAAGAACCGGCCGAACTCGTGCGCGGCCTCGATGACGGCACGGTAGCCGGAGATGTTGGCCATCGAACTGAGCACATCCATCGACTGGGCACGCGAGATGCGCGGCACGGCGTCGAGGGCGAGCGCGGTGATGCCGCGTGTCTGCAGCGACTCCCGTACGTCGGGCCGCAGCGCCGGCGACAGCAGCGCGATGATCGTCGCCCCGTCTGCCAGCAACGCGATCTCGTCGGGCGTCGGCGGGTTCACCTTCAGCACGACGTCAGCGGCCCACGCTTCGGCCCGCGTGACGGTGCGCGCACCGGCGTCGCGATACGCGGCATCCGGATACGACGACGCCGCGCCGGCGCCCGCCTCCACGATCAGCTCGTAGCCGAGCGCGATCAGCTTCGCGATGGTGGCGGGCGTGGCAGCGACGCGGGTTTCCCCCGCACGCTCCGCAACGATCCCCATGGTCGTCATGCGGACTCCTGTGCTCGTGGCGGACGACGTGCGTTCGGGCGCACCGCCGAGTTCGTACTGTCGATCTTGACTATAGGGCGCGGTGAACGCGGCCCCTCCGAGGGTGTGGCGTGAGAAAGATCCGCCGTTCTTGCGCCCCGGCAGGGCCACGCGGCATCCGTAGACTCGGGTCATGACCGTCGCCTCCACGCCCGCTCTCGAAGCCGACCGCCAGCACCTCATCGCGCTGATCAGGGACGAGGCGGTGTTCCACGGCGACTTCACTCTGTCCAGCGGCGCCAAGGCGACCTACTACGTCGACATGCGCAAGCTCACGCTCGACCACCGCGCCGCGCCCGCGATCGGGCGCATCATGCTGGATCTCGTGCGCGACGTCGACGGTGTCGTCGCCGTCGGCGGCCTCACTCTCGGTGCCGACCCGATCGCCAACGCGATCATGCACGAGTCGGTGCACGCCGGCACGCCGCTGGATGCGTTCGTCGTGCGCAAGGAGCCGAAGGACCACGGCCGCGGCCGGCAGGTCGAGGGCGCCGACGTCGTCGGCAAGCGGGTCGTCGTGGTGGAGGACACCTCCACCACCGGGCAGTCCGCGCTCAAGGCCGTCGAAGCGCTGCGCCGCGAGGGCGCCGAGCCCGTTGCCGTCGCCGTGATCGTCGACCGCAAGACCGGGGCTCAGGATGCCGTGGAGGCCGCTGGCCTGCAGTGGCTCGCCGCGATCGACCTCGACGACCTGGGTCTGCAGCCGCAGTAGCGGCCGCGTTCGCCCGGGCTACGCCTGGAAGATCGGGAGCTGCGACGCGAGCGCCAGCACCAGGCCCAGCAGGGTCAGCACGAGCACCGCCCTGCGGTTGGTGGTCGCCCCTGATTCGGATGCCTGTCGCGACGTCCGCACGAACAGGACCAGTGCCACCAGCAGGACCGCGAGCCCCGACACTCCCAGCAGGATCGCCATGTCAGTGGTCCTGGCCGCGCCCGCGGATGTACTGCACCACCACGATCACCAGCGTCGTCGCCGTCATCAGCGCCACCGACACCAGCAGCAGGGTCTGTTCGAATTCGTTCACGGGCGTTTTCCTTCCACGGCATCCGCGACCAGTTTCGCGATGCGTGCCGACTTGGTCTCCGGCCGCTTGGCCATCGCGATCTGGGTGAGGCCCATCTTGCGGGCCGAGCGGGGGAATGCGTCCCAGTTCGCCCGCGCCGCCGGCACGGCGTCCAGTGCCGCCGTCAGCTCGGCCGGCTCGATGCCGGCCTCGGGGCCGTCCAGCAGCTCCCAGGCGCCGGATGCCTTCGCGGCCTCGATCGCGCGCCTGCCTGCGTCGGTCATCTCACCGGATGCCTCCAGCTCGATCACCCGCGCCTTGTTGGTCGCCGCCCAGCCGCTGCCCGGCCGGCGGGGCGCGTACCACTGGCCGAGCATCTCGGCGTCGTACGGACGCACCGTGCCGTCCACCCAGCCGAAGCACAGCGCCTGGCGCACCGCGGCGTCGTAGCCGACCAGTTCCGCGGCCACTCCGGCGCGCGGGCGCAGCAGCCACACGCCGGTCGAGGTGGCATGGTGCTCCTCGAGCCAGGCGCGCCAGGCCGCGGCATCCGTCGCCCGCAGCGCCTCCGCCTCGTCGAGCACGCCCATCACAGCACCTCGGGCAGCTCGGTCTCGGCAGGCTCGGGGTTCAGCAGATCGGCGACGGAATTGAGGATCTCGTCGGGGCGGAACGGGTAGCGCTCGATCTCGGTGCGGTCGCTGATGCCGGTGAGGACGAGCACCGAGTGCAGGCCCGCCTCGATCGCCGCGACGACGTCGGTGTCCATGCGGTCGCCGATCATGCCGGTTTCCTCGGAGTGCGCGCCGATGCGGTTCAGGGCTGAGCGGAACATCATCGGGTTGGGCTTGCCGACGACGTACGGCTCCTTGCCGGTGGCCTTGGTGATCAGTGCCGCGAATGCGCCGGTCGCCGGCACGACGCCGTAGGGGGTGGGACCGGTGGCATCGGGGTTGGTGACGATGAACCGCGCCCCGTTGTTGATGAAGCGGATGGCCTTCGTGATCGCCTCGAACGAGTACTGCCTGGTCTCGCCGACCACGACGTAGTCCGGCTGAGTCTCGGTAATGATGTAGCCCGCCTCGTGCAGTGCGGTCGTCAGCCCCGCTTCGCCGATGACGTACGCGGTGCCGCCGGGCAGCTGCGAGCGCAGGAACTCCGCCGTCGCCAGCGCCGAGGTCCAGATGCGCTCCTCCGGCACGTCCAGCCCCGACGCGCGCAGCCGGGCGCTCAGGTCGCGGGGCGTGAAGATCGGATTGTTCGTCAGCACGAGGAACGGCGTGCCGCTGTCGCGCCACTGCGCGAGCAGTTCGGCCGCGCCCGGGACCGGGCGGTTCTCGTGGACGAGCACGCCGTCCATATCGGTCAGCCAGCATTCGATGTCGGCGCGGGTCCGCATGTGGCCAGCCTATCGGCGCCGCGTGCCCCTAATGTCGGAGGGGTGGCGAGACGCGGAGACGACTGGGACCCTGAGTGCCTACCCGACCTCGGCGGACGTCGCTACCTGATCACCGGCTCCAACAAGGGCCTGGGGTTCTTCTCCGCACTGCAGCTGACCCTCGCCGGCGCGCACGTGGTGATGACCGGCCGCAACCCCAACCGACTCGCCGCCGCGCGCGCCGCGCTGACGCGACAGCTGCCGGATGCCGCGCCCGGCACCGTGGAGACGCTGCTGCTGGACACCAGCAACCTCGGCTCGGTGCGCGCCGCCGCGGCCACCGCCCGCGGCCGCCGGGGCCTGGACGGCCTGCTGCTGAACGCGGGCATCGTGCACCCCCCCAAGGCACGCGAGCTCACCGCCGACCGGCACGAGATGGTGCTGGCCAGCAACGTGCTCGGGCACTTCGTCCTCGCCGGCGAGCTGCTGCCCTCGCTCGCCGCCGCCGGCGGACGCATGGTGTGGGTGGGGAGCATGGCCACCTCGATGTGGCAGTACGACCCGGAGGACCCGGAGCTGAAGACCGGCTACTCGGCGTGGCGCGCCTACGTGCAGTCGAAGGTCATGACCGCGGCGATCGGCTACGAAGCCGACCGGCGGCTGCGGGAGGCGGGCGTGCCGGTGGGGAGCCTCGTCGCCCACCCCGGTTACTCCACCAGTGGTCGTACCCGCGGCATCCTGGGGGTCAACGAACCCAGCCGCGGCACCCGCTTCGCCGACAACCTGCAGGCCGCGTTCGCGCAGTCCAAGGAGCACGGCGCCTGGCCGCTGGTGCGCGCGATGGTGGATCCGGATGCCGAGAGCGGCTCGTTCTGGGGCCCGGGTCAGCTCTCCCGCGGCGTCCCGCGCCAGGCGACGCCGTCGAAGATCACGACGGATTCCGACCGCGCGGCGCGCCTGTGGGAGTTCTGCGAGACGGCGACGCGCGTGTCGTGGCCGTTCGAGACGGCGGCGCGCACCCGCCGCCGCATCCGCGGCTGACCCGCCCGCGCACCCGAGCGGCACCCGTCAGGCTGTGATCCAGATCGCCTCGGCGGCGCCGTCGGGCAGCGCCACGGCCGGTGCGCCGTCGATGGAGACGAGGCCCTCGCCGGTGACGGTGAGGGTGTGTCCCACGTCGATCCCGGCATCCTCACACGCCCGCAGCAGTGCGGCTTCGCGGTCGCTCACCCGCAGCACCCGCCCGCTGTGGCCGGCCGCCGCACGCGCCAGCAGCACGAAGGGTTCCCGGTGCACGATGCCGTCGGCATCCGGGATCGCGTCGCCGTGCGGGTCGAAACGCGGGTGTCCCAGCCGGGCGTCGATGCCCGCCAGCAGCCGGTCGCTGATGGTGTGCTCGAGCACCTCGGCCTCGTCATGCACCTCGTCCCATGCGTAGCCGAACTCGCGCACGAGCCACGTCTCCACCAGCCGGTGCCGCCGGATCACCTCCGCCGCGCGGCGCTCGCCGGCTGCGGTGAGCGTGATCGGCCCATACGGCCGGTGTGCCACCAGGCCCTGCGCCGCGAGCTTCTGCACCATCTCGGTGACGCTCGACGGCGCCAGTCGCAGTTCCGCCGCCAGGCGCGACGGGCTCATCGGATCGGTCTGCCACTCGGTGTGGTGGTAGATCGTCTTCAGATAGTCGTCGACGGCGGTGGGCGAGGCGGGCACCGATCCAGGCTACTCGCGGGTGGTCACGCGCCGGTGAGTACCAGCCACAGCAGCAGCGCGTTGAGGGCGATCAGGAATACGGATGCCGCGACTCCCGCGATCGTCGTCCACACCCGGTTGCGGTGATCGCCCAGCACATCGTGCCGGGCGGTGAGAGCGACCAGTGGCACGAGGGCGAAGGGGATGCCGAACGACAGCACGACCTGGCTGAGGATCAGCGCGACGGTGGGGTCGAACCCGATCGCCAGGATCACCAGCGCCGGGATCAGCGTCACCAGGCGGCGCAGGATCAGCGGCACGCGCACGCGCAGCAGCCCGTGCATGATCTCCGCGCCGGCATACGCGCCGACGGCGGTGCTGGCCAGGCCACTGGCGAGCAGGCCGACGGCGAACAGCGTCGCCACGACCGGGCCGATGCCGTCGTGCAGCGCCGCATGGGCGCCCTCGAGGCTGTCGGTGCCGGGCACTCCGGACAGCGCCGCGGCGGCCAGCAGCAGGATGCACAGGTTCACCGTGCCGGCGACGGCCATCGCGATCGTGACGTCCCACTTTGTGGCCCGCAGCAGTCGGGCGGAGGTGATGCCGCGGCGCACATCGAGGGTGCCGGCATCCATCCCGATGGCCGGCGCGAACCGGTCGCGGGTCAGCGCGGAGTGAGCGTAGATCGCATGGGGCATGATCGTCGCGCCGAGGATGGAGGCGGCCAGCAGCACCGAGTCGGCACCTTCGAAGCGGGGGACCAGGCCGCCGACGATCCCGGCGGGGTCGGGAGGTGCGACGAAGACGCCGAAGACGAACCCGATCGCGATGATGAGGACGAGCCCCGCGATGACGAACTCGAACGCGCGCGGACCGCGCCGTGACTGCAGCAGCAGCAGCCCGATCGACACGACGCCGGTGATGACGCCGCCCCACAGCAGCGGGACGCCGAACAGCAGGTTGAGCGCGACCGCGCCGCCGATGACCTCGGCGATGTCGGTGGCCATGGCGACCAGCTCCGCCTGCAGCCAGTAGGCGCGGCGCCCCCACGGGTTGCGGAGCCGGTCGCCGAGAACTTCGGGCAGGCTCTGTCCGGTGACGATGCCGAGCTTGGCGGAGAGGTACTGGATGAGCCACGCCATGACGTTGCCGATGACGACGACCCACACCAGCAGGTAGCCGTAGCGGGCGCCGGCGGTCATGTTGCTGGCGACGTTGCCCGGGTCCAGGTACGCCACCCCGGCCACGATCGCCGGTCCCAGCAGCCACGCGAGCTTTGAGGAACCCAGCGCACGCCGCGTCGGAGGGTCGGGGCGCTCCAGCGACGCAGTTTTCGGCATGCCGAAAAGTTAGCAGATACTTCGGCCAGCCGAAATGCGGGGTGGGGCGTCGGAATTCAGGCTGTGGGGCCGCGAGGGGCCGATATCCAGGGTGCCACAGCTCCACAGACTGAATTCCGACGCGGTTTCGCTCGTTAGCCTGGTTCGGTGACCGACTCCGCCGCACCCGCCCCCGAGGCCGACGCGGCCGATTCCGCCGAGCCGACCCTGCCGCACGGCGTCGGGCCGTGGCCGGGTGGCCCGGATGCCTGGCCCGACGATCCCCGTTACGACCCGGAGTTGCTCGCGCACGGCGACCGCCGCAACGTGATCGACGCCTACCGCTACTGGACGATGGCGGCGATCGTGGCCGATCTCGACGCCAAGCGGCATCCGTTCCACGTCGCGATCGAGAACTGGCAGCACGACATGAACATCGGCTCCATCGTGCGCAGCGCCAACGCGTTCGGCGCCGCCGAAGTGCACATCATCGGCAAGCGCCGCTGGAACCGTCGCGGCGCGATGGTCACCGACCGCTACCAGCACGTGCGCCACCACGAGGATGTGGCCGCCTTCGCGGCGTGGGCCGCCGAGGCGGGCCTGCCGATCGTCGCGGTCGACAACGTCCCGGGGTCGATCCCGGTCGACCGGGCCGAGCTCCCCGAACGCTGCGTCCTGCTGTTCGGCCAGGAGGGCCCCGGCCTGTCGCCCGAGGCGCTGGCCGCAGCCGACAGCGCGGTCGAGATCGCCCAGTACGGCTCGACCCGCTCGATCAACGCCAGCGCCGCGGCCGCCGTCGTGATGTACGAGTGGTGCCGCCGCTGGGCGTGATCAGCCGCCCGCGGTGATCCACTCCGGCCGCCGCACCCGCCAGCCGAGGGTCGCCAGGCGCGCCAGCATGTAGACGCCGAAGAACGTCGCCGCCAGCCACGCCAGCCCGGCCGCACCCGGCGGTTGCAGCGCCGCCACGATGAGCAGCGCCGGCACGAAGGGCACCAGGTTGAGTCCGCCGGCGATCGCGAGATAGCGCGCGTCGCCCGCTCCCATCAGCACCCCGTCGAGCACGAAGACCACCCCGCAGATCGGCTGCGCCACGGCGAGCACGAGCAGCGCGGGCTGGACGAGGGCGGCCACCGCGGGGTCGCCGGTGAAGACCAGACCCAAGACCGGGGATGCCGCGGCGACCACCGCGCCCACGATCACACCGAACCAGACGCCCCACGCGACGGTGCGCCCCAGCACTCGCCGCACGCCCCGCTCGTCCCCGGCGCCCAGTCCCTTGCCGATCAGCGCCTGCGCGGCGATCGCGAGGGCGTCCAGCGCGAACGCGGCGGTGGAGAAGATCGTGAACGCGATCTGCCAGCCGGCCAGTTCGTCGGTGCCGAGCCCCGTCGCCACCGCGACGGTGGCCAGCAGTGCCGCCCGCAGCGACACGGTACGAAGGAACAGCCACCCGCCGGAGCGGGCCGAGCCGCGCATCCCGTCGCGCTGGGGGAGGACGGATGCCGCGTGGCGCCGGGCCAAGCGCCTGACCACCACGGCGTACGCCGCGACCATCCCCCACTGCGCCATCACGGTGCCGAAGGCGGAGCCGGCGATCCCCCAGCCGAACCCGTAGATGAACAGCCAGTTCAGCAGGGCGTTTGCACCGAAGCCGAGACCGGCGATCCACAGCGGCGTGACGGTGTCCTGCATGCCGCGCAGCAGCCCGGTCGCGGCGAAGACGATGAGCATCGCAGGCAGGCCCCACATCGAGATGCCGAGGTAGATCTGGGCCTGCTCGGCCACCTCCGCCGATGCGCCGAACAGGGCGACGATGCCCGGTGTCGCCAGCGATCCGGCCACCGCCAGTGCCGCGCCCAGCCCCAGAGCCAGCCACAGGCCATCGACGCCGGCCCGCACCGCCGAGGCGAACTGCCCTGCGCCGAACCGGCGGGCCACGGCCGGGGTGGTGGCATACGCGAGGAACACCATGAGCCCGACGATCGTCTGCAGCACCGCACTGGCGATGCCCAGGCCCGCCAGCGTCACGATCCCGAGATGCCCGACGAGGGCGGCATCCACGATGAGGAACATCGGCTCGGCCACCAGCGCGCCCAGCGCAGGCACCGCCAGCCGCAGGATGTCGCGGTTGAGAGTGTCTCGCGTGGTCACCCGTCGAGCCTATTGGCGTTAATTCCGTGTTACAGATCGCGCCGGTGGCTGATGTACCCGAACCGCCACCCCTATAGTCGGAGAGGTTAGAGGTCCTACCACTGGAGTGACATGCAAGAGCCCAGCCCGCGCTACACCGGCTACACGTCGTTCGACTACCTGGAGCCGCACGCCGACTACCGCGTCTTCGCACTGGCGACCGAGTTCGACCGGGTGCCCTCGTACGACCTCGGTCTCGACGAAGAGCAGACCGTGCGCGTGACCCGGATCCTCCACGACGAGCACGCGATCTCGCTGCACGAGCACCCGAAGATCCTGACGGCTGATCCGTACGAGTTGCGCGAGTACAACCACACCGGTCGCAACGCCATGGGGTTCGCCGGGCTCGCACGGTCGGGGATGTCGGCATACTTCGACAACTTCATGAACGGCACCAACTGCGTCACCAGCGAGAGCGGCTGGAAGTGGAACGACGTCATCTTCGACATCGGACTGCGCTTCGCCGACGTCGCCCAGCAGGACCACGTCGTGCTGGCCCGCACGGTCGCCGACCTCGAGAAGGCCAAGGCCACCGGCCGCATCGCCCTCGTGGCCGGACTCGAGGCGGCGACGGCCATCGAGAACGAACTCGACCGCCTCGACATCCTCTACGGTCTCGGGATCCGCCAGATCGGCATCGCGTACTCCATGGCGAACCAGCTGGGGTCGGGTCTTGCCGAGCCCACCGACGGCGGGCTGACCAACTTCGGTCGCCGCGCGGTCGAGCGCATGAACAAGCTGGGCCTGGCCATCGACATCTCGCACTCCTCGGACCGCACCAGCCGGGAAGTCGTCGAAGCATCGTCGGTGCCGATCTTCATCACCCACGCCGGAGCCCGCGCCGTGTGGCCCACCAACCGCATGAAGCCCGACGACGTCATCGTCGCCTGCGCCGAACGCGGCGGCGTGATCGGCATCGAAGCCGCTCCCCACACCACGCTGTCGGCGGAACACCCCGAGCACTCGCTCGAATCCGTCATGGACCACTTCCGGTACTGCGTCGACCTGGTCGGCATCGACCACGTCGCATTCGGGCCTGACACCAACTTCGGAGACCACGTCGGTCTCCACGATTCCTTCTCCGGCCATCTGACGATCCAGCAGGCGCACGGGCACGTCGAGCACCCCCGGGTGCCCTACGTGGCCGGCATGGAGAACCCCGCGGAGAACTTCACCAACATCGTCGGCTGGCTCGTCAAGAACGGGTACAGCGACGAGGACATCCGCAAAGTCATCGGAACCAACGTTCTTCGTGTGTTGAGAGAGGTCTGGTAACAAATGAAGACAAGAAGAGGATTCGCCGCGGTCGCGGCGATCGCCGCAGCCGCCCTGATATTCAGCGGCTGCGCCCTGAACGCCGACGAGCCGGAACCGGCCGGAGCCGAAGGCGGAGCGACGCTGCGCATCGGCACCACCACCGACGTCGCCAACTTCAACCCGCTGGGGTCGCTGTCCAAGACCGACAGCTGGATCCTCAACGCGATGTACCCGCAGCTGATGCGCATCGACTCGAGCGGCCAGAAGGTGCCCGAACTCGCCGAGGGCTACGAGCTCGAGGACGACGGCGCCACGGTGATCTTCACGCTGCGCGACGACTACGAGTGGACCGACGGCGAGCCGGTCACCTCCGAGGACGTGCGCTTCACCGCGCAGGCGATCATCGACAACCAGCTCGGAAACGTCGCAGCCAAGCTCACCTGGGTGCAGTCCATCGAGACGCCCGACGACCACACCGTGATCTTCCGGCTCACCGAGCCCTACGCGCCGTTCGCGGAAGGCGTGGGCTTTTGGATGCGGGTCGTCCCGGCGCACCTGTTCGGTGAGGTCGACGACCTCGCCGGCTTCGCGAACGACTCCAACTGGGTCGGTGCCGGCGCGTACGTGCTGGACTCCATGACCCGCGGCCAGCGGTACACGATGAAGGCCAATGAGAACTACCCCTACGCCCCCGAGGGCGGCGCGCAGGTGGAGACCGTCGAATACGTCGTGTACCCCGACGTCAACACGATGCTCCTCGCGCTGCGCAACGGTGACATCGACCTGATGGGCAACTCCGTCCCCGCCTCGGCGGTGGCCTCGCTGGAGTCCGACCCCAACATCGAGATGGCCGAGGTCGGCGCGCTCGGCTTCGCGCACCTGACCTACAACATGCAGCACCCGGTGCTCGCGGAGCAGCCGGTGCGGCAGGCGCTGTCGATGGTGGTCGACACCGAATCGATCATCGCCACGATCCTGCAGGGCGACGGCGAGCAGATGGCCGGACCCATCGGCCCGATCTTCCCCGGCTTCGACAACCCCGACGTGGAGCCGTACGCGTTCGACCCGGATGCCGCGCGCGAACTGCTCGAGGAGGCCGGCTACGCCGACGCCGACGGTGACGGCATGTTCGACGAGCTGTCGTTCGAGATCCTCTGCGACCAGTCCAACGCCAACCTCTCCCGGGTGGCGGAGGTCGTGCGGGAGGATGCCGCTGCGGCAGGCATCAACCTGTCGCTCGCGTGCATCGAGCGCAACACGTTCCTCTCGCGCACCAAGAACGGCGAGTACGACATCGACCTGTCGCAGTGGGGCGTCTTCGACAACCCCATGGACCAGCTGCGCAGCACCTACCTGTCGTCCAACCCGGGCGGCATCAACTACAACCTGGTGCAGGATGCCGAGCTGGACGCGCTCATCAACGACGCGGCCGTGACGATCGACCAGGACGAGTTCGCGGAGAAGATCCAGGCGATCGACGAGTACGTCCACGACCAGGCGCTGCTGACGCCCCTGTACGTCGAGACGTTCCGCTTCGCCTACCGCGGCGACCGGTTCGAGGGCTTCGACCCCTCGCCCAGCGACCTGCTGGGCATGGTGACGGGCTACTCGCTCGCCCAGGTCCGCGCGCTGTAAAAGAACGACCACGACACGACGAGGAGGGAGGGCAAACCATGCTGCGCTACGCATCGAAGAAGTTCCTACGGGCGGTGCTGACGATCTGGATCGCCGTCACCATCACGTTCTTCCTGCTGCGGCTGCTGCCGGCAGACCCCACCCTCCTCGTCGTGGAGGGCGACATGACGCCCGAGATGCAGGCGGCGCTGCGCGAGCGGTACGGACTGGATGAGCCGCTGCTCGTGCAGTACGTCCTGTACCTCGGGCAGCTGCTCACCGGCAACCTCGGGGTGTCGTTCCGCCAGCTGACCCCGGTGCTGGACATCCTGCTGGAGCGGCTGCCGTGGACGCTGCTGCTGGCAGGCTCCGCGTTCGCGCTGACCATCCTCATCGGCATCCCGCTGGGCGTGTACGCGGCGGTGGGACGCGGCAAGCTCGTCGACAAGCTCGTGCAGTTCCTCGGCATCACCAGCAACGCCCTGTTCGTCCCGAGCGTTGCGATCCTGCTGCTGGTGGTGTTCGCCGCGAACCTGCAATGGTTCCCGATCGGCGGCGCGATCGACCCGGATACCCGGGGGCTGGCGGCATACGGAAGTCTGCTGCAGCATCTCGCGCTGCCCCTGCTGTCCCTCGTCGTGGTGCAGGTGGGGCCTTATGCCCTGACCCTGCGCACCAACATGCTCGAGGTGCTCGGTGAGGACTACATCAAAAGCGCCAGGTCACGCGGGTTCAGCGAACGCCGCACGGTGTGGCACCACGGGCTGCGCAACGCCTTCATCCCCGCTCTGACCCTGATGGGTCTGCAGCTGGGCAGCCTCGTCGGCGGCGCGGTGCTGACCGAGACGATCTTCGCCTATCCGGGCATCGGCCGGCTCATCTACGAATCCGTCCAGCAGCTGGATTACCCGATGCTCCAGGGCGCGTTCGTGCTGCTGGCCGTCACGGTGGTCGTCGCCAACCTGATCACCGATCTCATCGCCATGTTCCTCAACCCCAGGATCCGCACATGAGCACAAGCGCACCTGCCCCGACCACGCTCGGCGCATTGACCACGCGGCGCCGACGGCGCGGCGGAGGGTTCTTCTCCGCCCCGTCGGGCTGGATCTCCATCGGCGTGCTGGTGGTGTTCGTGCTGACCGCCGTCTTCGGGCCGATGATCATCGAGCGTCCCGCGGGGCTGGGCACCGACATCCTCCAGCCGCCCTCGTTCTCGCACTGGTTCGGCACCGACGACCTCGGCCAGGACGTGTTCGCCCAGGTCGTGTGGGGCACGCGCGTGAGCCTGCTCGTCGGCGGCGCGGCATCCCTCATCGCCATCGTCATCGGCACCGGGCTGGGCCTGCTGGGCGCATACGTCCGCCGGCTCGACCCGATCGTGACGACCCTGACCGACGTCATGCTGTCGCTGCCCATGCTGCCCCTGATGATCCTCGTCACCGCGCTGGCGGGGCCGAGCGTATTGACACTCACCGTCGTCATCGGGGTGCTGTCGTGGGCGGAGGTGGCGCGCCTCATCCGCTCGAACGCGCTCGTGGTGTCGTCCATGCCCTATATCGACGGCGCCCGCGTGCTCGGCGCCAAGCCGCTGCGGATCCTCGGCACCGAACTGCTGCCGGCGGTCATGCCGCTGGTGATCGTGAGCGTGCTGCTGCAGGCGGCGCGCGCGGTGATCTCCGAGGCCGGCCTCAGCTTCCTGGGGATGGGGGATCCCAACACCTGGTCGTGGGGTCGCATCCTGCTCAACGCGCAGCGCTCCGGCGTCATCGCGACCGCCTGGTGGCAGACGCTGTTCCCGTCGCTGGCGATCCTCGTGCTCGTGCTGGCAGCCACCGTCGCCGGCATCCGCTACAACGACTCGCGCGACCCGCGACTGCGGGAGGCATGAGATGAGACTTCCCGATGAGTTCTACGAGCGTGTGCAGAACCGCGTGCGGCGGCGCCTGGCCGAACGGGGCCTCGACGGCATCATCGTCACCGCGCCGGCGGACGTGGCCTACCTGATCGGCTTCTTCTACGCCGTGACCGAGCGGCCCGTGTACCTGTGGTTCGGCGCCGACGGGTCGCGCTTCGTGCTCATGCCGGAGCTGGATGCCGACTACGCGCTGGCCCAGAACATCCAGGCCGAGATACGCACCTACTTCGAGTACCCCGGGACCACCCGCCCCGAGGCGCACCTCGCCGCCGCGCTGCGCGACCTCGGCGTGCGCAGTGAGCGCGTCGGCGTCACCGCCTCGCTCAGCGTCGGCGCCCGTGACGCGCTCGGCGACGCGCTGCCTGGCACCACCTTCACCCGCACCGCGGTCGTGTCGGAACTGCGCGTCGTGAAGGAGCCCGAGGAGATCACGCTGCACCGGCAGGCGGCCGAGATCTGCGACGACATGCTGGATGCCGGGCGGCGGCTGATCGAAGAGGCGCTGGCCGGCGGCACACCGCTTCCCACCGAGAGCGACCTGGCCCGCCATGTGATCGCGTACGGCACCGACCGCATGTACGCGCAGTACTCGCACGTCATCTACACCACCAAGCTCGCCGGCGGTCTGGTGTACGCCGGCCCCAACGCGGCTCGCCCCCACGGCCTGCCGTCCCGGCGACGCCTCGAGGTGGGCGACACCCTCATCCTGTCCCTCGGCGCTGCGGTGGCCAGCCGCTTCGTCGAGAGCGAGCGCACCTTCATCATCGGTCCCCCCAGCCGCCAGCAGCGGGAGTTCTACGCCGTCGCGCAGCGCGCGCAGGAGGTCGGCACGCAGGCGATGGTCGTCGGTCGCACCTGCGCGGACGTCAACGCCGAGGCCCTCGACGTCATCCGCGACGCCGGGATGGGCGAGTACATCCGCCACCGCCTGGGCCACGGCATCGGGATCGCCCAGCACGAGCCGCCGTGGGTCGAGGACGGTGACCCGACCGTGCTGGTGCCGGGGATGATCCTCTCCAGCGAACCGGGGATCTACGTGCCCGGGCACGCCGGCTACCGCATCTCCGACTCGGTGCTGGTCACCGCCGTCGGCCCTGAACGCCTCACCCGCTATCCGCGCCAACTCGAGGAGAACGTGATCACGTGAGCGAGTACTTCCACACCATCAACGGTGCACGGCTGAAGCTGCAGGTCTCCGGGCCCGACGACGCCCCGGCCATCATCGTGCACCACGGCGCGCCGGGGCTCGGCTCCCGCTCCGAGCCGGTGCGCTCCTTCGGTCCCTTCGCCGACGCGTACCGCATCGTCACGTTCGACGCCCGCGGCTCCGGGGAGTCCGAGGACCTCCCGCCGTACACGCACGCGCAGTGGGTCGCCGACATCGACGCCATCCGGGAGCACCTGGGCCTGGACACGATCGTGATGGCGGGCGGCTCCTACGGCGGGTTCCTCGCGATGGAGTACACCCTCGCCCACCCGGAGCGGGTGCAGGCGCTCATCCTCCGTGACACCGCGGCGAACACCGACTACGACCACCTCGCCGTCGAGCGGGCGCGTGCCACCGACCGGGTCACGATCGACGAGTGGACGATCTCGCGGATCGGCACCGGCCACTTCGCCGACAACACCGAGTTCGAGCGCTACTGGCGTGGCATCCTGCCGCTGTACGACCACTCCTACGACCCGGCCGCCACCGAGCGCAAGGCGCAGGCCACGAGCTACCACTACGCGACGCACAACGCCGCGTTCGGGGTGAACATGCCCGCCTACGACCTCACCGGCCGGCTCGGCGAGATCCAGTGCCCCACCCTCGTCGTCGTCGGGCGCCACGACTGGCGTACGCCGGTGCAGGCATCCGCCGCGATCGCCGATGGCATCCCGGCGGCGGAGCTGGTCGTGTTCGAGCAGTCAGGGCACTCGCCGCAACTGGAGGAGCCGGAGAAGTTCCAGGCGGTCGTGCGCGACTTCCTCGACCGCGCGGGGGTGCGCCGGTGACCGAACCCATCCTCAGCGTCCGCGATCTGTCGGTCGAGTTCCGCACCCGCGACGGCGTCGTCAAGGCCGTGCAGGACGTCAGCTTCGATCTGCCTGCCGGCAGTACGCTCGCCATCCTCGGCGAATCAGGATCGGGCAAGTCCGTCACGGCGCAGACCATCATGGGACTGCTGGACACCCCACCAGGGCGGGTGACCGGTGGTGAGATCATCCTCGACGGTCGCGACCTGCTGACGATGGATGCCGCCAGCCGCCGGGCCGTGAGCGCCGAGGGCATCGCGATGGTGTTCCAGGACGCCCTGTCGGCGCTGAACCCGGTCTACACCGTCGGCGGCCAGATCGCGGAGCTGCTGCGCGTGCGCCGCGGCATGAAGCGCCGGGAGGCGTGGGATCGCGCCGTCGAGCTGATGAACCGGGTGCGCATCCCCGCCGCCGCTCAGCGGGCGAAGGACTACCCGCACCAGTTCTCCGGCGGCATGCGCCAGCGCATCATGATCGCGATGGCGATCGCGCTGGACCCGCAGGTGCTGATCGCCGACGAGCCGACCACCGCGCTGGATGTGACGGTGCAGGCGCAGATCATGGAGCTGCTGGTGCAGCTGCAGGCCGAAACCGGAATGGGCCTGGTGCTGATCACCCACGACCTGGGTGTCGTGGCCGAAGTCGCCGACCAGGTGGCCGTCATGTACGCCGGCCGGCTGGTCGAGCGGGGCACGATCTTCGAGCTGTTCGAGCGTCCCGCGCACCCGTACACCCGCGGTCTGCTGCGCTCGATGCCGCGCCCCGACCGCGACGACGACAGCCTGTGGGCCATTCCGGGCGCACCGCCCAACCTGCTCGACCTCGGGCCGGGGTGCTCCTTCCGCCCGCGGTGCGAGTCGGCCATCGCGATCTGCGCGACCGAGCGCCCGGCGCTGGTGTCGCCGGGGGAGGCGGGGGCGCGGGTATCCGCATGCCACCGCCGGGAGGAGGTGCTCGTTGGACGAGCGTGAAGTGGTGCTGAGCGTGGATGCGCTGACGAAGCACTTCGGGATGGGCGGTGCCCGCTTCGGCGGGCGCGGCAAGGTCGTCCGTGCCCTCGACGGGGTGAGCTTCGACCTGCGCAAGGGCGAGACGCTCGGCATCGTGGGCGAGTCGGGGTGCGGCAAGTCGACCCTGGCGCGCACCATCGTGGGGCTGGAGACGCCGACCTCCGGCAGCGTCCGCTTCCGCGGCGCCGACCTGCACCGGCTGCGCGGAAAGGCACGCGACGACATGCGCCGCCGCGTGCAGATCGTGCTGCAGGACCCGTATTCGTCGCTGAACCCGCGCCGCACGGTGCGCGAGACGCTGCTGCAGCCGTTCCACATCCACCCCGAGCAGGTGCCTCGCGCCCGCCGTGAAGCGCGCATCCGGGAGCTGGTGGAACTTGTCGGGCTCAACCCCGATCACCTCGACCGGTACCCGTTCCAGTTCTCCGGCGGTCAGCGGCAGCGCATCGGCATCGCGCGCGCCCTCACGCTGGAGCCGGAGGTCATCGTCTGCGATGAGCCCGTCTCGGCACTGGACGTGTCGGTGCAGGCGCAGGTGGTCAACCTCTTCCAGAGCCTGCAGCGCGAACTCGGGCTGGCCTACGTCTTCATCGCGCACGACCTGTCGGTGGTCCGTCACATCTCCGACCGCATCGGCGTGATGTACCTCGGCCGGGTCGCCGAGATCGGCGATCACGCCGCCGTGTACGACACCCCGTCCCACCCCTACACCTCCGCACTGCTGTCGGCGGTTCCCATTCCCGACCCGGCCCTGCGGGGCACGACCCGCGTGCTGTTGGCGGGAGACCCGCCCAGCCCGGTCGATCCGCCCAGCGGCTGTCGGTTCCGCACCCGCTGCTGGAAGGCCCAGGACCGCTGCGCCACCGAGGAGCCGGTCCTCCGGCCACGCCACGGCACGACCGATGAGGTCGCCTGCCACTTCCCGCTCATCACGAACACCACCGCACGCTAGGAACACCCATGGCCTCCACCCCCGTCCAGCCCACCACCCCCGCCGCCGCCTACGACGGCTACACGGCGTACGGCTACCTTGCCCCCGGCGCCGATTACCAGCACTTCGAGCTGGCCGAAGAGGTGGGCCGCGTGCCCGCGTATCGGATCGATCTGTCTGAGGCGGATGCCGCGCGCGCGGCACGCCTGATGGCCGACAACATCGTGCTGTCGCTGCACGAGCACGCGATCGTGCTGCCGGAGGACGGCGACCAGATCCGTCGCTACAACCGCACCGGCCGTCAGCGCACGGGGTATCGCGGGCTCGCCCACTCCGGGCTCACCGCCGTGATCGACAACTTCATGGCCGGCGCCTCGTGCGTCACCAGCCAGCACGGCTGGAAGTGGGACGACATGATCTACGCGCTCGGCTTCCGCCTGGCCGACCTCGCCAAGCAGGACTACGTGCGCCTGGCCACGTCCACGCAGGACATCCGCGACGCCAAGCGCGACGGCACGGTGGCGCTGATCGCCGGCTTCGAGTGCTCCACCATGATCGAGAACGAGCTGGACCGCATCGACATGCTCTACGGGTTCGGGGTGCGACAGCTGGGCATCGCCTACTCGCAGTCCAACATGCTCGGCTCGGGGCTCAGTGAGCGCGACGACGCTGGTCTGACGAACTTCGGCCGACGTGCCGTGGAGCGCATGAACAAGCTCGGCATGCTCATCGACATCTCCCACTCCGGTGACCGCACGTGCCTGGAGACCATCGAGCACTCTGCCGTGCCGGTGATGATCACCCACGCCGGTGCCCGTTCGGTGTGGCCGATCGACCGGATGAAGTCCGACGAGACGATCATCGCGTGCGCCGAGCGCGGCGGGCTGATCGGACTGGAGGCGGCGCCGCACACCACGCTCTCCGACGCGCACCCCACCCACTCGATCGACTCGGTCATGGACCACTTCCGCTACTGCGTCGATCTCGTGGGCATCGACCACGTGTCGTTCGGCCCTGACACGATGTTCGGCGACCACGTCGCCGTGCACCGTGCGTACGCCGGAAACTACGCGCAGAAGTCCCCCGACGGCATCGCGCACCCCCGCGTCGAATACGTCGAGGGACTGGAGAACCCGGGGGAGAACTTCTGGAACATCACCTCTTGGCTGGTCGCCAACGGGTACAGCGACGAGGACATCGTCAAGGTCCTCGGCGGAAATGCCCTGCGCGTGCTGGACGAGGTCTGGTAGAACCGGAGCAGGGCGGTGTTCAGCGACCTTCAGTGATGGGATCCGATGGCCAAGCGTGACAGCGTTGTGGACAGCACGGTCGCACAGTTGCGACAGCTCATCGCCACGCAATATCAGATCGGCGATCGACTGCCGAACGAGAAGCAGCTCGCCGAGGGCCTCGACGTCAGTCGTGGTTCGGTGCGCGAGGCCCTCGGCACGCTCGCGGCCGAGGGGGCGGTCACCCGCACGTGGGGGGTAGGCACGTTCGTCAGCGTGCCGCGGTCCACGTCGTCGCTGAGCATGGCGGCGATCGAGTCGTATCGCGAGCGGGTGCGGGCAGCCGGGCACGAGGTGGCACTGCTGCGCGCGCACTACGAACTGGCGACCCCGGAGCCGACGGCAGCGCGGGCCCTGCGCACCGGGCCGGACGAGCAGGTCTGGCGCGTGGAGCGGCTGTTCGCCGTGGACGGCGTGCCCTCGGCGCTCATGATCGAGCACATTCCCACGACGATCGGCGGCGTCACGATCGACCCGAGCGCGATGACGAGTCTGGAGTCGGGCCTGTTCGACATGCTCGACGCGCACATCCCCGGCATCGTGACGCACACCTCCACCGAGGTGGAGGCGGTCGCCGCGCGTGAACTCGAGGCGGCCGACCTGCGCATCGCGGTGGGCGCGCCGGTGCTGCGCACCGAGCAGTTCACCCTGTCCGATGACGACACCTGTCTCGCCCACGGCGTCACGGTGCAGCACACCGACGTGCTGCGCATGCGCATCGTCCGCTGAACCGGTCGCGACCGGCCGGCATCCGCGTGCCCCCTATCCTGGACGCATGACCGACGCCCTCCCCTCCGGCCTCGCGCTCGACGATCTGAGCCCCGAGATCCGCCCCCAGGACGACCTGTTCCGCCACGTCAACGGCGCGTGGCTGGCTCGCACCGAGATCCCCGACGACAAGGCGCGTTGGGGATCGTTCCACCTCATCGCCGAGCAGGCCGAGAAGGACGTCCGCGCGATCATCGAAGAGGCGCAGGATGCGCAGCCGGGCACCGAGTCGCGCAAGATCGGCGACCTGTACACGAGCTTCATGGACACCGAGCGCATCGCCGAACTCGGCGCCGAGCCGCTGCGGCCGCACCTGGACGGCGTGGACGCGATCTCGTCGATCCCGGAGCTGCTGGCCACCGTCGGCGGGCTCGAACGCGATGGCGTGGGCGGTTTCATCGGCCTGTACATCGAGCCCGACCCCGGCAACCCGCAGCGCTACGTCCCCTTCGCGTTGCAGAGCGGGCTGTCCCTCCCGGACGAGAGCTACTACCGGCTGGAGTCCTTCGCCGAGACCCGCACCGCGCACCGCGCGCACGTGCAGCGCATCCTGGAGCTGGCGGGGGTGGCCGATGCCGCCGCGCAGGCCGACCGGGTCGTGGCGCTGGAGACCGAGCTGGCCGCCCACCACTGGGACAAGGTGCGCAGCCGCGACGCCGTGGCCACCTACAACCTCAAGACCTGGGACGACATCCGCTCGCTGGTAGCGGTCGACCTCGACCCCTGGCTCGACGCCCTCGCGCCGGGGCGCCGCGAGGCGTTCGCTGAGGTCAACGTCAACCAGCCGTCCTACCTCGAGGGGCTCGGTACTCTGCTCGTGCCCGAGCGGCTCGAGGACTGGAAGGCGTGGCTGCGGCTGCACATCGTCCACGGCTCGGCGGCGTTCCTGTCCGACGAGTTCGTCGAGGAGAACTTCTCCTTCTACGGCACGCAGCTGACCGGCGTTCCGGTCAACCGTGACCGGTGGAAGCGTGGCGTCGGTCTCGTCGAGGCGGCGCTGGGTGAGGCCGTCGGCAAGGTGTACGTCGAGCGTCACTTCCCGCCCGCCGCGAAGATGGCGATGGACGAACTGGTCGCCAACCTCGTCGAGGCCTACCGGCAGTCGATCCGGGGCCTGGAGTGGATGAGCCCCGAGACCCGGGAGCGCGCCCTGGCCAAGCTCGACGCCTTCACCCCCAAGATCGGCTTCCCGGTCAAGTGGAAGGACTACGCGACCCTCGACATCGACGCCGGCGACCTCCTCGGCAACGTGCGGCGCGCGCATGTCTGGGAGCACGACCGCCAGGTGGCGCGGGTGGGCCAGAGCGTCGACCGCGACGAATGGTTCATGACGCCGCAGACGGTGAACGCCTACTACAACCCGCTCATGAACGAGATCGTGTTCCCCGCCGCGATCCTGCAGTACCCGTTCTTCGACGCCGACCGCGACGCGGCGGCAAACTACGGCGGCATCGGCGCGGTGATCGGTCACGAGATCGGTCACGGCTTCGATGACCAGGGCAGCCGTTTCGACGGCGACGGGTCGCTGCGCGACTGGTGGACGGATGCCGACCGTGCCGCCTTCGAGGAGCGCACCGCCACCCTCATCGCCCAGTTCGACAAGCTCGTGCCCGAAGGGCTCACACCCGACCATCACGTCAACGGCGCCCTCACGATCGGCGAGAACATCGGCGACCTGGGGGGCCTGGGCATCGCGCTCAAGGCATACGCGTTGTCGCGCGGTGCGGGCATCGACGGCGACCCGGTCGACGCGCCCGTGATCGACGGGTACACCGGCATCCAGCGTCTGCTGCTGAGCTGGGCGCAGATCTGGCAGCAGAAGGGACGGGATGCCGAGACGATCCGGCTGCTGACGATCGACCCGCACGCGCCCAACGAGTTCCGCTGCAACCAGATCGTGCGCAACATCGACGCGTACTACGACGCCTTCGACGTCACCGAAGGCGACGCGCTCTGGCTGCCCCCGGAGGAACGCGTAACCATCTGGTAACCCTCGCCGCTTCACCCAGACGTACGATCGATGTGAGCGCATCGCCTCGTCAGTGGAAGGACGCACGCGTGGGCATCCCCGACCCGCAACGCAGCAGCGAGACGCAGCAATCGCGTCGCGGCGGCCACCGCCGGCCGCGTCGCGCGGCTGCCACACGCCGCTCGTTCACGGCGACCTGGAAGGCCCTGGACGACCTCGCCGCCTCCGGCGCGCGCGTGTCGGTGCGGGTGGATGACCTGGACAGCGGGGCGACCCTGCTCGCGGGGGACGACCACGAGACCCTGCCGGTGGCAGGGCTTGGAATCGTGCCGCTGCTCATCGAGACGGCGGCGGCGTTCGAGGAGGGCCGGCTGGACCGGCTCGAGATCATCGACCGGGAACGGTTGCCGCGGGTGGCGGTGGCGGGAGTGTGGCAGCACCTGCTGGCGCCGGCACTGCCGTTGGCCGACCTCGCCGTGCTCGCCTCGGCCACCGGCGACGCGCTGGCTGCCAACGCGCTGCTCGGCCGGGTCGGACTGGACGCGGTGCGCGCCCGCCTCGAGGAGCTGGGGCTGGACCAGACGGCGCTGCTCGATGGATTCCGCAACGAGCGCGGGCCCGACGACGCCCCGCACGTGGCCGTCGGCACCGCGCGGGAGTTCGCGTCGCTGTTCGCCTCCCTCGTCAACACGCAGACCGTCTCGCCCGGGGTCAGCGCGCAGGTGTCGGAGTGGCTGAGCCTCAACGTGGATCTCACCCTGGTGGCATCCGCTACCGGTCTTGACCCGTTCGCGCACGAGGACGACGCCCACGGGCTGCTGTTCGTCAACAAGACCGGGCGAGGTGACGGCATCCGCTCCGAGGCCGGCGTGCTCGCCGGTCCCCGCGCCGGCGTGGCCTATGCCCTGCTGGTGGCGTTCGACGATCTGTCGATCGCGCACCGGTTGCGCGCCCACGACGCCTTCCGCACCCTCGGCGTCGAGCTCATGGAGTACGTCTACTGAGCCGTGGCGCTCGCCGCCGCCGTCGAGAAACCACATTCTGGATGAGAAACCACGCGATGCGTGATTTCTCATCCGAGAAGTGGTTTCTCGTGTGGCGCTCGGGGTGGTCCGGCCGCCGTGAGCGCGACAGGATGTCGGCATGGAGCATCCGCTGATGTTCGATCCGGACGATCCGCTGCTGGAGCGGGTGCGGGTCGTGTGCATGGCATACCCCGGCGCGCAGGAGCGGATCAGTCACGGCCGGCCGAACTTCTTCACCGTTCGCACGTTCTGCTACTTCGGCGGGGGCCAGCGGCGCGGCAAGGGCGATTGGCTCAGCCATGATCACGCGATCCTGGTACGGCCCGATCCCGATGACGAACCGGCGCTGCGCGCGGACGACCGCTTTTTCGTTCCCGGGTCTCTCGGAGCGTCGGGCTGGCTCGGCATCGACCTCGCCGATGCCGGCTGGGACGAGATCGCCGAGCTGATCGACGCGTCGTTTCGGGTGACCGCTCCGGCGCGCCTGGTCACGGAGTGGGACGCATCCGGGGGAGGGCGGGCGTCGTGGCGATGACGTCCGAAGAACCGGCCGGCGACCTGCGCGCGCTCGCGGCGGAGTTCGCGGCGGCGATCGTATCGAACGACGCGGACCGGATCGCGTCGTTCATCGGCCCCGAGTGGCGATTAGTGGATGCCGACGGGGTGACGACAAGAGAACAGTTCCTCGACGTGGTCCGCTCCGGCCGGCTCACGCATTCCCGTATGCACGCCGTCGGTGACGTCGACGTGCGGCGGTACGGGCCGGTCGGAATCGTGCTGGCGCGGGTGGTCAACACCGCGCACCTCGACGGCCGGACCTACGAGGCGGACGAGTGGACCACGGATGTCTTCGTCCGCTCCGGCGACGCGTGGCACTGCGTGCACAGTCATGTGACGCCGGCGGCCTGAGTCGGCTGCGACTCGCCTCAACCGCCGTGTCGGGGGTGACGAGTACGTTCGCGTCATGGCCAGCCTGGATGACGTGCGTCGCATCGCCCGCGGGCTGCCCGGCAGCCAGGAGCGGGGCATGACCGGCGGTGCGGCCTGGTTCGTGCGCAACAAGCTCTACGCGTGGGAGTGCCACCCCTGGCCGAGCATTCCCGAGGACATGCGCGCGATCATCGCCGCCGAGCCCGTGGTCGGGGTGAAGGTCGCCGACCGTGCCGACGCGCTGGCACTCGTGGAGATGGCGCCCGATGTGTTCCTGCGAACGACGACGCGGTGGAGCGAACCGAAGGTCGCGTTCCGCATGGCCGCAATCGACGCCGACCACCTCGTGGAATTGGTGACCGAGGCCTGGCGCGTGCAGGCGCCGAAGTACCTCCGCGCGCAGTTCGATGCGGCCCATCCCGTTTTCGGCGCCTGACGGCGGCGTCGCCGCAGCGCACCGTCACACGACGTGCGGGCCGCATACATTACCGTTCGCGTCATCGGGCCCGAGGTGACCGGATGCCGCGGCGTAGCATCGCAGCATGACCAGCCGCCCGCCGTTCCGAGCCGACATCGTCGGCAGCTTCCTTCGTCCCGCGGCGGTCGCCGACGCGCGCCGCCGACACAACGAAGGCACGCTCGGCGACGCCGAGCTGCGCGCCGTGGAGGACGAGGCCATCGCGACCCTCGTGCGGCAGCAGGCCGACAACGGACTGCAGGTCGCGACCGACGGGGAGTTCCGCCGCTCGTGGTGGCATTTCGACTTCTTCGGTCTGCTCGACGGTGTCGACATCGTCGAACTCGACCACGGCATCCAGTTCCAGGGGGTGCAGACCAAGCCCCGCGGCATCGAGATCTCCGGGCCCATCGGCTTCCCCGCCGACCACCCGTTCCTCGCGCATTTCCGCGCGCTGCAGAACGACGTGGCGGCGACCGGTGCGACGCCGAAGTTCACCATCCCGTCGCCGACCGTCCTGGACTTCCGGGTGGAGCCCGGGCACATCGATCCCGCGGTGTACGACGGCCACGCCGCGATCACCGACGACCTGGTGCAGACGTACCGCGACGCCCTGGCTGCGTTCTACGACGCCGGGGCGCGCTACCTGCAGTTCGACGACACCGCGTGGGCCTACCTGTGTTCGGACGTCGAGCTGCAGAAGGCGCGCGAGCGCGGCATCGACACCGACGGCATCGCCGAGCGCTATGCGCGGCTGCTCAACCGCATCCTCGACGGCAAGCCCGACGACCTGACGGTGACGACGCACGTGTGTCGCGGCAACTTCCGCTCCACCTGGATCTCCTCCGGCGGCTACGAGCCGGTTGCCGAGCAGCTGCTCGGCAACACCGGGTACGACGGCTACTTCCTCGAGTACGACAGTGAGCGTGCCGGCGGCTTCGAGCCCCTGCGGTTCCTGCCCGAGGGTGACAAGACCGTCGTGCTGGGGCTCATCACGACCAAGACCGGTGAACTCGAGGATGCCGACGAGGTGCGCCGCCGCATCGACGAGGCATCCCATCACGCTCCGTTGGCGCAACTGGCGCTGAGCCCGCAGTGCGGATTCGCCTCCACCGAGGAGGGCAACACGCTCACCGAGGACCAGCAGTGGGCGAAGGTGCGGTCGGTCGTCGACATCGCCGGCAGCGTCTGGGGCTGAGCCCGCGCCGGATCCGGGTCAGAGTTCGCCGGCGAGAGCCTTGCGGTCGAGCTCTTCCTGTCCCTCCACGTACGGCGTGCCGTGGGTGTGGAAGGTCGGGATGGTCTTCATGCCCCACGCCTGGCCCTTGGCGCGTTCGGCCTGCGTCCATTCGACGGTCGGCCAATCCGGGTCCAGCAGCAGGCGCGCACCGGCGTTCGCCAGTTCGATGCGGTTGCCGCCCGGTTCCCAGACGTACAGGAAGAACGTCTGGTTGATGGCGTGCTTGTAGGGTCCGTACTCGATGTGCACGCCGTTCTCCAGGAAGATGTCGGCGGCCTTGAGGATGTCCTCGCGGGTGTCGGGCGCGAGTGCGAAGTGGTGGAAGCGGCCGCGCTGGCGGGTCCAGTCGTCGGAGTAGACCACGTCGTACGACTTCTGGTTGAACCGGAACCACCGCGCGCCGAACCGGCCGGAGTCCAGGCGCACCCGCTCCGACTCCCGGGCGCACATGACCTCGCTCCAGAAGTCGCCTGCCGCATCGACATCGGCGGCGAGGTAGTTGATGTGATCCATCCGCCGCACGTTCACGCCGCGACCGGGGAAGGCGGATGCCTGGTTCTTCAGCGCCGGGCGGTCCTCATCGTCCGGGACGTACAGCTCGGTGTCGTAGTGGATGCCCATGAGGTGCCCGTCCGGGTCCTCGAACTCGTACGACCGCCCGACTCCTACTTCGGGTTCGCGCCAGCCGTGCCCGAGACCGCTGCGTTCGATCGCCGCGACCCGGCGCTCGAGGGCCTCGGGGCCGGACGCGCGGTACAGCGTGCGCCCCACCCCGTTCGTGTCGGATGCCGTGAGCTTGAGCGTGTAGAGCTGGTACTCGTCCCAGCAGCGCAGATACGCCGAGTCGCCGATCCGGGCGATCTCCCGCATCGCCAGCAGGTCGCGGAAGAAGTGCAGGCTCTCCTCGAATTTCGGGGTGAACAGCTCGATCCCGCCCAGATGGGCGATGTCGTAATTCTCGCTGGTGGCCATGGCCTGTCCTCTCTGACAGTGCTAGCGACGGGGACGCGGGAAGACCGCGCCGTCGAAGATCTTGCGGGCGGTGCGCACCGACATCGATGACGCCTGCCAGCGACCGTCGGCATCCTCCGTCACGGTGACCGCGGCGGGAAACGTGCCGGTGGGGTGCTCGATGTCGGTGGCATCCGAATCGAGCCGGGCGATGTCTGCACCGACGGCGCCGGGGAGGCGGATGCCGGCGGCGACCGATGCCGCCATCAGCACGCCGATCGAGGTGTGCACACGGGTCGGGATGAACGCCCGCGTCGCGATCGCCCCGCCGCGGCGAGGGGGCGAGAGCAGGATCAGCTTCGGCACCGTCTGCGCGGCGACATCCCCGAGGCCCATGCGGGATCCCGCCTCGAGGCGGATGCGCTCGAGCGCAGCGTGCAGGTCGGTGCGGGCTTCGAGGTCGGCAGGGGACTCCTCGCCGGTCACGGCGAACTCGTCGGCGCGGAGCAGCACGACCGGCATCCCGTTGTCGATGAGCGTGACCCGATGACCGTCGATCTCCTCTGCCACCTGTCCGGTCGGCAGCAGCGGCTTGTCGCCGCCGGTGAGGTCGATCGCGATTCGCCCCGCCGTGCCCGGGACGCCGTCGATCGCGGTGTCACCGTCGTAATCAGGGACCCCGTGCGGTGTCGGGAAGGTCGCCGTGGCGATGTCGCCGGTGTTCAGCAGGCGGATGCGCACGGTCGTCTCGGCGTCGGTGGCGGTGATCAGCCCCCGCTCGAGGGCGAACGGTCCGACACCGGCGAGCAGGTTGCCGCAGGTCTGGGCGTCTGCGACGACGGGTTCGGCCACCGCGACCTGCAGGAACAGGTAGTCGACGTCGACGTCCGGATGCGGGGACGCCGAAACGACGGCGACCTTCGACGTCAGCGGGTGCGCCCCGCCCAGCCCGTCGATCTGGGTCGGGTCGGGGCTGCCCATGATGCGCAGCAGCAGGTCATCGCGGTCGCCGGGATCGGCGGGCAGATCGGAAGCCACGAAGAACGCGCCCTTGGACGTTCCGCCGCGCATCAGCATGCAGCGGATGCCGTCGCGCGCGGGTTCAGCGGCCGCCACGGTCATACTCCGCCTGCGTCACGAACTGCACACCGAGGTCGGCCAGCACGGGGCGCAGCCGATTGATGTCCATGGAGATCTCACCGGCCCGGTAGCGTGCGCGCTTCGCCGCCTCGCTCTGGGCGCGGGCGCGGGCCGCCGTGAGCGTGGCATCCGCGCGTTCCCGCGGCACGATCGTCACGCCGTCGTCGTCGGCGACCACGACGTCGCCGGGGCGCACCTCGGCGGATCCGAGGAACACCGGCACGTTGACCGAGCCGGCGGTGTCCTTGACGGTGCCCTCCGAACTGATGTGCGCCGTCCACACCGGAAAGCCCATGCGCCGCAGTTCCTGCGTGTCGCGGACGCCCCCAGAGGTGATGTACGCCCGAACGCCGCGGGTCTGCATCTGCGTGGCCATCAGCTCCCCGATGAACCCGTATGCCGAGTCGGTGACCGGGACGACGACGATGACATCTCCCTCGCGGGCCTGCTCGATCGCGGCGTGCACCATCAGGTTGTCGCCGGCGGCGACGCGCACCGTGATCGCGGTGCCGGAGATCGATGTGCCCTGCTGGATCGGCCGGATGCGGGACCCCGCGTAACCGAGCCGGCCCAGCGCCTCATGCACGGTCGCGGAGCCGAACTCGGCGAGGGCAGCGGCGGTCGCGGCATCCGCCCGTGCGATGTCCGTCACGACGACGTGCGTCATTCCAGCACCCCGGTGACCTGCGGAAAGTAGCGCATGTAAGCCTCGCCCATCGTGTCGTGGGCCAGCCCGAGGTTCGGCCCGGCGTTGCGCTTGAGCTGCACGCCGCGGCGCACGGCGAGGTCGGTGTAGTACGACCACATGTGCTGTTGCGCAGGCAGGCTCTCCATCGCGGCGCGCTTGGCAGCGAACGCCTCGGTGATGTCCAGCAGCACGTCGGGCGTGAAGCCGCACTGTTCGGGCTGATGCGGCTCGAAGAAGAACACCGGCGGGGCGCCGATGACGTCGTCTTTCGAGGGGAACGTGCCGTCGGAGCCCGCGACGCCGATCGCCTGCGCGAGGACGCGCGCCTGCAGCGCCATGCGCGCCGCGGCGGGGTGGTCGCCGTTGTACGGATCGGCCAGGGTGTGGGTGAGCACCACCGTCGGCTGCACGCGCCGATACACGTCCACCAGCGAGGCGACTGCCTCGGGGGACTCGAGCAGCGGGTAGTCACCGAGATCCAGGAACTCGATCTCGGCGCCCAGCGCCGCGGCGGCCGCCTGGGCCTCCGCCCTGCGGATGTCCTTGATCTCATCCAGCGACTTGCCCTGCAGCCACTGGCTCGCCGATTCGCCCCGTTCGCCGTAGCTGAGGCACACGACGCTCGCCCGCTCGCCGCGTGCCGTCGCTGCCGCGATCGCGCCGCCGGCCCGCCAGACGAAATCGCCGGCATGGGCGCTGACGACGAGCATCGACGGGGTGCTGTGCGGCATATCCACTCCTGTCCACCATCGGTCGGGCCCAGCGAATCACAACCCTGGCGGACTGGTCAAGATTTTGTTTACAATCATGGCGACGAAAACCACTATGGACAGAGGTAAATTGCCTCCGTACGATCGCGGCTAGGCCAATCAGACAACGAAGTCGAGAGGGACACCCAATGGCACGCAACCTGCAGGAGCTGCTGGACGAGAAGGGGAACGTCGTCCAGATGCTCCGCGACTCCCAGCTCGGCACCTACATCTACCCCGTCGTCCCGGCGGAGTTCTCGAACTGGCGGCGGGAGCAGAAGGCGTGGCGGGAGACCGCGGTGCTCTACGACCAGACGCACCACATGGTCAACTTCTTCCTCTCCGGTCCGGGCGCGCTGCAACTGCTCAGCGACACCGGCATCAATTCGTTCGCGAACTTCCCGGTAGGCACCGCCAAGCAGTTCGTGCCGACGGCATCCAACGGCGGCGTCATCGGCGACGGCATCCTGTTCCACGAAGCGCAAGACGAGTACGTGTACGTCGGTCGCGCTCCAGTGGCGAACTGGCTGCAGTTCCATGCCGAGACCGGCGGATACGACGTGCAGTTCCGTTACGACGACCGGTCGCCGTCGC
Organism: Microbacterium sp. zg-B96; assembly: GCF_030246865.1. Classification (NCBI taxonomy): domain Bacteria; kingdom Bacillati; phylum Actinomycetota; class Actinomycetes; order Micrococcales; family Microbacteriaceae; genus Microbacterium; species Microbacterium sp. zg-B96. The sequence continues at coordinate 3,241,050 of NZ_CP126738.1, read as the reverse complement.
GGCCGTACGGCGCGGCGGTGCACCGCGACTACTACCGGTACCAGATCCAGGGGCCCAACGCCTGGGACATCATCGAGCGGCTCAACGGCGGCGCGCTGGAGAAGGTGAAGTTCTTCCACATGGGCGAGATGTCCATCGCCGGCGAGCGGGTGCGGACGCTGCGCCACGGCATGGCGGGAGCGCCGGGGCTCGAGATCTGGGGGCCGTACGAGCAGAACGAGCGGATCCGCGATGCCGTGCTCGAAGCCGGCCGCGAATTCGGGATCGAACCCTGCGGGTCGCGGGCTTATTCGTCGAACACGCTCGAGTCGGGCTGGGTGCCGTCGCCGCTGCCGGCGATCTACTCCAGCGACGCCGAGCGCGCCTATCGCGAATGGCTTCCGGCGAACAGCTATGAGGCCATCAACGCGCTGGCGGGCTCCTTCGTCTCGGACGACATCGAGGACTACTACCTCACCCCGTGGGAGCTCGGCTATGGCTCGTTCGTGAAGTTCGACCACGACTTCATCGGACGGGATGCCCTCGAAAAGGTCGACCCCGGGGTCCAGCGCAAAAAAGTGACGCTGGCCTGGAATGACGAGGACCTCGCGAAGATCCTGACGAGCGTCATCGACCGTGAAGGAGTGGGGTACCAGTTCTTCGACCTGCCCAACGCGAACTACGGCTCATCCAACTACGACGCGGTGATCGACGCCGACGGCAACACCGTGGGGCTGTCGCTGTTCACCGGGGTGACGGCGAATGAGAAGCGCGGGCTGTCGCTGGCCACTGTCGACCGCGATGTCCCGATCGGCGCCGAGGTGCGCGTGGTGTGGGGCGAGCCGAACGGCGGCTCGCGAAAGGCCACCGTGGAACCGCACGAGCAGATCGCGGTGCGTGCCGTGGTCAGCCCGGTGCCGTACGCGCAGACCGCTCGTCAGGAGTACCACGGCGGCTGGCGGACCACCGGCACGCTGTAGTCGCAGGACCGGCATCGAACGAAGGGGTTCGGATGAAGGGGCACTACAGCGACGTCTGGCAGGCCGTCGCGCGCGCAGTCCCGCAGCGCCCCGCGGTCGTGACGCCGGCCGAGACGATGACGTATGGACGGTTGCTCGCCGAGGCGGGGGCGTTCGCGCGCTACCTGCGTGAGCGGGGCGTGCAACCGGGCGAGGCCGTCGCGATGCTCCTGTACAACCGACCCGAATACGTCGTAGGGCTGTTCGCGTGTCTGGCGACCGGGATCGCTCCGGTGCCGATGAACTACCGGTACCGGGCACCGGAGGTGCGTGCGCTGCTGGAGGATTCGCGGGCTCGGGTGCTGGTGTACCCGACGTCGCTTTCGGACGTGGTTCGTGATGCCGTTGCGCACTGGCCGGACGCGCCGATGTTCGTGGTGATCGATGACGGGCCCGCGGGGGAGGTCGCGGCTGCGGATGCCGCCCACACGGCAACGCGAATACTCACTCGGGACGGCGAATACTCACTCGGCAGCGCGAATACTCACTCGGCGTGGGCGGACGTCGTCGCTGGCGGCGGCGAGCTGCCGGCCACGCCGCCACCGGGAGGGGAGTTGCGGCTGTACACCGGCGGCACGACCGGCCGGCCGAAGGCGGTCGTGTGGGGCGCGGAGGACATCCTCGCCGTGCAGAGCTACTCGATCTATACGACAGCCGGTCTTCCCGTGCCGGAGTCGATGGCGGAGGCCATCGCGGTGGCGAGCGACCCCGCGATACCGCGGGTGGTCACCCTGCCGCTGTCGCCGTTCATGCACGGCACGGCGCTGTTCACGTCGATGAACACGCTCGTCCTGGGTGGCACGGTGCTCGTCATCGCGTCGCCCCGCTTCGACCCGGATGCCGCCGCGCGGTTCGCCGTGGACGCGGGCGCCACGCGCCTCATCGTGGCGGGTGACGCCGTGGCGTTGCCGCTGGTGGAGGCGGTGGAGCGAGCCGGACTCGACGGGTTCGGGCGCGTGAACTCGATGATCAGCTCGGGGATGCGGTTCAGTCCCGCGGTGAAGCGCCGGTGGCATGCGCACGCTGCGATCACGATCACCGATCTGCTCGCCTCGACCGAGGGGGGACCGTATGCCGTGAACGAGACCACTTCGGTCGCCGACCTGCCGGGCGAGCTGCGGCTGCTGCCGGGAACCGTCGTGCTGGACGACGAGTTGCGCGACGTGCAGCACATCGCGGGCGGGCGCGGCGTCCTCGCTTTCCGCGGCACGCTGCCGAAGGGATATTTCGGCGACGAGGAGAAGACCCGGGCGACGTTCCCGGTGATCGACGGGGTGCGCCACGTGATGCCGGGGGACTGGGCGGTGGCCCGCGGCGACGGCACGGTGGAACTGCTCGGCCGGGGCAGCGCCGTGGTCAACACCGGTGGGGAGAAGGTCTACCCGGCCGAAGTGGAGGATGCCCTCGTCGCCTTCCCCGGCATCGTGGACGCGGTCGTGTTCGGGGTGCCGGACCTGCGTTACGGCGAGCTGGTGACGGCCGTGATCGTGGCAGGGCCCGACGCCGAGCTCGATGCCGAGGCGCTGCGGGCGCACCTGGACGCCCGCCTGGCCGGATACAAGAAGCCCCGGCACCTGTTCGTCCGGGATTCCCTCGAGCGCAGCCCGCACGGCAAGGTGGATCTGCCCCGGCTTCAGGCGGAGCTGGCGCCGCTGGTCGGGTCGGACGCGCCCACCGGCACGATGCGCATCCGGCGCTGACCGACAGACGAGCGTCGGCGGTGGGGTCGGTAGGGCGCCGTCACGCGTGGTGCGCCGCGAGGGCGGCGATGTACTCCCAGGAACGCGCGGAAATGCCGGCATCCGGTCGCGGCCCGTGGCCGTCGTCATCGACTCCGGACGCGTAGGCCGCGCGCAGGGCGCGGGTGACACCAGCGGCGGCGACCCGGAGCGTCTCGACGACCGCGGCCTCGGCGCTGCCGTCGTTCGCGATGACCGCGCCCATCGCGGCGTAAACGGTGCCATCGGGGCCTCGCACCGGCACCGCGACCCCGCGCGACTCCTCGTGGATGTGCCCGGCCGCCACGGCGAAACCGTCGGCCCGGACGCGGCGCAGCACCGTTCGCAGCACGCTCGAGGTGGTGATCGTGGATGCCGTGTACGCCCGCAACCCCGCTGCGATCGCCTCGTCGACGACCTCATCGGGCGCGTGGGCGAGGAGAACGAGACCGAGGGACGAAGCATGCAGCGGGATGCGGCCGCCGATCACCGTGGCGTTGAGCACCGCCTGCGGGGCCGACATCCGCTCGAGGAAGAGCACGTCGCTGCCCGCGCGCACGCCGAGTTGCACGTGCTGCCGGATGCGGGCGTGCGCCGCCTCGAGCCAGGGGCGGGCGACTTCGCGCAGGCCCAGGGCGCCGGGGGTGCGCGACGCGTACTCCCACAGCCGCATGCCCAACCGGTAGGTGCGGTCCGGCATCCGTTCCAGCAGCCCCTCGGCGGTGAGCTCGCCCACGATCCGGTGCGCGGTGGACATCGGCATGTCGGCCGTCGCCGCGATCTGGCCGAGGGTGAGGAACGGGCGGAGGGCGTCGAACGCGTCCAGCACCCGCAGATGCCGGTGCAGGGCGGACTCGCCTGCAGATCCCCGCGCCATCGCGTCCTCCTCACCAGGACCCTACACACCCGCCGGTGCCGAGTCGCCCCGGCGGGGTGGGCGGTCAGGCGCGATAGACCGTCCGGGCCCACTCCTGGTAGGGCGCGGGAGCGACCGTGGCGCGGATGCGGACCTGGCGGTGGTTCTGATCCACCGAGTCCTTCTTCGACACGGGGTGCTCACCCCACACGATCTCGACCTCGGCACCGTCGTCGATCCCGGTGTCGAGGGTCGCCAGCGACATGTACAGCTGCTCGTACGCGACGTACCCGGCATCCGTCGAGATGCCCACGCGCTGGTCGCCCTGCAGCACCTCGTCCATCTGGAACAGGCCGTACCGGGCCTTGGGGAAGTCGAGGAACTTCGCGGGGATGCCGGGTTCGACCTGCGAACGCACCACCTCCGCGACGTCGTCGGGGTTCCACAGCAGCGTGACCTTGCGCCGCCGGGGTGCCGCGGAGTGCTGTTCGAGGGCAGCGCGCCCGTGGAAGTCGTGGTCGAACCGCACCGACCGGCCGAGCCCGAGGTCGTACGGCGTCATGTAGAAGTCGTGGACGTCCGCGGACGACAGCGAGCCGGCCACCGAGCCGATGCGGGCGGCCGGCAGCCACTCGCGATAGTCGGCCATGTCGTCGCCGAACACGGCGGGGAAGGGCGTGGGCACCCAGCCGGACTCGAGCGGCGTCGCGGAGTAGGCCTTCGCGCCGACGCGACGGATGCCGAACTCGGCACCGCCGGCGAGGATCGCTTCGAGAACCACCTCGTTGTCTGCCCACGGCCCGAAGAACTCGAACCCCGGCTGCCCCGCCATCCCGTGGCGCAGCCCCTTCACTGCTCGGCCGGCGATCGTGAAGTCGCCGATGTGGAAGAACTTCACCTCGGGGACGGGCCCGCCGAACAGCTTCGCCATGACCTCGTTCGCGAACGGGCCCTGCAGTTCGTACCGGTAAAACGTCGGCGGGCCCTGCCGCATGTGTGAGTTCGGCTCCAATCGCTCGTGGACGTCCGCCCCGGTGCGCTGCGCCTTCTCGACGTTGAAGCGCACCCAGTCGATCAGCAGATGATGCCCGATGAGCACGAGCCCCTCATGGCCCGTGGAGTTGTAGAACAGGATGCCGTCGCCGATGAGATATCCCTCGGCGTTGACCGAGATGAGCTGCTTGGCCACGCCCGGGCGGAACGTGGCGAACGTGTTCGGCGAGATGGTCTGCAGCAGTGCGATGACGTCCGAGCCGCTGAGGAAGAGCTGGGTCATGTGGTGCGACTGGTCCATCAGGGCGACCGTGGTGTTCCAGGAGCGCTGCTCGTCGCGCCAGTTCGTGAACTCCGGCGCGACGGGGAACGTGAACGCGGGCCAATTCTGGTTGCGCAGCAGTTCGATCGGGCTGCCGGTCCTGGCGATCGCCGCGGCGAGGGATTCGGATGTCATCATCGACCTTTCCGTCGTTTCTTCGATGCTGCGCCGCGGGGCCGCAGAGCGCTCGCCGATTTCCATTGATGGGAACTGAAGCGGCGCCGAGCACGGTTTGGCAACGACCCCCGCGATTGCGCACCAAAATCGTTGACAATTTCAACGTGAATCCGTACCGTCCCAAAAGCGGGGCGGATTCGCCTCGCGTCGCGTGCAACGCAGCAACGACGGCGAAAGGTGAGCATGGCAGCTCGGCTGACTCTGCGAGACGTCAACCTCCGCTTCGGCGGCATCTCGGTTCTGCGCGATGTGGGGTTCACGGTCGAGCCGGGGGAGATCTTCGGGCTGGTGGGTCCCAACGGAGCAGGCAAGACCTCCCTGTTCAACTGCATCAGCGGTCACTACCGGCCGGGGTCCGGTTCGATCACCATCGACGGCGAGGAGATGCTGGGTGCCACGCCCGCGAACCTCGCGCGGCGGGGCCTGGCCCGCACGTTCCAGCATCCGGCCCTGCAGCTGCACTCCAGCGTGCTCGAGAACGTCCTGCTCGGCGCCCACACCCGGCTGCCGGGCGGGCCCCTGAGCTGGTCCGTCCGGATGCCGGCGACGGTGCGGTCCGAACGGCAGCGCCGGAGCGAGGCGCTGGAACTGCTCGAGCGCCACGGCCTCGGGTGGGCGACGGATCTGCCCGCCGATGAGCTGTCGCACGGCCTGCACAAGGGCATCGAACTGTGCCGTGCACTGCTGTCGCGCCCCAGCCTGCTGCTGCTGGACGAGCCGGCGGCGGGGCTGCCGCACACCGAGGTCGAACAGCTCATCGCGTCCGTCCGCGCGATCCGCGACGACGACATCACCGTCGTGATCGTCGAGCACCACATGGGCCTCATCGCCGCGCTGACCGACCGGGTGGTGGTGCTCGATCACGGCAGCAAGCTCATGGAGGGCACGGCCGCCCAGGCACAGTCGGATCCGCGGGTCATCGAGGCCTACATCGGGAAGGATGCCGTCGATGACGTTGCTTGAACTCGAGAACGTCACGGCGTTCTACGGGCCGGTGCAGGTGCTCGACGGAGTGTCGCTGACGGTGCCCGAGGGCGGCGCGGTCGGCATTCTCGGAGCCAACGGCGCCGGGAAGACCACGACCCTCCGTGCCATCAGCGGCACCGTGCGCGCGGGCGGCAGCATCCGCTTCGACGGCAAGGAGATCCGCGGGCGACGTCCGGACCGGGTGGCGTCCTACGGGATCGCGCATGTCCCGGAGGGGCGGGGGACGCTCGGCGGCCTCACGGTGCGGGAGAACCTGCGCGTGGGCGCCTACCAGCGCAAGGACCGCAAAGGCATCGAGGCCGACGTCGAGTACTGCCTGGACCTGTTCCCGAACCTGCGGGAGCGCATCCGTTCGCATGCCTCCGCGTTGTCCGGCGGTGAGCAGCAGATGCTCGCCGTCGCGCGCGGGGTGATGGCAAAGCCCCGACTCATGCTGCTCGACGAGGCGTCGCTGGGGTTGGCCCCGTCCACCGCGAAGAACGTCTACGACGCGATCGCGCGCCTCCGGCAGGAGTCGGGGATCGCGATGCTCGTGGTCGAGCAGAACGCCAACCTCGCCTTCCGTCTGGTCGACACCGCGACGGTGCTCGAGACCGGGCACAACGCCCTCACCGGCACCTCGGCCGAGCTCAAAGGCATGGACGAGATCCGACGCGCCTACCTGGGGGGCTGACGATGGGGACCTTCATCCAACTCGTGGTCGACGGACTCTCGCTCGGCTCGGTGTATGCCGCGCTCGCCCTGGCCATCGTGCTCGTGAACCAGGCCACCGGGCTGATCAACTTCGCGCAGGGCGGTATGGCAGTGCTCTCCGCGTACATCGCGTGGTGGTTCACCGGGCTCGGTGTGCCGTTGATCCTCGCGATCCTGATCTCGATCGCCCTGTCGTTCGCGTTGGGGGCGCTCATCGAGCGGTACCTCATGCGACGCTTCGAACGCGGCGACCCCGACACCGCGGTCGTGGTCACGATCGGACTGCTCACCTTGATCACCGGCATCTGCGGGTGGCTGTTCACGTACAACAACCAGCAGTTCCCGTCGCTGTTTTCCCTGGACACCATCTCGGTGCTCGGCGCCTCGGTCAGCATCCGCTCCATCGGCACCACGCTCGTGATCATCGCGATCATGATCCTGCTGCAGGGGCTGTTCCTCGGCACGAAGCTGGGGCTGGCCCTGCGCGCCGTCGCGATCAACCCACAGTCCGCCGCACTCTCGGGACTGCCCGTGGGCCGCCTGCTGATGGTCGGCTGGGGTCTTGCCGCATGTCTGGGCGCGGTGGCGGGGGCCCTCATCGCCCCGCAGCTGACGCTGACCCCGGGGATGATGGACACTGCGCTGGTCTACGCACTGGCCGCCGTCATCCTGGGTGGCATGTCGAGCCCCATCGGCGTCGTGATCGCCGCGTGGCTCATCGGCGTCCTGGAGAACCTCGCCGCGGTGTACATCCCCTTCATCGGCTACGACCTGAAGGTCGCGGTGCCGTTCATCCTCATCTTCATCGTGCTGATCGTGAGGCCGCAGGGCTTGTTCGGCCGGAAATCGGTGGTGCGCGTCTGATGTCTGCCTCGTCTGATTTCCTCTCCCGGCGATGGGTGCGGGTGCTCATCGCTCTCGTCGTGGTCGCCGTCGTGCTGGTGCTGCCGCTGGCCCTTCCCGAGTTCGCCAACCAGACCCTCGCCCGCATCGGCGTCTTCGCCGTGGCCGTGCTGGGGCTGAACGTCGTGATGGGCTACACCGGCCAGGTGTCCCTCGGTCAGATCTTCTTCGTCGGGCTCGGCGCCTACATCACCGCCTACGGCGTGAACAACGACTGGAACATCATCGTCGTGTTCCTCGCGAGTGTGCTCGTGCCCGCCGTCGTGGGTCTGCTGATCGCGCTGGCGGCGGCTCGCCTCGGGGGCCTGGCGATCGCGATGGTCACGATCGCCCTGCCGATCGTGGGGGTGCCGCTGGCGAAGCGTCTGGCGGAATTCACCGGCGGGTCGCAGGGCACCTCCGCTCGCTTCTCCGACGCGCCGGAGTGGACCGGACTGTACGACGACCAGTGGCAGCTGTACATCGTCATCCTGATCGGCGGGATCGTGTTCCTGCTCACCCGCAACCTCGTAAGCGGCAAGTACGGCCGAGCGTTCGCGATCGTCAAGGAGAACGAGGCGGTCGCCTCGTCGATGGGCATCTCTCCCTACCGATTCAAAGTGCTCGCCTTCACGATCGCCTCACTCATCGGCGGCGTGAGCGGATTCCTCTACATGGTCGTCGTGCAGTACACCTCGCCGGAGACCATGAGCTTCGGTCACTCCATCCAACTGCTGGCCGCGATGGTCATCGGCGGGGCGGGCAGCATCGTCGGATCGCTCCTCGGCGGGGCCTACTACGTGCTGGCACCGCAGCTGACGAACACCGTGGACCCGAACCTCACCGCCGTGCTGCAGGGCGCACTGCTCCTGCTCGTGCTCTTCCTGCTCCCCGGTGGGCTCGCCTCCCTCCCCGCGCGCCTGCGTCGCCTGCGCCGCCGGCGCGGCGGCGGCGAGCATCGAGGGCGCGCATCAGCCACTTCGAGTGCGGACGTCCCGACGCCCGTCGCGCCGAAGGGAACCCAAACAGAGAGGCACGATCAGTCATGAACATGAGCAAGAGACACCGGAACATCGTGGGCATCGTCGCCCTCGGCTCCGCGCTCGCGTTGACGCTCGCCGGCTGCGCCCGCGGCGGCGACGGCGGGGGAACGGATGCCACCGACGGCGGCGGGGAGGCGAGCCCCGGCATCACGGACAGCTCGATCTCGCTCGGCATCACCACCCCGCTCAGCGGTGCCACCGCCGGACCCGGCACCTGCACCGTCGCCGGAATCACCGCCTACTTCGGCGAGCGCAACGCCGCCGGCGGCATCGAGTTCGGCGACGGCACCACCCGCACCGTCGAGATCGAGGCGCTCGACGACGCGTATGACCCGCAGAAGGCCAAGGCCAACTACGACCAGCTCAAGGACAGCGTCTTCGCGATGACCTCGGGGCTGGGAACCCCGACCAACCGCGCCTATCTGGAGGCGGCAATCGCCGACGAGGTGCCGCAGGTGCTCGTCATGACGGGCGACCCGATCTTCAGCAACACCGAGGAAAGCCCGTGGCAGCTCGGTTTTGTGCCGATCTACCAGAACGAAGGGCTGGCGTTCGGTGAGCTGCTGGCGGCATCCGGCGAAGATCACAAGGTGGCGATCCTCTCGCAGAACGACGATTTCGGCGCGGGGTACGTCGAGGGCTTCAAGGAGGCCGTCGAGGGAGCGGACAACATCGAGATCGTCGAGGAGCTCACATACGAGGCGACCGACACGGCGGTGGACGGCCAGCTGACCGAGCTCGCGGCATCCGGCGCTGACGTGTTCTTCAACGCCATGTCGATCACGCCGCTGGTGATCTCGTCGCTGCAGAAGGCGCAGCAGCTGAACTGGACACCGAGCTGGTTCCTGCCGTCGAACACCTCCAGCCCGGTCGCGATCCTGCAGCCGGGTGGGGCGGAGGCGTTCCCCGGGGTGTACTCGGTGTCGTTCTCCAAGGCGCCCGCCAGCCCGGCATTCGCCGAGGACGAGGACGTGCAGACGTTCCTCGCGAGCCTCAAGGAGTACGCGGACTACCAGGACATGCCCGCGTTCCCGCACTGCATGTGGAGCTACATGGTCGGAGCGACGCTCGAGCAGGCGTTCATGGAGATGACCGAGCCGACGCGCGAGAACTTCATGACGGCGCTGCGCTCCATCACCGACTTCCAGGCGCCGCTCATGCTCGAGGGCACCGCGGTGGACACCACGGTGGACGGTCAGCCTGCCGTGTCGAGCGTGGTCGTCCAGAAGTACAACGGCAAGGGTTACGACACGGTCGAGGCCTTCGGCTGACCTCGCGTCGATCCGCGGCGGCGGCCTGACCCACAGTCGGGCCGCCGTTCGCATGTCGGCCTCAGGTCACGCCAGGCTGCGCAAGAACGCCACGATCCCCGCGAGATGCGCGCGGGTCGCCGCCTCGGCGGCATCCGGATCCCGCGCGATCACGGCGTCGATGATCGCGATGTGCTCCGGCAGCGACTGGGCCGCCCTGCCGGGGGCGAACGCGAGGCGGAACTGATGCCGGGCCGACTGCGCCCGCAGGCGCTCGAGCAGCTGCGCGGCGGTGGCGTGACCGCTGAGTGCCCGCAGCTGCCGGTCCATCTCCTGGTTCAGGCGCGAGTACTCCACCAGATCTCCCGACGCGACCGCCTGCTCGATCCTGGCGCGCAGGTCGCGAAGCACTGCGATGCCGTCGTCGTCGATGCTCTCCGCGGCACGGCGGGCGCACAGCGACTCCAGCCCCGCGCGCACCTCGACGATCTCGACGGCCTCCTCGATGCTGATGGCCCGCACGCGGGCGCCGCGGTTGGGCAGGCGCTCGACCAGCCCCTCGTTCTCGAGAGTCAGCAGCGCCGTGCGGACCGCTGCCCGGGTTGCGTGGAATCGTTCACTCAGATCCGCCTCGATCAGCCGCTGGTGCGGCGCGAACTCGCCGCCGAGGATGGCGTCCCGGATCTGCTGTGCGATGTCGGTTCGCGCGCTGGGGTCGATGGCTCGGGCGGCGGGCGGGAGTGTCATGGGCGCCAACTCTCTCGACCCCGGCGGAGCTGGGGGATCGTCGGCACTATTGTCGCCGATTTTCGCGCCAATCCGCCACCGCCCCCACCGCGGGGGAGTTCAGGACAAAGGAGTCTCGCGGCGCGCCAGCCGCCAGGTTGCGTCGGGGATCACACCGACGGTCGCGACCGTGACCGCCCTGGATGCCGCGGCGTTGGGCTGCAGGTGTGCGACACAGCCATGGGTCGCCTCGATGCGGACGGCGACACCGTGCGGCTGCAGCACCGTCATCAGGGCGTCCGCGATCTGCTGCCCGAGTCGCTCCTGCAGCTGGGGGCGCTTGGCGGCGACCTCGACGAGGGCGGCGACGCGGCTGAGTCCGGCGATGTGACGGCTCGGCGCGTAGTACACGTCCGCCGTCCCGTCGAACGGCAGCAGGTGATGCTCGCAGATCGAGCGGAACGGGATGCCGGTCACGCCCACCAGTTCGCCGGGGTGCTCGTTCTCGGTGAGCGCGACAGGAACACCGAGTGCGGATGCGGGGTCGACGCCGAGCCCCGAGAACAGGTCGAGCACGAGGTCGGCGACGCGTTCGGGTGTGCGCAGCAAGCCCAAGCGATCGGCGTCCTCGCCCACCGCGAGCAGGAGTTCGCGCACGGCGGCAACCGCGCGATCACGGGAGGTCTGAACTGCGGAAGATGTCATCGTCTGCGGGAGCCCTCCGGGGGTTCGAGGTGCTCGACGAGGTCGAGCCCATGTCGTGCCCACTGGATCTCGCCGAGCGCACGCTCGACGAGACCCTCATAGGCGAACCGCTTGTACGCGATCGTGCGTTCCCGATCGGCTTCGGCCGTGACGGCAAGTCGGCGCCGCAGCATGGGATTGTCGACGGCGTCGATGCGGCGGATCTCACCCTCCCACTGCTCCAGCTCGCCCTCCCACTGCGCGATGTGCGCGCGTAGGAAGGCGCGGGCCTGGTCGGGTGTCGCCGACTCCAGATACGCGGCGCGAAGGTGAGCAGGATCGCGCACCCGCTGATACTCCGGCGGCGATGCCATCCAGTCCAGGAACGCCTGGTCGCCGGCGGGGGTGACGTGGTACATCCGCCGCATGCCACGCTCCCCGCGTGCCTGCTCCTCACCGAGGATGAGCCCTTCGCCCTCCATCTTCCGAAGCTCCGGATAGATCTGCGAGTCCGGAGCATGCCAGAGGTGACCGACTGACACCGAGAACTGCTTCTGCAGGTCGTAGCCGGACTGCGGGCCCACCCGCACCAGTGCGAGCAGGGCGTAGCGCAGACTCATCGGATTCCCTCCTTCGGCGGCGTCGCGTGCTCGCCGCCGACCGTCTGCCGAGATTACCGGTGGATGCCGGTGGCGACGATTCAGCTCTGATAGCCGGTGCGCCAGCCGCCGTGGTAGGACTGGCGGACGACCGTCGAATACGGCACCGGGCTGACCACCACACGCACCTCGGTCTGCTCGTGCCGCTCGACGGAGGCTTTGGCCGTGCCGCCGTCCGGCTCCCCCCAGATCACCTTCAGCTCCGTGCCCTCCGGCACGTTGGGGTCGACAACGCCCAGCGACAGGCCGCGCCGCTCGTTGGCGCTGTACCCGGTGAACATCGAGAACCCGACCGTGGTGCCGTCGGCATCCACGATCGAGTCGTAGTTGGCCGAGCCGTAGTTGGCCAGCGGCAGGTCGAAGAACTTGTACTGCGGCCCGTCCACGTTCAGCAGAGACCCCCACACCCGGGTGAGATCCTCGGCGTTCCAGGCCAGCGTCACCTTGCGACGCTGGGTCTCCTTGTCGATCTTCTCGAGGGCATCGCGACCGATGAAGTCGTGGTCGAACTTGACGAAGGAGCCGTAGCCGAGCTCCCACGGGGTCAGGTAGTAGTCCTCGATGTTCTCCGAGACGTAGGAGCCTGCCAGCGTGCCGGTGGCCTCGTAGCTGTCCACGCCGAGCCATTCGCGGTAGGCGCGCTCGGGTTCGCCGGTGTAGATCGCCGGCAGGGGCGAGGGGATCCAGCCCGACTCCAGCGTGTTCGAGGGGTAGGCGCGGGACCCGACCGGCACGAGCCCGAATTCGGCGCCCGCCTCGACGATGGCGTCGCGGACCTGGTCGTGGTCGGCGTACGGCCCCCACACCTCGAGGCCGGGTGCGCCGGCCATCCCGTGGCGGAGGGTGCGCACCTCTTTGCCGGCGATGCGCATCGTCGACATGTTGAAGAACCCGAGCTTTTCGAGTTCGCCGCCGTTGAGCTTCTCGATCACGGCCCAGGCATTCGGGCCCTGGATCTGGAAACGGTAGTACTCCCGGGTCACCGGGTGCCCGTAGGGGCGGGAAGGTGACCGGCGGTCGACCGTGACATCGAGATTGCGGTAGCCGCCGGTCTCGCCGTGGAACAGCAGCCAGTTCGAGGCGGGGGCGCGGCCCACGTAGACATACTCGTCTTCGCCTTGGCGGAAGAGGATGCCATCGCCGATCACATGGCCCGATGAGGTGGTCGGCACGTATTGCTTGGCCTTGTTCACGGCGAAGTTCGCGACCGAGTTGATGGCGGTGTCGCTGATCAGCTTGATCGCGTCGGATCCGCTCAGGAACACGTTGTCCATATGGTGCGACTGGTCGTACAGCACGGCGGTCTCCCGCCACGCCTGCTGCTCCTTGATCCAGTTCTGGAAATCGGCGGGCACGACGGGGTAGATGTACGAGCCGATCTGCGAGTTGCGCAGCATGTCGACCGGGTTGGTCTGGTCGATCAGCTCCTGCAGGTTGTTTGCCACGGATGAACTCCTCTGTTCTGTGGGTGGACGCCTCGGGCGAGGCATCCGTGTCAGGCGAAGACGATGGTCTGATTGCCGTGCCGGATCACCCGGTCCTCGGCGTGCCACTGGACGGCACGGGACAGTACGGCGCGTTCGACGTAGGCGCCCCGTGCCTGCAGGTCGGTCGCGCTCATCGCGTGGGTGACGCGGGCGACGTCCTGTTCGATGATCGGTCCCTCGTCGAGGTCGCCGGTGACGTAGTGCGACGTCGCGCCGATGAGTTTGACGCCGCGTTCCTTGGCCTTCTTGTAGGGGCCGGCACCGATGAACGCAGGCAGGAACGAGTGGTGGATGTTGATGATGGGCACGCCGACCTGGGTGAGGAAGCCGTCGGAGAGGATCTGCATGTAGCGCGCGAGCACGACCACGTCGACGTTGCCGACGAGGAGCTTCATGATCTCCGCCTCGGCGGCGGCTTTGTCCGGTCCGGGCGAGGGCACGTGGAAGAACGGGATACCGAAGGAGCGCACCGACTCGGCGCTGTTGGTGTGGTTGGAGATCACCATCGGGATCGTGACGTTCAGTTCGCCGCGGCGGTGGCGCCAAAGCAGTTCCAGCAGGCAGTGGTCGCTCGTCGAGGCGAGGATCGCCATGCGCTTGGGTACCGACTGATCGGTGAGCTGCCAGGTCATGCCGTAGGGGGTGAGCGTGTTCTCGAGGTCGCCTTGGATCTCGGGCATCGCGGCCGCGAGGTCGGGGCGGTGAAACACCAGCCGCTGGAAGAACGCGCCACCCTCCGGATTGTCGGAGTACTGGTCCAGGGTCACGATGTTCCCGTTGTTGCGGGCCACCAGTGCCGTGATCGCCGCGACCAGCCCCGGCTGGTCGGGGCCGTGGGTGATGAGGCAGGCATGATCGCTCAGCGAGTTCGGTTGCAGAGACACGGGCATCCTCAGGACTGGCCGTTGCGGTAGTCCTGCGCCCACTGCGCCGTCGCCTGCAGGCCGCCGAACGTGTAGAAGTGCAGCTTGACCGTTCCCGCGGCGGGGGACTGTGCGAGCTGGGCGGCCAGATCCGTCACGAACCGGTCGGGACCGGCGGTTCCCATGAGGTTGGTCAGCGAGAAGCCGTACTTCTTCACGATCATCGCGTTCGCGCCGACGCCGAAGCGCCGCGCGAAGCCGATCAGCCGTTTGATGCCGGCAGGGCCGGGCGTGCCGATGCGGATCTCGGTCTGGATGCCGCGGTCGCGCACCTGCTGGATCCACACGGTCACCGGGTCGGTGTCGAAGGCGAACTGGGTGAGGATCACCGCTCCCAAGCCCTGCTCCCGCAGCGCGGCCGACTTGTCGTCCAGATGACGCCAGAGCACGTCGTCGGGAATGTCGGGGTGACCTTCCGGGTAGCCCGCGATCGACACCTCCTTGACGCCGTATCGCTGCAGGATGCCGGATCGGATCACCGAGAGCGAATCAGGATACGGACCCTCTGGTTCGGCCGGGTCGCCGCCCACGGCGAAGACATGGTCGGTGGCACCGACATCCTGCAGTCGGCCGAGGAACTCCTCCAGCTGCCCCTGCGACGACAGCCGCCGGGCCGAGATGTGCGGGACCGGCACGAAACCGAGGTCGACGACGGCCTTGGCGGCGGCGACCCGCATCTGAAGATCCTCGTTGCCGAGGAATGTCACGTTGATCTTCGTGCCGGCGGGGATCGTGTCCCGTGCCTCTTCGAGGCCCGGCACGTCCTTCCCGGTCATCTCCAGCGAGAAGCCGTCGAGGAGGCGGAGGGCGGCGCTGCGTGCCGCCGGTGAAGTCTGGGCCACTGATCGAGGTCCTTTCCTCTCAGGGAGAGGGCATCATTGCACCTCCGAGATGCAGATTACCTATGGTGATAGGTAATGGCAAGAGGTACTGCGCGAACCCGTGAGGCACCGTGACGGGGTCCGCCGCTTCGGCCGGACCCCGTCATGCGCGCCTGTCGGTCAGTGCGCCATGCCGGCCAGGGCCTCGGGGTCGATCGTGGCGATCGAGCGGGTGTCCTGGAAGGAACGGATTCCGTCGATGCCCTGCTCGCGTCCCATCCCCGACTGCTTCATGCCGCCGAAGGGTGCACGCAGGTCAAGGCGAGTGGCGCCGTGGTCGTTGACCCAGACATATCCGCAGCGCAACTGGCTGCCGACGCGGTGGGCGGCGGTGGGGCTGCCGGTCCACACCGACCCGCACAACCCGGCCCACGTGTCGTTGGCGAGACGTACGGCCTGCTCCTCGGTGTCGAACGGGATCACCGGGATGACAGGACCGAACTGCTCCTGGGTCACCACGCGCAGCCCCAGCGGGGGGTCCACGACGATCGCGGGCCGCAGGAAGTTGCCGCCCGCGAGGTCGCCGCCGGGCAGCTCGCCGAATTCGCGGACGTCGGCACCGGCATCCTTCGCCTCGGCGATGATCTCCTCGACGAACGCCTTCTGCGCCGGCTGGTGGAGCGGCCCCATCGTGGTGCCCTCGTCGAGGCCGTAGCCGATGACGACGTTCTCGAGCCGCGCCGTGAGCCCGGCGACGAGCTCGTCCAGCCGCGAACGGTGCACGTAGACGCGCTTGGCGTTCATGCAGATCTGCCCCGTGGTGTCGTACACCGCGGCGTAGAGCCGGTCGAGGTGCACATCGTCGATGACGGCGTCCTCCAGGAAGATCGCGGCGTCGTTGCCGCCGAGTTCCAGCATGACCCGGGTGAGGGTCTTGGACGCCATCTCCATGATCCGCTTGCCGCCGTTGACCGAGCCGGTGAAGGACACCTTGGCGATGTCGGTGTTCTGGATGAGGCCGGTCATGTTCTCGTCACGGCCGGTCACGACGTTCAGCACGCCGGCGGGGAGCTTCTCGGCGAGGCGCTGGACCACCCGGGTCGTGGCCAGCGGCGCCGACGGCGGGGGCTTCACGATCGCGGTGTTCCCGGCCAGCAGCACGTGCGGCAGGGAGGCGCCGAGGATCGCGATCGGCCAGTTGAACGGCACGATCACGGTGACCACGCCGAGCGCCTGGTAGGACACCTCGGTGGACACCGGGATGGCGCCTGGTACGACGGGCAGGGTCCGCGGCACGTCGACCTCGTCGGCGAGCATGAGCGCGAGGTTCCAGCGCAGTTCGAACACGAGGGCATCCACCCACGCTTCGAAGCGCACCTTGCCGTTCTCCTGCGACAGGATGGCGGCATCCTCATCGCGGTCGTCGCCGATACCGGCGATGGCGTCGGCCATGAGTCGCGCGCGCTCCTTCGCGCCCATCGCCTCCCACGCGGGGTGAGCGGCCTTGGCCGCGGCCACGGCATCGCTCACGTCGTCGGCGGAGGCCGCGGCGGCCTCCCCGACGATCAAGCCAGGTCTGGCCGGGTCTGGGATCGACAGGGTCTCGTCGGTGAAGCGTTCCTGGCCTCCGATGTAGAGCCCCGTTCGCGCCCCGGTGGTGATGGCGTCTGCAGTCATCTCGGCATGCACCTCTCTGTGTTCGGCGCAGATCGCGCCGGCGTCGATGGATTCGTTTGATTCTGCGGCCTGACCGTCCCCGGATCAACCGCGGCCGGCACTCTCACGCAGGGTTCCGACGCTCCAGCATGCGCCCGGCACCGGCTGCCCCGACAGCCAGCAGGGGAAGCAGGGTCATGAAGAACAGTGCGGGCACCGCGGTGCCGGTGCCGAGCAGCCCGCCCAGCGGCGAGGCCGCGGCGCCGAAAGCGAACTGACTGAAGCCGATCAATGCGGAACCCGCCCCCGCCGTCCGGGCGGCGCGGCCGACGGCGATGGCGGATGCCGTCGACATGACCGCCCCGCATCCCACGGCGAACCCGCCCATCAGCGGCAGGTACCAGGCCAGGGTGAAGGCTCCGGACACCGCGAGCACACCGGAGATCCCCGCCGCGGTCAGCTGCAGCAGCTGGGCTACCAGCAGGGTGCGGCCGGTGCCGACGCGCTGGGCGACGCGGCCGCTGAGCCACGCGCCCGACATGATGCACAGGCCCGTGAACGAGAAGGTCAGCGAGTAGCCCAGCGGAGTCGTCCCGAAGATGTTCTGCACGATGAACGACGACGAGCTGATGTACACGATGAGCGTGCCGTAGCCGAGGCCGAAGGCGACGGCGTAGCCGACGAACGCGCTGTCGCGCAGCAGGCGACCGATGTTGCCGCCGATCGCGGCGAAGGTGAACGGATGCCGGCGGTCCGGCGGCAGGCTCTCGGGGATGACGAAAGATGCGACCAGCAGCATCGCCGTGGCCAGCACCGCCACCCCGAGAAGCGTCACGCGCCAGCCCCCCGTCTGGGCGAGCCAGCCACCCAAGGGAACCGCGATGGCGGGGCCGAGGGCGATCATGGCCCAGAGCAGGCTGAACGCGCGCACCGCCTGCTGCCGGTCGGCCAGATCTGCCACGATCGCGCGTGCCAGCACCGCCCCCGCGGAACCCGCGAACCCCTGCACCGCGCGGATGGCGATGAGTACGCCGACTGAGGGACTGACTGCGGCAAGGTAGGCGCAGGCGGTGAACACCGCCAAGGCGGCCAGCAGCGTGCGCCGCCGGCCGAGGGCGTCCGAGAATGCGCCGATGACCAGCTGTCCCGCCGCCGAACCGATGAGGAAGGCCGTCATGGTCAGCTGCACGGCGGATGCTTCGACCTGGAACGCCGCCGCGATCTGCGGGAATGCCGGCAGATACACGTCGGTCGAGAGCGACCCCGCCATCGCGACGAACCCCAGGGCGAGCATGAGTCCGGGATCGATGCGTCCCGGGGTGCGCGGCACGGGGCGCGGTGGGCTCATGCGCGGGTCGCCACGTCCGGACGGAACCCCTTCTTCGCCAGCTGGATCTGCTCGTACACATGGCGACGCAGCTCGGTGAAGCGCGGCATCGACCGCGTCTCCAGCTGGTCGCGCTCCTCGGGGAGGTCGACGAGGAGGTCCTCCTGCACGATGGTCGGCGAGCTCGAGAGCATGATCACCCGCTCCCCGAGATAGACCGACTCGTCGATGTCGTGTGTGACGAAGAGCACCGACAGCCCCAGCGTTTTGCGCACCCCTCGCACGAGGTCCTCGAGGTCGGCGCGGGTCTGGGCGTCCACAGCGGCGAACGGTTCGTCCATGAGCAGCACCTCCGGTTGGTAGGCGATGGCTCGGGCGATGGCCACGCGCTGCTGCATTCCGCCGGAGAGCTGCCACGGATACGACCGCGGTACGTGATCGAGGCCCACGTTGGCCAGCGCCTCCTCGACGAGAGCCCGGCGCTGGTCCTTGCCCATGCCGGAGTTCTTCAGCGGCAGCTCGACGTTCTCGAAGACCCGCAACCAGGGGAACAGGGAGCGGCCGTACTCCTGGAAGACGACCGCCATCTTCTTCGGCGGCGCGGTCACCTTCTTGCCGTCGAGCACGACCTCACCCGATGTCGGCGTAAGTAGGCCCGCGATGCATTTGAGAAGCGTCGTCTTTCCCGAACCCGAGGGGCCCACCAGGCACGTGAGCTCGTTCTTGCCGAGGTCGAAGGTGAGGTCGCGGACGGCCTCGATGTCACCGCCGTCGGTGGTGTAGACCTTCTTCAGGTTCCGTACCGACAACAGGGTGTCCGCAGCGGGCAGGGTGCGACCGTACGAGACGGTCTGCAGTGGTGCAGAAGAGTCAGACAGCATTCTCGAGATCCTTCAGTCCGTAGTACCAGCGGAGGATGCGTCGTTCGACGACGCGGAACAGCATGGCGACGAGGAAGCCGACGATGCCCAGGAGCAGGATCCCCGACCACATCTCGGGGATGGCGTAGGTGCGCTGGAAGCGGATGATGGCAGCGCCCAGCCCCCCGGTGGGGGCGAACATCTCGGAGATCACCATGAGGATCAGCCCGATCGGCAGGCACTGTCGCACCCCTGCCAGCACCTGCGGCGCGGCGGAGGGGAGCACCTGGTAGCGCACCCGGTTGAATCCGGAGATGCCGTACGAGCGGCTCGTGTCGTTCTGCACCGGGTCGGTCGCCCGCACCCCCTCGACCGTGTTCAGCAGCACCGGCCAGACCGCGCCGATGGCGATCACGACCACCTTCATCGCGTCGTTCGGACCGATGATCAGCAGCAGCGGCGGCACCAGAACCGGTGCGGGCAGGGCGCGGAAGAACTCGAACAGCGGCTCGGTCATCGCCCGCAGGGTGCGGTTCAGGCCGATGACGATGCCCAGGAGCACCCCCACGACGATGGCCAGGGCCACGCCCATGCCGAACCGAGCAAGGCTCGGCAGCACGTCCGCCCACAGGCGAGGGCCGAACCAGAGCCCGAAGAACTCGGCGATCAGCTCGGGGGGTTCCGGGATGAAGAAGTTCGGCGACAGGATCGTGTTGATCCACCAGAGCGTGACGAGGATCACGGGCAACCCGAGGGTGAAGGTGATGGCGACGAGGGTTTTTCTCATGCCGGCACCTCCCCCCGCACCGACGTGTGCCACGACAGCAGCCGGCGCTCCGCCGCGCGGGCGCCGACGTTGATCAGCACCCCCAGGAGCCCCGTCGCGATCATGAGCGCGTACATCGTGTCGTAGTTGCCCGCGTTCTGGGCGAGCGTGATCTGATAGCCCAAGCCCGGCGTGCCGATGATCAGCTGCGCGGTGATCGCCAGGATCAGGGCGATCGCCGAGGCGAGTCGCACGCCCGTCATGAGGAACGGCAACGCCGTCGGGAACACGATGTCCCTGATGAGCTGCCAGCGGGAGAAGCCGTAACTGCGCCCCGTGCTCATGGCGACCTGATCGACGTCGGCGACGCCGTACAGCACCTGGATGAAGATCTGCCAGAACGCCGCGTACACCACCAGCAGCAGGGTCGCCTCGAACCGGATGCCGAACAGCAGCACCGCGAGGGGGATGAGCGCGACGGACGGGATCGGACGGAGGAACTCCACCGTCGAGTTCGTCGCACGGCGCAGGAACGGCGACAGCCCGATCACGACACCGGCGGTCGTCGCCAGCACGAACGCGATGAGCAGGCCCGTGCCCCACGCCAGGAGGGTGTCGCCGATCGCCACCCAGAAGTCGGGGAACGTGGCGATCTGGAACAGGTGGGGGATCACCTCGGTGGGTGGCGGCAGATAGCGAGGGTCCACCAGGCCCGTCCGTGACGCCATCTCCCAGATCGCGAGGAACAGCACGATGCCCGCGATGCCGAGCAGGGCCTTGCGTGGGGAGAACCGCCGTCGAGCGCGCGCCTTCGCGATGGCGACGGTGCGAGTCACCGTGTTGTCGCCGGGTGGTGCGATGGTCATCGTCGACCTCCTTGGTGGGCAGTGGACTCAGCTCAGGGCGTCCCGGAGCCGTAGCGCGCACGCAGATCGGCCTTGCGCACTTTTCCGCTGGCCGTTCTCGGCAGTTCTTCGGTGAAGACCACCCGGGTGGGGATCTTGTACTTGGCCAGTCGGCCGTCCAGGTGCCGGGCGATCGCCTCGGCGGGCAGGTGAGCCCCTTCTTTCAGGCTCACCACGGCCAGCGGCACCTCGCCCCACTTGTCGTCCGCGACACCGATGAGGGCGACCGACGAGATCTCGGGGATCTCCATGATGACTCCCTCGACCTCCGCCGAGTAGATGTTCTCCCCGCCCGAGATGATCATGTCCTTCAGGCGATCCGAGACGCGAAGGTACCCCTCCTCGTCCATCGAACCGAGGTCGCCGGAGCGGAACCAGCCGTCCACGAACGCGGCCGCGGTGGCTTCCGGGCGGCGCCAGTACTCCTTGATCACGTTGGGTCCGCTCACCAGGATCTCCCCGACCGTTCCGGCGGGCACCGTGCCGCCCTGTTCGTCCACGACCTTCACATCGGTGAAGAAGTGCTTGATCCCCGACGACCCCATCTTCACCTTCGACATCCGCGGCGGCATGGCCGTTGCGCCGGGGGAGGTCTCGGTCATGCCGTAGCCGCAGGAGAAGGACAGGCCCCGCTTCTCGTACGCCTCCAGCATCCGTTCCGGCATGGTGGAGCCGCCGCATGTGAGGTGCTGCAGGCTGCTGATGTCGGTGGTGTCCCAGTCCGGATGCTCCTGCAGCATCTGGAAGGTCGTCGGCACCCCCGCGAGCATCGTCACGTGCTCCGCGGCTACCGTGTGGAGCACACCGGCGGGATCGAACTTCTCGTGCAGGATGACCTGGCCGCCCTGCAGAAGTACGGGCAGGGCCCCCATGCTCAGCGAGGCGACGTGGAACAGGGGAGAGATCAGCAGCACGCGTTCGGCGGCGTGGATGCCGTAATCGACGATGGCGTTGAAGCAGTTCCAGGTGAGGTTGCCGTGAGTGAGGACGGCTCCCTTCGGGTGCCCGGTGGTGCCGGAGGTGTAGAGGATGATCGCCGGGTCGTCGAGAGTGACGGGAACGTCGATCTCGCGGTCCGTCCCCGAGGCGATGAGGTCGTCGTACGACTCGACCGCGGGGTAGGCGTCGGCCTCGACGATGATGCGCCGGGTGACGCCGGTGGACCAGGCGCCGGAGCGAGCGCGGTCACGTAGGTCGGCGTGCAGGATGAGGGTCGTGGATCCGGAGTCCTCGAGGGCGAACTCGATCTCGGGAGCGGCCAGGCGGGAGTTCAGCGGCACGAAGATCGCACCGAGGGTCGCCGTGGCGAACAGCGACTCGAGGAAAGAAGGGTGGTTGTTGCCGAGGTAGGCGACCCGGTCGCCCGCTGAGACACCGCGGTCGGCGAGGGCCGCGGCGAGCAGGCGGATGCGGTGGGCGAGCGTGCAGTAGCCGACCGTCTCGTCGCGGAACGAGATCGCGACGTCGTCCAGCGAACGCTCGCTGCGACGGGAGATCCAGGTCCCGATGCCTTGGTTGTGCACAACGGCCTCTTTCGAAGTCAATCGATCGGTGACGCCCCGCCGCCGCCGGAGCCGCGACGGGGCCGCCGGGTCAGTTCAGGAGCAGGACCTGTTCCAGGTCCGGCTCCTGCTCGAGGAACTCGTACTTCAGGGCGAGGGCGGAGAGGTCCTCGATGATCGACTCGTCCAGATCGGCGGAGAGGTGCTCGAAGTTGATGTTCTCGACGACCTCGGCATCCATTCCGGTGAAGGTCACGACGACCTCGCGGTAGCCATCGGTGTCGGCCATCGCCATCTCGAGCGACTCAGCGATGCCGGCGCGGAATTTCTCGACGATCTCCGGGTTCTCCTCGGCGTACGCCGTCGAGGTGAATGTCACCATCGACGCAAGCCCGGGGATCGCGTTGCCCATCGGTTCGCCGAGCACGGTCATGCCCTCGGTGGCCGCACCGGCGCCGAAGAACGGATCCGGCATCCAGGCGGCATCGATGTTGCCCTGCTCGAGCTGCGGGAGCTGGTCAGGGAAGGCGAGCTCGGTGAACTCCACCGCCGCCGGGTCGCCGCCGTCAAGTGCGACGGACTCCATGATGGCGAGGTCGCCCTGCGTGTTGAAGGCGTTGACGGCGACCTTCTTGCCCTCGAGGTCCTTCCAGGTCGTGATGCCGGAGTCCTCCTTGACGATCACGCCGGTCGGCAGCATGTCGGCGGGGACGTCCACGCTGGAAAAGCCCGCGATGATGCTCATCTCCAGGCCCTGGCTGGCGGCCACGAGCACCGACAGCGGGTTGCCGACTGCGAACTCGATGTCGCCGTTCGAGACGGCCGGCAGCAGCGCGGCGCCCCCCTGGCCGATCTGGACGGACACGTCGAGGCCCTGCTCTTCGAACACCCCGGCGTCGATGCCCATCTGCACTGCGGCGGATGCCGCGATGGGGATGAGCCCGACGGTCACCGGCGTGAGCTCCTCGGTGCCCTCGCCGCCCCCGCCCGGCTCTTCGGTCTCGCCGCTGAGTGAGCCGCTGCCGGCGCAGGCAGTCAGCATCAGCCCCGCCACCGCCATCGCGGCGACGGCTGTCATTCGTAGATTGCGCATCTCAGAAACTCCCTTGTCACTGACGGATGGTGCAGAAACCGCCGCAGGCGGCGGGTACAGCGCAATTTTCAGTTTTGTGGTGTGGGCTGTCGAGTTGTGGTGTGGCTGTCGGGTTGTGTCGTGGTCAGGCGGCGTACAGGCGCTGCAGGCTGCGCGCGACGACGGCGGGCTTCGTGCCGCCCTCCGTCTCGATCGTGATGTCGACGGTGAGCTGGTAGCCGCCGGCGACCTCGGCGACGTCGGCGATCGTGCCGGTCAGACGGATGCGGGAGCCCACCGGGACGGGGGAGACGAAGCGGACCTTGTCCAGCCCGTAGTTGACCTTGGTTCCCGCGCCATCCACCTCGAGCAGCTCGGTCCACAGCGGAATGAGCAGCGACAGCGTGAGGAAGCCGTGGGCGATGGGTGCGCCGAACGGGCCGTCCTTCGCGCGCTCGGGGTCGGTGTGGATCCACTGGTGGTCATCGGTCGCGTCGGCGAACGTGTTCACGCGTTCCTGCGTGATGTCGAGCCAGTCGGAGTAGCCGAGGTCGGCCCCGACGAGCGAGGGCAGGTCGGCGTAGGCGATGGTGGTGGTCATGGGTTCTCCTTGGGTCGGGATCAGACGAATGCGGACTGGCCGGTGAGGCCCCGCCCGACGATGAGGGCATTGATCTCGTGCGTGCCCTCGTACGAATAGACCGCTTCCGCATCGGCGAAGAAGCGGGCGACGTCGTGCTTGAGCAGGATGCCGTTGCCGCCGAGGGCCTCGCGGCCGAGGGCGACGGTTTCACGGGCCAGCCGTGCGGTCTGCAGCTTCGCCAGCGCCGAGTTCTCGTCGGTGACCATGCCGGCATCCTGCCGCGCGGACAGCTGCACCGCCATACCGAGCGAGGCGACGGTGTTGCCGAGCATGCGGGCGAGTTTCTCCTGCACGAGCTGGAAGCCGCCCACCGGCCGGCCGAACTGCTCACGTGCGGTGACGTAGCGCACGGCTGCCTCCAGCGCCCCGGATTGCAGCCCGGCGGCGATCCAGGCCGCGTCCGAGCGCATCGTGCGCAGGATCGCGGTGACGTCGCGCCACGAGTTCACACCCTGCAGTCGGTCGCTCTCGCCGATGCGCACGCCGTCGAGGTGGATGACGGCGTTCTGCATCGGACGCAGCGACACCTTGCCCTCGATCGTCTCGAGGCGGACGCCGGCGGCGGTGCGGGGCACGAGGAACGCCTTCACCTCGCCGTCGGCGACGTTGCGGGCGAACACCGCCAGCACGTCGGCGGAGGCCGCACCGCCGATCCACCGCTTCGCGCCGTCGATGACCCAGCCGTCGCCGTCTCGGCGCGCGGTCGTGGCCAGCCCGCCGGCGATATCGGAGCCATGGTCGGGTTCGGTGAGCGCGAATACCCCCTTCAGAGCGAACGAGCGCACGTCGGCATCCATGCGCTGTGCCTGGTCGGGTGAACCGCCCAGCGCGACCGTGGCACGGAAGAGCCCCGATTGCGCGTTGTACATCGTCGCGACCGACACGTCCGCGCGGGCGAGGACGAAGGTGCGGAAGCCGGAGAACACCGACGACGTCGCCTCCCGGTGCTCGACACCGGTGGGGTCCATGAGGTGCAGCGGAATGAGCGCCCCGAGCACGCCATCTGGCATCGTCGCCGACTCCCACGCGTCGCGCATGAGCGGTGTGACGTCGCGTTTCAGCACGTCGGCGAGCTCGACCAGTGCCGCGCGGGCAGCCGGAGTCAGGTGCGTTTCGGCGAACCCGTAGGGGTCGAAGCCGAGCGGGCCGGGGGCGGTCTTCACGATGTGTCCCCGAGTCCCAGCAGTCGCGCGGCGTTGTCCTTCATGATCCCGGGGAGCACTTCCGGCTTGAAGGCGGCGTGCTCGGCGTCACGGATCCACCGGTCGGGCGTGATCATGGGGAAGTCCGACCCGAACAGCACGCGCTTCTTCAGCATCGAGTTGGCGTAGCGGACCAGCTCGGCGGGGAAGTACTTGGGGCTCCAGCCGGACAGGTCGATCCAGGTGTTGTGCTTGTGGGTCGCCACCGAGAGTGCCTCGTCCTGCCACGGCACCGACGGGTGGGCCATGATGATCTGCAGGTCGGGGTGCTCGGCGGCCACGACGTCCAACAGCATCGGGTTGGACAGGCCCAGCCGGAACCCGCGCCCACCCGGCATCCCCGCACCGATCCCGGTCTGGCCGGTGTGGAACAGTGCGACGACGCCGGCATCCTGCAGCACCCGGTACAGCGGGAAGTGGATCGGATCCGAGGGATCGAACCCCTGCACGGTGGGGTGGAACTTGAACCCGCGCACGCCGCTGTCCTCGATGAGGCGGCGCGCCTGCGTGATCGCCGCGTCGCCCTTGCGGGGGTCGACGGAGCCGAAGGGGATGAGCACGTCGTTGTTACGCGCTGCGCCTTCGGCGATGCCGGCGCTGGAGATCGGGGCGTGGCCGAGGTTCGTCTCGGAGTCGACCGTGAACACGACCGCAGCCATCCGCCGCTCGCGGTAGTACGCGGCGATCCCGTCGAGGTCCGGGCGCGGGCCGTCGGCGCTGAAGTAGGTCGACGCGGCGTCGGCGAGGTCGTCTGGAAGGGACGAGTGCCCGTGCGGGTCGATCTCGATGTGCACGTGCACGTCGATCGCGGTGATCGCGTCGAGGTCGATTGCGGGAGAGTACCGGGTCACTGTCGCTCCATTGCGAGGGGGTGCAGGGGGTGCCTGTGCTGCGGGGTCGTGCCGCCGCGGAGGGCTCGGATCAGGCGGTGGGCGCAGGCTGCTGGAGCTCCTCCGGCAGGGGTGGGAACTTCTCACCGACGCTCTGCAGGTTGCCGCCCAGCAGTGCCTCGCCTGATTCGGTGAGGGCGTCGAACGTCCAGCCCCCCTCGCGGTACGCCGTGACGATGGGCTCGGGGTGCGACCACACCTGCAGGCGGTCGCCGCCGACGCCGATGGCCTGGCCGGTGATGCCGGCGGCGGCATCCGATGCCAGATATGCGATGAGCCCGGCGACGTCGTCGGCGGTGCCGAAGCCGAGGTCGTGGCGGAAGAACTCCGGCATCGCCTCACCCGCGGCATCCGCGGCGACGGCGGCGGCGAAGTACGGCACGGTGGCGGTCATCGCGGTGGCGGCGACGGGGATGACGGTGTTGGCGGTGATCCCCGCCTTCTTCAGCTCGAGGGCCCAGGTGCGCACCATTCCGGCGATGCCGGCTTTGGCGGCGGCGTAGTTGGTCTGCCCGAAGTTGCCTCGTTGGCCCGTGGGAGAGCCGATGCAGATGATGCGCCCTGCGACGGCGTTCTCACGCATGTAGGTGGCCGCTTCCCGCACGCACGTGAACGTGCCACGCAGGTGCACGCCGATGACGAGGTCGAAGTCGTCGTCGCTCATCTTCCACAGCACGGTGTCGCGCAGCACGCCGGCGTTGGTGACGAGGATGTCCACGCCTCCGAACGCGTCCACTGCGGTCTGCACCAATTGCTTCGCCGTGTCGGTGGGTCCCACCGGCGCGACCACGGCGACGGCCTTGCCGCCGGCGGACACGATGGACTCGACCGCTTCGGCGGCGATCGTCTCATCGACGTCGTTCACGACGACCGATGCGCCCTGGCGAGCGAGTTCCTGCGCGTAGGCGAGCCCGAGTCCGCGACCGGACCCGGTGATGATGGCGACTTTGCCTTCGAGTGACATGCAAGCTCCTTCGGTTGCTCACATGAAACTCCCGATTGTTGAGAATGTCAATTATTTGAGCGGGGACGCTGGATCTGGGCGGGGGCGGAGCCGCGCTCATGCACCGGCGAGGAGTGCTCCATCGGGTGCCGGCGCGTTGACGGCGAGCTGCGCCGAGAGGGTTCGTCCGGCCGTCACGAGAGCCTGCGCGAGGTCGTCGAGACTCCGGCCTCCGCTGCCGGGTTCGAGGTCACTCACCGTCAGCACGAGCACGACCTCTCCCGCACCGTCGAAGACGGGTACCTGTACCGCCGCGATGTCGTCCGCGGCGAGCCCCGGAGTGATGTTCTCGATGGTGCGGGAGGCGTATTCGCTCCACACTTTCGCGTAGGAGTCGCGCTCGGCGGCGGGATCGGTGAGCATGCTGTAGAAGCGATCGGTGAGATCCCGGTCTACCGAGATGCCGAACCCGCGCTCCCGGATCGCCGCCAGCTGGGCTTCCACGCTGCGCCGATCGACCGCGCCGACAAGGTGCCGGGCGCGCTCGATCCACAGCGAACGATCGCGCTGCGCGGCCCATGCCGCGAACACCGGTTCGATCGGCGCGGCAAAAGGCAGGGAGACGCCGATCGAGCGCACCCGTCGTTCCTTCGCCTCCAGTTCGTCGCGGCCGGCGACGCCCACCGAAGCCGGAACGATGGCCAGCACCACGACCGACTCGCCGACCAGCGTCGTGATGGCGATGTCCCGCCCGATCCGGTCGGCGACCGACGTGAGAGCGTCCGATGCTGCGCGAGCCGCAGCCAGACGGTCGCCGACGAGCCGGGCATCGACCGCGTCGGCGGGGATCGCGAAGGCGCCGAAGCCGCCACGGCGGTAGAGGAGTGGATCGCCGGCATCGCGCGTCCCGACGCCGAACTTCTCGACACGCCCGACGACGAATCGGTGGTCGCCGAACCGCTCGACTCTCTCCGTACGTGCTTCGAACCAGGCGACAGCATCGTCCAGGCGCGGGATTCCGTGTGCGGTGCGGATGAGTCCCGGCTGTTCGAAGCGCTCGGCTTCCTTGCGGATGAACGAGCGCAGGATATCGTCCTGCCGTTCGCCCAGCACGCTCACGGCGAAGCGGTCGGCGTCGACGACCTTCGCGAAGCTCGCGGAGGAGTCGTCGCCGAAGAATCCAATCAGTGGCGGGTCCTGGCTCACGGCGACAAAACTGCCGACGATCATGCCGACGGGCTCCCCCGTCGGTCCGAGCGCGGTGATCAGCGAGACCGCGGTCGGGTACTCACCGAGCACGGCCTTCCACCACTCGGTTCGCTCGACGCCGTCTTCTGCCGTTCGTGTCACAGTGCTAGGCCTTCCACACGGTTTTGACGTTGGTGAACTCTCGCATCCCCTGCGCGGCGAGTTCCCGTCCGTAGCCGGAGTTCTTACTTCCCCCGAACGGCAGTTCCGGAAACGACACGGTCATGCCGTTGACGAACACCGCGCCCGCGTCCAGCCGGAGGAGGAAGAAGTCCTCTTCGTCCGCGTCCCGCGTCCACACGGACGAACTCAGCCCGAAGGGTGTCTGGTTGGCGATGCGGATGGCCTCGTCGCGGTCCGCGACGCGATACACCGACGCCACCGGACCGAAGGCCTCCTCGAGGACGAGGCGCATGTCGCCGGACAGGTCCGTGAGCACGGTGGGCGGGTAGAACCAGCCCCGCTCGTCGGGGACGCCTCCGCCGACCAGCACGCGCGCGCCTTTCGCGATCGCGTCGTCGACCAGCTCAGCCAGTTCGTCCCTTCCGGCACGAGTGGCGAGGGGCCCGACGTCCACGCTCTCGTCCGCGGGGTCCCCCATCGTGAGGGCGGCGACGCGCTCCGAGAAGCGGCGGACGAATTCGTCGAACACGTCGGCGTGCACGATGAACCGCTTCGCGCATACGCAGCTCTGCCCGTTGTTGGTGAACCGCGCAGTGACGGCCGTGGCGACGGCGGTTTCGAGGTCGGCGGACGGCATCACGATGAACGGGTCGGAGCCACCCAGCTCGGTCACGCTCTTCTTGATCTCGCTGCCGGCTGTCGCTGCGACGGAGCGACCCGCCGGCTCGGATCCGGTGATGGTCACGGCGCGCACCCGCGGGTCGCGGATGACCGCTTCCACCGCACCGGAACCGATGAGCAGAGCACCGAAGGCCCCCTCCGGGAAGCCGCCTCGGTGGAACAGCGTGTCGAGATACAGGGCGGCCTGGGGCACATTCGAGGCGTGCTTGAGCAGACCCGCGTTCCCCGCCATCAGTGCCGGCGCGGCGAAGCGGACCACCTGCCACAGCGGATAGTTCCAGGGCATGACGGCAAGCACGACCCCGAGCGGCTCGTAAACGACGGTGGCCATGCGGGCTCCGACGACGGAGGGATCGGCCAGCGGTTCGTCCGCAAGGAAGCCCTCCGCGCGCTCCGCGTAGAACCGCATCGCTTTCGCGCACTTGGCGACTTCCGCGCGCGCCTGGGAGATGGGCTTGCCCATCTCGAGGGTCAGCAGGCCGGCGACCGCGTCTGCATCGGCCTCCAACAGGTCCGCCGAGTGCCGCATCCACTGTGCACGTTGGTCGAGAGCGGTCTCGCGTAGCGTCTCGAACGCGGACTGCGCCGCGGCGATGCGCCGTTCGACCTCGCTGGCATCGTGCGGCGCGAACTCGGCCACGAGTTCACCCGTACGCGGGTCGATGGTGGCGATGGTCATGGTTCTCCTCGGGTTCAGGCGGTGCGCCAGGGGTCGGTGCCGTCCCAGCCGGCGCACATGGCACGCAGATCCTCGAGGGCGGCGGCCTGCGCAGGGGTGAGCTCCACGAGCTCGATCAGCCCGGCAGACCCCGGCGCGCCGGGGAAGAAGGCGACGCGTGCTCCGTTGGGGAGCACGTCCTCGAAGGTGGCGGGCCCGCCGACGGCCACGAGGCCCGCGGCGCGCTCGTCGAACTGGTCGGGCGGACTCGTGATCGCGACGTGATGGAACCCGTGGCCGCGGGAGCGGACCGCGTCGCGGAAGATCGATGGGTGGTCGTCGTGCTGCTGGATCAGCTCGATCATGACGGGGCCGTCGAACGTCCGCGCCACGGTGAGGCTCGCCCGGAACGGCTCGCCCTGGTAGGTGGCATCCGGGGCAGTGAAGGGTCCGCGCACCGTCCACGGGCCGACGCCCAGCGTCTCGGTCCAGGCCCGCGCTGTCGCCTCGATGTCGGGGCTGGTGTAGGCGTACTGGAAGATCTTCATGTCAGTCTCCGATGACCGTTCCACCGTCGACGACGATGTTCTGACCGGAGGTGAAGGATCCCGCCGCGGAAGCGAGCCACAGCACCGTGCCGGCTACATGGTAGGGCTCGCCGAATCGACGCATCGGCGTCTTCGCAAGCCGTGCTTGGCGGTGGGGGCCCTCGGTTATCACTTTCGCGAAATCGGTCTGGATGACCCCTGGGGCGATGGAGTTCACTCGAATGCCGGACGGTCCCCACTCGACCGCGAGGTTCCGGGCGAGCTGGGCGTTCGCGGCCTTGGTGAGGCCGTAGACGGGAATCTTGGTGTTGCCACGGATCCCGGCCAGGCTCGACATGATGATGAAGGCACCTCCGCCGCCGGCGGCCATCCGGGGGAGGGCGCACGCGGCCAGGTGCAGGACGCTGCGGACATTGACGTCGAACATCCGGTCGAACTTCTCATCCGATGACAGGTCGCTCGGCCGATCCTCGAGTGAGATGCCCGCGTTGGCGAACACGGTGTCGATACGGCCGAACTCTGCGTGTGTGGCGTCGACGAGCGCGGTCACTTCTTCGGCGGAGGATACGTCGCAGACGCGCCCCACGATCGGCAGCCCACGGTCGGCGAATTGCGCGGCGACGCGCTCGGGATGCTCCGAAGCCAGGCCGCTCAGCACCGTCGTGGCTCCTGCGGAAGCGAGAAGGCGTGCCGTCTCCCGCCCGAGTCCGGTTGTCGCTCCGGTCACGATTGCGACCTGCCCGTGCAGGGAGAAGAGTTCAGCAGCGGTCACGTCATCGGCCATGCGACAACTATAGAACGAAACCGTTTCGTATATAAGCGCGCGGGTCCCGCTCTAATGAGGCGCGGGAGGCAGTACGCGACGGTTCTTGAGACTACGCTCGGGGGGTGAGCGAAGCGAAGGGCGGGACCAGCATGAGCAACGTGAAGCCGAAGGCGAAGGGCGCCGCACGGTCGCGCGGCGAGGAACGGCGCGAAGACATCCAGCGGGTCGTTCTCGAGCTCGTGGCGGCGCGTGGCATCGAGGGCGTCACCGTCGACGCGATCGCCGCGGCCGCGAAGGCATCCAAAGCGACCTTGTACCGGCGCTGGCCCACCAAGGTGGACCTCATCCGCGAGGCGATCGAAATGTCCTTCGGCGGTCAGCGTCCGAGCGACCCTGGTGACCTGGGTGCCCTGCGGCCGGAACTTCGCGTGATCCTGGATGGGGCAGCGCAGATGCTCCGAGAGAACCGCCGGCTCATCATCGCCCTGCTGGACGGGGCGCAGCGCGATGAGACGGTCTTTCGTCTCATGCGGCAGGAGACGCAGGAGAGTGTGCGGGAGGCAACCCAACGACCTCTCATGCGAGCGATCGCTCGCGGCGAGGTCGGCCCCGGGGTCAACCTCGACCTCGTGCCGGACATCGCATTGCCGATCATGCACCACCGCGCGGTCTGGAACGAGCCGATCGACGACGCCTTCCTGGACTACCTGCTGGACGATATCCTGCTTCCCCTCGCCACCGCGTCGCGGGAGCCGTCCGAGGATTCCTGACTGCCGCGTCGGGGCGCCGTCACTGAGTGACGCCGACCGCACGCTCGAGAGGCTCCGGGCGCTCACCGGTGGCGAGCATCGCGGCCACGAGCTCCTTCGTGTACAGGTGCTGGGGCGACCGCACGACGTCGTCCGCGGCGCCGATCTCCACGATCCGGCCATGCTGCAGGACGGCGATGCGCTCGGACATGAAGCGGACGATCTCGATGTCGTGGCCGATGAACAGGAAGCTCACGCCGGTGTCGCGCTGCACCTCGCGCAGCAGGTTCAGTACCTGGGCCTGGACCGACACGTCCAGCGCCGTCACCGGCTCATCGCAGACGACCAGGGCGGGACGACTCATCATCGCTCGTGCGATGGCGATGCGCTGACGTTGACCGCCGGAGAATGCGGCGGGGAAGCTGTCCGCGGCGCCCGCGGGCAGACCCATCCGGTCGAGGAGGTCCTGGATCCGCGTCGTCGCATCTCGCTCCGTGCGAGGGATGCCCTCCAGTAATGCGCTCCGGACGCGTTTGACGGGGTTCAGCGTGCTGTTGGGGTCCTGGAACACCGCACGGATCTGTGAGCCGAACGCGCGGCGGCGGGCCGCCGACAATGCCGACAGTTCTGTCCCGCGGAAGAAGATCCTCCCCGAGGTGATGGGTGCGAGTCCCAGAAGGGCCCGCCCGATCGTCGACTTGCCCGAGCCGGATTCGCCGAGCAGACCCAGCGTCTCGCCCTCGGCGATCTCGAAGCTCACGCTGTCGACGGCCCGATGTCGCCGTCGGCCAGAGCCGTAGTCGACCGTGAGATCTTCCACCCGGAGCAGTGAGTCAGCAGTCATCGGGCGACCTCCACGGTCTGGGCACGGACCTCGTGCGCGAACAGACAGCGACTCGCCTGGTCGCCCGGGAGGTCGAACAGGGGAACCGGTGCACTCCGGCACTCGACCCGCGCGATCGGGCATCGCGGGGCGAACCGGCAGCCGCTCGGCCATGATCCCGGGGCGGCGACCTGCCCGGGCGTGGACACGAGCGGTAGGGAACGGTCGGCGTCGGCGCGGGGCCGGCAGGCCAGCAGCGCCCGCGTGTAGGGGTGCGCGCTGTGCTCGAGCAGGTCGTCGACTCGGCCCTCCTCGGAAATCTGCCCGGAGTACATCACCATGGCCCGGTCGCAGAGGTGGCGGATCACGTCCCAGTCGTGACTGACGATCAGGAGCGCCATGCCGGACTCCTGCTGCAGGCTGCGCAGCAGGTCCAGCACGCCCAGCCGGATGGAGGCGTCGAGAGCGGTCGTCGGCTCATCCGCAATGAGGAGATCAGGCTCGCCCGCGATCGCCCGTGCGATCGCGACGCGCTGCGCGAGGCCTCCGGAAAGCTCGTGCGGGTACCGTCGGGCGATCGTCTCCGCGTCGGTGATCTGCACGCGACGGAGCAGGTCGAGTGCGCGCGTCCGCGCCTCGCGTTTGGTGATGTCGTGATGCAGGCGAAGGACCTGGGTGAGCAGCTGGCCGACCCGGATTGTGGGCTCCAGGGTCGCCATCGGGTCCTGGAAGACGTAGGCGACGGAACCTCCGCGGTAGGTGCGCAGTTCTTTGCCGGTGAGTTCGAGCACGGCCTGGTCGCGGAAGCGAACCCCGCCGCCGGTGGTTCGGCCGGCTGCCGGCAGGATGCGCGCGAGCGCCCGCGCCACTGTGGATTTGCCGCACCCGGACTCGCCGACCAGCCCCACGGCTTCCCCCGGGGCGATGTCGAAGCTGATGCCGTCGACCACGAGGGCGTCTCGTGACCCGGCCGTGTAGTGCACGTCGAGGTCGCGGACTGAGACGAGCGCGGAGCCGGCCTCGACCTTGGCGGGACGGGTGGCGGTCGCGGCCTTGCGGGACGCGCCCGTCCACGGGTCAACGCTCGCCTCCCGCAGGGTGTCACCGAGGACGTTCAGTGCCAGCACGGTGACCGCCACGGCGGCGCCGGCGACGATCATGGGTCCCTGCGACCGGGAAAGGGCGAGGACGGCATCCTGGATCATGCCGCCCCACGTCGCGTCCGGAGGCTGCGGGCCGAATCCGAGGAAGGCGAGGCCTACGGTGAACGCGACGCCGACTCCGGCGATCAGCGTCGCCTGGACGAGCAGAGGGCCGACGATGCGCGGCAGGATGTGCGAGGCCATGATCTTCAGGGGCGCGAGGCCCGCCACTCGAGCCGCG
The DNA here is from genome assembly GCF_030246865.1 of Microbacterium sp. zg-B96. Taxonomy (NCBI): domain Bacteria; kingdom Bacillati; phylum Actinomycetota; class Actinomycetes; order Micrococcales; family Microbacteriaceae; genus Microbacterium; species Microbacterium sp. zg-B96. The sequence continues at coordinate 3,207,086 of NZ_CP126738.1, read as the reverse complement.
TCGACGAAGTTCTCCCGGCGCACGGCGATCACGGCGCCCCGGATGTTGCGCACAACCGGTGGGGACATCAGCACGCCGAGCAGCACCATGGCGACCAGGAAAACGCCGTCGAACACGCTCAGGATGACGATGGTCATGACCAGCACCGGCATGGCCAGGCCGATATCGGCGCTCGTCGTGATGACCCGGTCCCACCAGCCGCCCTGGAAACCGGCGAGGATCCCCAGCGGGACGCCCAAGAGCAGGGCGACGATGAGGACGACACTCGCGTAGCCGAGCGACGGGATGCCGCCGAACAGCAGGCGGCTGAGGAGGTCGCGGCCCAGCTGGTCCGTGCCGAGCGGGTGCTCGGCGCTGGGGGCGGCCAGCGCGGCGAGCAGGTCGACCTGGTTGGGGTCGGGCAAGGGGAGGACCGGAGCGAGCAGGCACGCGATGATGACGACGGCCAACACCGCCCCGGAGACGATCGCGGCAGGGCGGCGGATCAGTCGGGAGAACGGGCTTCGTACGGCTCGGCGTCGGGGGATGACGAGGGAGCGGGTCATCGTCATGACATTCTCGCCTTCGGGTTGAGCCAGCCGTAGAGCATCTCTACGACGAGGTTGACGATGACCACACCGAGGCAGAGTACGACGACGACCCCCTGCACGAGGGGGAAGTCACCGGTCTGCGCCGCGCCGACCACCAGGGTGCCCAGACCCGGGAGGGAGAAGACCGTCTCGGCGAAGACGGTGCCTCCGATCATGGCGATGAAGAACACGCCCACGATGGTGACGATGGGAATCGCTGCGCTCTTGAGCACATGCGCCCAGATGATGCGCATCTCGGACCTGCCGTCCGCGCGCAGCGCCGCGACGAAGTCCTTGGCGAGGGCCTCCTGCATGGAGTCCTTGGTCTGCTTCGCGATTCCCACCAGGGGTGCGGCCACCAAGGTCGCCACCGGGAGGATGAGCGAACGGATCCAGCCGTCGATCGACTGCGTCGGCGGGACGTATCCGGTTGCCGGCAGGAGAGGCATCTGAAGGGCGAACCAGGCGATCAGGAGGAAGCCGAGCCAGAAGGGCGGGATCGCCGAGACGACGACCGCCGCCCACTCGAGCGCGCGGCTCAGCCACCCCCCGCGCAGCGCACCCAGCATGCCGATCAGGACACCGCCGATCGTGGACAGGGCGAGCGCGGCGAGGACGAGGCTGAGGGTGACCCCGATGCGCTGGCCGATCGTGTCCAGCACAGGCTGAGCGGTCAGCAAAGACACTCCGAGGTCGCCGTGCAGCGCGGCAGTCAGCCAGTTCCAGTACTGCAGGAGGAGCGGCTGATCGAGGCCCAGCTGAGTGCGCACCTCCGCGACCCGTTCGGGGGTGGCGGCGTTGCCCAGCACCGTCGCGGCGGGGTCCCCCGGCGCGATGGCGATGAGGAGGAAGGTGAGGAAGGAGACGATGAACAGCAGCGGCACGGCAAGTGCGAGGCGTCCCAGAATGAGGCGGGTCATGGAAGGACCATCTCTCAGTCCTCCGCGATGAATGTGTCGTAGGGCTTCGGTGGGACCGGAACGAGCGCCGGTGCTCGATTGCGACTGTACTTCGTCTCGAATGAGATGGGCTCATCGGGGCGCCCCGGGCCGTTCGGGATGGGCGGTTCCGGCGGCGGGGGAGCGTCCAGGATGCTCTTTCCGACCTCGCTGGCCCACGTCTGGTAGACGTGCAGGTGCCAGATCTTCCAGCCGGATTCCGTGCGCAGGAAGTCCACCGAGTAGGTGCACCAGTACCAGAACTCGATCTGCGGGCTTCCCTCGACCCAGAAGAAGCGATGTGCTTCGTGGCCGGGTGAGTTCCAGACCGCCTTGGCGGTCTGCGCGTCGGCGGCCACCTCGATGACAGGGGTCGTCAGAGTGTGCTCGACGAGCTCGCCGCGGCGGTCGGGCCGGGTGAGCTCCTGCTCGAATGTCACGCCGAAGCAGCGGTACGCGGCATCCCGCCCCCGCCAGATCCCGGCGGGCATCTCGATGAGCAGGTCATCGACGTCGGCGAAGAGGTCGACGATCTCGGCGTTGCGGTAGGCGGAATGAAGGTACTCGTACGTGCCCATCACGTTCTGCACGGCCTGGGCCGCCTCCAGCCGGTCCAGGCGTCGCAGGACATCCTCGTCGGTCATGCTCTCGGTCCTCTTCCGCGGCGAATCAACGCATCAGTACAGCGCATCAATACAGGTCATCAATACAGGGCATCGGCGTGGTCGCCGAGGCTCTGTCCGAGCAGTACTCGGCCTGCGAGTAGCTGTGCGTGGCGCCAGTCCAGGGTGGTGTGATTGCGCATGACCAGCGTGTTGCGGGCTATGCGGTCGTAGTCGGTGCCGTCGCGCAGGACGCTGGCGCCCGCAGCCTGAACGATGGTGTCGACGGCGGCGAACGCCTCCGTGCCGCTGGCTGCCACGTCGAGGTTGAGCTTCGCACGCTCCGCCATCGACGGCTCCGGGCTGCCGGGCGCGTACAGCCGCTCGGTGCGGGAGACGGCGTCATCCAGCAGCAGTCGGCCGATGAGCGCCTGCTGCGCCGCCTGACCGTACGCGGCGTGAGTTTCGGGCTCGTGCAGGTACGGCACGCGGCTCGCCGGGCGCACGCGCGTGCCCATCGCCTGCGGAAACAGTTCCAGTGCGGCCTCGGCCGTGCCGACGGCGACGGCGCTGTGGATGAGGGACAGGACGCGGTACATCGGATACTGCAGCAAGTCGTATGACGGGTGAAGGGCGGCGCCGTCGTTGTCGCGGGATGAGTAGGCGATGAAGTCGACGACCCGATGGGTGGGGACGAACGCATCGGTGAGCTCGAAGTCGTTCGACCCGGTCGCCCGCATTCCGGGCACGCGCCAGGTGTCGATGATCGTCCCGTCATCGACGCGCGCGACCACCGCGAGCGGTCCGTGCTCTCCGGCGGCGGCGACCACGACCCAGTTCGAGTGCAGGATCGCGGACGCGAAGCGCCACCTCCCGGTCACGCGGTAGCCGCCCTCGACGGGCACTGCCTGCCCGGGAGGGGCGGCGACCGCTGCGGCCAGCCCAGGCCCGGCGCCGAAGATCTCCTCCTGCGCCTGCGTGTTGAGCCGCGACAGCAACCAGTTGTGCGAAAGCAGGAACGCGCCCACCCACCCCGCCGACGCGTCCCCGCGGGAGAGGGTGCGGACGATGTCGATGAAGGTGCCGAAGTCGATCGCCGAGCCGCCGGTGTCCACAGGGCGCATCGCCGTGAAGAACCCCGCCGCTTCAAAGGCGTCGATGACGCGGTCAGGCAGGCGCCGCAGTGTCTCCGCCTCGGCAGCTGTCTCGCGCAGCAGCGGCACGAGCTCTTCCGCGCGGCTGAGCAGGGTCGCCCCGTCGGCGGCGGTCATGGTGGTGTGGGTCACGATCGGTTCTCCGTGTCTTCTGTGCTCGGCGCCCGCTCAGGGGAGGCCGGGCAGGCCGCCGGCTGTGTTGTGGTTCGTACGCCCGAGGGCGTCGCGCCCCGTGAGTTCGGCGAGGGGATCGAACCGGATGGCGCCGTGCGAAGCGAGGACACGGATGTCGCGGTGCGCGCGTTGGATCTGATTCGTCAGGATGGCGGCGGAGGATCCGAGTGCCTCCTCGATGTCGGCGATCGCGTCGCGGCACAGCCGAATCGTGTAGACGAGCTCCATGTGGGTGCGCGTCGCGTCCACCGGCGAGAAGTCGATGCCCTCGGCGCTCATCCGATCAACGGTGTCTGCCACCCGCTCCACGGCGGCCCGCGCCACGTCGATCGCCGCCTGCGACCGCCCGACCGCGATCTGGGTGCCCGGGGCATCCGCGATGGTCGCGTAGGGCAGATTGAACGGCGTCCGCTTGGGCGCGGTGCCGATGAACGACTCCAGGGCGCCCTGCGCCATGCCGACGGCGACGCTGGCGAGGTTCAGGGTGATGACGACGATGCGCGCTTCGGAGCCCCAGGAGAACGTGGGCCCGGTGAACCGGTCCCGCAACGCATTCATCCGCTCCGGCATCTCCCGAAGGTCGAAGAAGCGGCCGTCCGGGATGAACACTTCCTCGTCGGCCACGAGGGTGTTGCTGCCGGTGGCGGCCATCCCGGTCACCTTCCAGTCCTCCACGACCCGGCAGGCCGCGGCCGGAATGAGGGCGAGCCCGCGGCCCGGGGTGCCGTCGGGCTTCTCGAAGTCCGCGCCCACCATGTTCCACGTGGCCGTGCGGCACCCCGTGCCGAACCCCCACGTGCCCTTCACCTTCCAGCCACCGGGGACGGCGACTGCGGAGCCGACCTTACGGGCGAACACCGATGCGCCGGTCAGCCGTGGGCCGGGGACGTCGGCAGAGGACTCGAACACCTCTTTGACGGCCTCGTCGGAGTAGGCGAGAGCGAGGGTGTGGTTCGTCGCGGCTGCCTGAGCGAGCCAGCCGGCCGAGCCGTCACCCTTGCCGACGGCCTGCAGCACCTCAGCGAGGTCGCGCGCCCCCGACGCCGTGCCGCCGTACTCGAAAGGCGTGCCCAGGTCCCACACACCGATCGCCTTGAGTCGGACGTTGACCTCGTCGGTCAGTGCGGTCCTCTGTTCGGCCTCGAGGCCCTGCCGCTGCATCTCCGCGGCGAACTCGAGTACCTCGTCGCGCATGCGGCGCGCGCCTTCGGTCAGGGTCGACTCCGGCGCCGAGGTTTCGCGCGTCGGCGTCGCAATGGCGTTGTCGGTCACGATGATGTTCCTTCGATCGGGGGTGATATCGCTGTCGCGAGCCGTGTCAGCGGGGGGTGGAGCCGGGCGGCGGGGACGCCGCGCTCCAGTGCTCGGTCATGCGCCCGCCGCCCACGCGAAACATCGTGGGGATGTTCTTGCGTCCGCCGTCCGGTGTGACCCTTTCCAGCAAGAGGGCGGCGATGTCGCCCTCGACGACGACCGCCACCGGCATCGGCGGCCACATGTCGATCCCCGCCGCAGCCGCACCCTTGAAGAAGGCGGCCAGGGGCTCACGGCCGTCGGTCAGGTGCGCATCGTGCTGCTTGTACCCCTCGTCGAGGAACTCCTCCAGGAGCGCATCGATGTGGCCGGGGATGTCTCCGGTGGCGACGACCCCCGCCATGCGGCGCTGGAACTCGACGGCGAGGCGCTTGACCTCGCGCACGTCGGGGTCGTCGGCGGCGATGAGTCGTTCGATGAACGATTCGTCGTCGATCCACGTTCGGAAGAACGCCTCGTCGTGGATGGTCGCCAGCGGACCGGCGAAGGAGTAGGGGGCGGAGGCCGCCGGGGATCCGGCGACCTCCGTCTCGTTCAGTTCCCGGACCATGACTCGCCCTCGTTCGGGGAGTACGGGGCCGGCTCTGCGGTGACGTAGCTGGCCGGGACGCCGGTGACGCCGGGCTGGACGACCGTGAGCCGGGGAATCGAGAGCAGGGTGGTGGACCACTGCAGCTCGTCGACGGCGCGGGTGACGTCGGCGAGCGCCTCGTCCTGCTCTTCCGCCGGCGCGGCCGCAACCGCCGCGATGGCGTCCGACACCGATGCCGGGATCTCCTCCGCGTTCGGGTTGAGCGGAGCGACACCGGTCATGCTGCTCGTGACGAGCGTGAAGACGCTCTCGCCGGGTTCGGTGTAGACGTAGGCCTCGAAGCCGCCGCCGCCCAGGATCTTGCCCATCAGGGCGGTGAACGGGTCGTCGTTGCGGTCGAGGGTCACGGCGACGCCGATCTCCCCGAGCGCGCTCTGCAGGGCGAGCCCGATGAGGTTGCCCGGGTCGGCGGCGGACGGAGAGGTAATCGTCAGCTCGAAGCCGTCCGGGTAGCCGGCATCCGCGAGCAGCGCCTTGGCCGCGTCGACGTCATACGGGAAGGGATCTTCGCCCGTGTGTCCTCCGACCCCTGCGGGCGTCGCGGAGCTGGTGGCTGTCGCCATCCCAGCCTGGAGCGAGGTGTTGAGGTCATCGCGCGGAATGGCGTGGGCGATCGCCTGACGCACGCGCACGTCGGCCAGTGGCCCGGTGGTGCGGTTGCCGAAGACGAGCATGGCCGTACCGGAGTCTCCGATGCCGAGCGCGCCCGTGGACAGCTGCATCCCGGCGGTCTCGGCCTGCTGAGCGAGGGGGGCCAGCAGGGACACTGCGTACGTGACCTGGCCGCTCGTGAGGGCGTTCGCGAGCGCTGACGGGTCGCTGAACGGCTTGATGACGATTTCGTCGTACGTCCTCGTCTCGGGGGCGAAGTAGTGCTCGTTCGGAACGAACGTGTACTCGGTGCCGCTCACCGACTTCGCCTGATCGAGAACGTAGGGCCCTGCGCCCATCGTCTCGGTGTTGAGAGCGTCGGGGTCGGCGGCGCCCGCCTCGGAGGTGATCATCGCGAAGGCGCTGTCCTGGTTCACCAGGGCGAACGCGTAGGACTGCGGGACCGCGATCTTGAAGGCGATCTCGACGGTGAATTCATCGGTGGCCGAGACGCCGGCGATCTGGGCGCCGTACTGGGGCAGCTTTGCGGACGGTGTGGTCAGGAATCGGGTCATCGAGGCGACGGCGGCGTCCGCGGTGACGGCGGTGCCATCGCTGAACTTCGCGTCGTCCCGGAGCGTGAAGGAGAGTGCCTTCGAGTCTGGGGCGAGCTCCCACGACTCCGCCAGGTACCCGCCGAACTCGCCGTCCGCGGTCTGGAAGAGCGGCGTCGCGTACGCGAACGTGTTGTAGGTCGGCAGGTTGGAGAAGATGGGGTCGAACTTGCCGACGTCCTGCGTCAGGCCGATCGTCAGCGTCCCGCCTTCCTCACCCTCGCCCGCCGGGTCGGCCGGGTCGGAACCCGCGCAGCCCGCCAGCGCCAGGGCTGCGGCCGCTACAAGGGCGGTGAGACCGATGCGGCGCCGTGGCGGTGAGCCCGGGATCGCTCGATGCTGTGACTTCATTGTCTGCTCCAAACGGTGTCATGGCGGCCGCCGGTGCCCGATCCGACTCTGGTTCGGGCGGCAGCGCAAGTGTACTGTACCGAATCGTTCTCCTCAGTGGGAGGCTTTTCCAATGTCAATTCGGCCGCGGTTTACCACGTATCTATGTGCAACTCCGTTGCTAGGAGATTGCGTGAGCATAGCGTACGCTTTCGTACAGTTTACAAAGGGGTGAAGATGACCGACAGTGCGGACCAGCTCGCGGCCAACAAGCAGGTCGTGCTCGACTACTTCCGCGACGTCGTCGCGGCGTTCGACGTACGCCCGCTCGAACATTTCATCGCGCGGGACTTCGTGCTGCACGGTGCCGACGATCTCGTGGGAATCGACGCATTCGAGCAGATCCTGTTGCGCGATTTCGCCGGCCATCCGCCGCTGGACCCCGCCGACGTCAAGATGCTGCCGCCCGCCTTCGTGCTCGCCGAGGGTGACCTGGTGACCATCGCGTTCTACATGCCGATGGCCGAACCGGATGAGGCGGGTGCCGCCTACGACTACTACGGCTTCAACACGTACCGGATCACGGACGGCAAAATCGCCGAACGGTGGACGAACGAGCACCGCTATGCGCGGCCGCAGTTCCTCCCCGAAATGGCACTCGGCAATCCAGCCACCGGGCCGGAACACGTCGGCGGCACCGACCTCGAGGCCAACAAAGCGCTGGTCGCGGGCTTCTACGCGGAGGTCTTCGGTCCGCTGAACGCGGAGGCGGTGAAGGATTTCGTCACCGACGACTACCTCCAGCACGTGAAGCACATGCCGCAGGGCCGGCGCGGGCTCGAGGCGTTCGTCGAGAGCCTGGCAGCTCAGGCTCCGCCCCCGCCCGCCCCCGCCGAGGACGGGGCGCCGCCGGTCGCGCCCGCCCCCGACGTCCTGCACGCCGAGGGGGACATGGTCGTCATCGCGGCCGGTCTGCCGCAGCCTCTGCGCGATGGCTCTGGCGGCACGTGGAACTACTTCGCGTACGACGCCTACCGCGTGCGCGACGGAAAGCTCGCGGAGCACTGGAGCGGTATCGACAAGCACGCACGCCCTGAGCATGGCTGAGGCCATGTCTGACGGGCGCGTGCTGAGGGAGCAAGAAATCGATATGAGCACTGCGAACGCGCACGCCGCCAGCGTCAGCGGATCCCCTCGCCCTGGCGGTGAGACCGTTGCGCTGCCGGGCGGCGTGTCGCCCGAGGAGTTCAAGCTGGCTTTCCGCAATCACCCCGCCGGTGTCGCGGTGATCACCGCCGACGCGGGCCAGGGCCCAGCAGGTCTGACCGCAACGAGCGTCTTCTCGATCAGTGCTGAACCGCCGCTGCTGATCTTCTCCCTGTCGACACTGTCCTCAAGTACGCCCACCATCGTGGCTGCAGACACCGTCGTCGTCCATCTTCTGGGGGCAAGGCAGCATATGGCCGCCAAACGCTTCGCGACGAGCGGGATCGACCGCTTCGCCGACGTCTCCACGTGGGGCCGACTGCCCGGCGGCGAGCCCTACCTGCTGGATGCCGCAGTCCTACTGCGCGGTCGGATCATCGACCGCTTGGATGCCGGGAGCTCGACCGTCGTCGTCGTGCACGTGCTGGACACGCACGTCGGGCAGGCGGCTGATGAGCCGCCGCTGGTCTATCACAACCGCACATGGCACCAGCTGGACGGGAGCTCCGCGCTGACGGTCTGACCGGCCGACAACGAAGGGGGCGGTGGTCCGGAGTCATCCGGACCACCGCCCCCTTCGTCGCGTGAGGGGCCGGGCCTTCAGGTCACCAGACGATGAGACCCCCGGGCCCGTCGGCGCCGGTGATGAAGCTCTGATTAACCTCGGTGCCGTCGAGGTGCGCGCGGCCGATGGTGCCGTTGTTGTTGGACCAGTAGATGTACCGTCCGTCGACGGCGACGCCGCCCGGGAAGTCAGCCCCGGTGATGAAGCTGTAGTCCCCCTCCGTGCCGTCCAGGTTCGCCCGGCTGATGGTGTTCTGCTGCATGTTCGACCAGTAGATGTAGTTGTCGTCCACTGTCAGGCCCACCGGTAGGGGTGAGAGTACGGCGCCGCTTTGGCTGCCGGTGTTGATCATGAAGTTCTCGTCTATCTCGGTGCCGTCGATGTTCGCCCGCCCGATCTGACTCGCGACGTTCGACCAGTAGATGTGACGGTCGTCGACTGCAATCGCATTCGGCATCCGGATGCCGGCCGAGAACTTCATGAATTCCTCGTCGATCCGCGAACCGTCCAACCTGGCGCGACCGACTGAGAGCGTGCCGTTGTTGGCCCAATAGATGTACTCATCGTCGACGGCGACACCGACGGCGAAGTAGACCCCCTCGGCGATGAAGGAGTGGTTCGCCTCCGTGCCGTCCAGCTTGGCCCGCCCGATCGTGTTGCTGAAGATGTCGGTCCAGTAGATGTACTCCCCCTGAGCGGCCATACCACTGGGATAGTCGATGCCGTCGATCAGACTCTGGTCGGCGCCGCTCCCGTCGATGTTCGCCCAGCCGATGGTCTCAGCTGTGGCCATCAGCGCGTCCCCCTTGGCGATGCCGTTGTTCGCCCAGTAGATGTGGGTCGGCTCGTGCGGCTCGCTTTCGGGGCCGGGGCCGGGGGCGGGCGTGGCGGTCGGCGTGCTGTCGGTGGCCGTCGGCGCAGCGGTTCTGCCGGGGTCCGCGGCGGCGCCACCGCATCCCGAGAGGAGCGCGATCAACAGCGCCGAGGCGCCGATCATGAGTGATCGCCGCCTCGCCAGGTGGGTGGTCCCCGTGGAAGATCTCATTTACGCTCCTTCATCCCGTCTCCTGCAGCATCGCTCGCCGGCCTCACCGGACGGCGAGGCCGGCTGGGGCGTCTGCGCCCTCGATGAAGCTCTGGTTGGCCTGTGAACCATCGAGCTTCGCCCGGCCGATCGTGTCGTTGTTGTTGGCCCAGTAGATGTGTTCATCGTCGAGGGCGATGCCAGCGGGGAACGTCGCACCGGTGATGAAAGCGACGTCCGGCTCGGTTCCGTCGATGTTCGCCCGACCGATGGTGTTCTCCTGCTGATTCGACCAGTAGATGAATTCACCGTCGACGGCGAGCCCGATGGGGATGGGTGACAGGATCTGTTCGCTCTGGGTGCGGGCATCCACGATGAACTCCTCGTCGATTCCGCTGCCATCGAGGTTGGCCCGCCCGATCGCGTTTACCCAGTTGGTCCAGTAGATGTAGTCGCCATCCACGGCGATGCCGTTGGGCACCTGAATCCCCTTGATGAAGAAGCCGTCGACCTCTGAGCCGTCGATGTTCGCCCGGCCGATCGAGTTCGTGCCGTTGTTCGACCAGTACACATGCTCGCCGTCCACGGCGATGCCGTTGGGCAGGCGGACGCCGTCGGTGATGAACTCCGGGTCGGCCACGCTGCCGTCCAGCTTGGCGCGTCCGATGCCGCCCTGTTCGATGTCGGTCCAGTAGACGTAGTCGCCGTGGACGGCGACCCCCGTCGGGAACGTGACGTCGCTGATCAGCTCCTGGTTCGTCTCGGTGCCGTCGATGGCCGCCACCCCGATCGTGTGGGCGGTCGCCGACAGGGGCTCATTCTCGTGGATCCCGTTGTTGGCCCAGTACAGGTGCGTCGGCCCATCGTCGGCGCCGCCCCCCGCGGCCGCACCGCACGCGGTGAGCAGCAGGATGACCAGGGTGGAGGCGCCGACAGCGGCTGCGCGGGTGAGGGTGCGCGGGGTGGTCACGGCGCAGCGATGCCCTCGGTCGACAGGGGCGTCCCGTCGGCACCGATGGCCGCCCACACTCCACCGCCGAAGTTGCTGGCCAGACCATGACCGCCCGCGATACCGGGGTTGTTGTCGCCGCCGAAGGTGTACAGCGGACGGTCGTCGAGGGTCAGGTGGTCGAGGTTGTCGTGATTCCAGACCCCGACGGTCGCGGTGACGCCCTCCCCGAGCTTGAGCTCGGGCGCGCCGGTCAGCACAGGCGGCCAGAAACCCAGGCAGTCCAGAGCGTTGCACGCGGGATCCTCGGTGCTGTCCTCCGTGAGCAGGTATACGACATTCCCCTCGAAGTCCACCAGCACCTCGGCCTCGCTGCCATCCTTGAGCGCGACCGTCGCGGTCTGCAACACGGTGGCGTCCGCGGGTGGCGCAGTCGGCGGCGCCGCCGGGGCGCCCTGCGGGGCGTCGGCGCCGTCGGGGGGTTCGACGCCCTCGGGGGGTTCGACGCCCTCGGGCGGTGTCCCCGCCGGTGTCTCAACGGGGGCGGTGGACTCGTTCTCGGGCGCCGCCGGGCTGCTGCACGCGGCGGTGCCCAGAACGAGGCCGGAGGCCAGCAGCACGGGCACTATCAGGCGGTGGATTCTCATCGTCATGCTCTCCTGTCAGCGGTACAGACCGGGCTCGACGACCCCGGCGTAGTAGAGGAAGTTGGCGTGGGTGTACTCGTGACTGCCGCCCATGGTGGCCACCCGGTTCGGGCCGTACTCCAGGTCCGCACCGAGGAACGGGGTGAAACCGGGCTGCTGATTGAGGTAGCAGCGGCCGTCGTCGCGCATGATGCCGATGAGTGTCTCGGTCACGATGCGTGCGCCGACGGGACCGAGGGTCAGACCGCCGGCGGCCACCTTGGCCTCGGCCATCTCGTAGTACCACATGGGGGTCTTGGTCGCGAAGGGCTCGTAGACGCTGCCGATCTCCTCGAGGTCGGCCTTGGTGAGGGCATCGACCCCCATCTCGCGCGCGACGGCCTGCCCGGGAGGCAGGGCCCACGTGAGTACGCGCAGGAGGTCACGCTGCGTCAGCATGCTGAACTCGGTCTCCAGCCCTCCGGGGATGGCCGGACCGGGCAGCGTGAACAGCACGCTCGTGATCTTGGGCGTGATGCGCCGGTTGTGCACGACCTGACCGTCGCCGAAGTCGAAGAACGACTGCCACCCGAGGTACCGCCGCGGTGCCGGATACCCGCCGAGCATGTCGTCACGGTCGAAGGTGTTGTTGTCGAAGCGCGTGGTCGGAATGGCTGCATTGAATCCGAGCCCGTAGAAGGGGGCCTTCGCCGGGTCGGCGCTGGCGCCTGTACCGCTGGAGAAGTTGGCTCGGTAGGCGGCGTCGGCCTGGCTGTGACCGAACTTGAACGAGGCCGAGTTGAACTCGATCGGCATGAAGGCGTTTCCCGCCGGCGGCTTGTAATAGCGGTTGCCGTTCGCGAGCACATCGTCGACGACGGCCTGCCCGACGACCTGCGGCAGGTACTCGTTGATGATCAGCCAGTGGTAGTGCCAGAGGATGACCTCCTTGGCCACCAGGTGACGTTCGTTCACGTTGGTGAGGTCTGCGTCGCGTGCGGTGGAGTAGGGCTTGAGGTCGATCTCCGACAGGTCGTCCAGAACGCGGTTGTACGCCATCATGTATGCCGCCATGAGGCCCTCGAGCGTCAACGTCTGGGTGTTGCGGCCGTCCGGGGCGAGGGTCTCGTAGGAGCCGTCGGACTTGGAGGTGAAAGGCACTGTCTCGTAGACGCCGCCGGTGCCGATCTTGACCTTGCCATCGGACTCGTACAACCTGCGGGATGTGCCGGGGCCACCGCCGAAGACCGCGTCGAGGTCGAGTGACGGTGTCCGCTCGTTGGGCGTGAGCAGCGGGTTGGCCGGAGCCCCCAGCACCGAGGTCGCGTCGAACGTGATGTCGTGCGTGATGAACTGGCCGAAGAATGTCGTCCCGACCGTCTGCGTCGGGTTGAAAGGGTTGCGTCCGAAGGTGTCCGTCGCCGTGGGAGTGCCGTTCACGGCGGGGTCGAAGAGCAGGCGCTCGGGGGCGACGGTGAGGTCGTCCATGGCGTCCATGATGCCGCCGCGCTTGCCGACCTCCATCAGCGCCTGCCGAACGATGTCGTCAGGGTGTGCGAACGGTTCGGTGCGCAGTGAGGGGAACATGATGCCGAATTTTCCGGCGTTCTGCGGGATCCCCTTCGATGCTGACGCCGCGAGGGTCTGCGAGGGCGTCGGCGCCGGTACGGGGGTGCCGCCGCCCTGCCCCGAGATGGCGGCGGCGATGCCGGCCCCGCCGGCGACCAGGCCCGCCCCGGTCACGCCGAGCACCTTCAGGAAGTTGCGGCGGGAGGAGCCTGCACCCGATTGTGCGTTCTGCTCCGGCGCAGCGTCTGCCCGCTCTCCAGAAGTCATTCGGATCCTCCTTGACCCTTCGCCCGCCAATCGAGCACTGTACGGTACCGTATAGTACAGATCCCAGAAATGCGATATTGAGGTTCCTGGAGATTTTAGTACCGTACTGTACAGTTCACGCGAGCACGAAGGAGTGCGTCGCCGGGTTCTGTCCGCACGAGGGCGTGCCGGCGTCCGGTCAAGTGAGACGAAGGAGCAAGAGCATGGGGTTTTCCCTTCACGAGCACCGAAGGATGCGGCGCATCGTCGCCGCCGGGCTGGCTGTCGGTCTCGCCGCCGTGCTGGCATCGTGCAGCGCCGGCGGCGGAGGCGGCCAGATCTTCTGGACGAACAGCGGCACCGAGGTCGGTGTCCCCAACCGGGACGAGGGGATCAACTCCATCGGGGCCGCCAACCTGGACGGCAGTGAGTCGAACCCCGAGTTCATCACCGGGGCGAGCTTCCCGATCGGCGTGGCCACAGACGGCGAATACCTCTACTGGAGCAACGGAGATCAGAACACGATCGGCCGCGCGACGCTCGACGGCTCGGAGGTCGACCAGCAGTTCCTCGCCGAGCTGAGTTCGCCCGCCGGCCTGGCGATTCACGGTGACTACCTCTACTGGAGCAACGCCAGCCACAACACGATCGGACGATCGAGCCTCGACGGCTCCGATGTGAACGACGCCTTCCTCAGTGGCGCTGACTTTCCCAACGCGATCGCCGTCGACGACGACTTCGTCTACTGGGCCAACAACGGCGACAACACCATCGGCCGATCCAACCTCGACGGCTCCGACCCGGACCAGGCTTTCATGACCGGTGTCGTCACGCCGGCGGGCCTGACGGTGACGGATGAACACCTGTACTGGACCAGCCGCAGCGACGGCACGGTCGGCCGGGCGAACCTGGATGGCAGCGAGCCGGAGCCGGACATCATCTCCGGCGCGAACACGCCCGCGGGCGTCGCGGTGACCGACTCGTACCTCTACTGGACCAGCAGCGACGGCACCGTCGGCCGCGCGAACCTCGACGGGAGTGACGCCGACCCCGACTTCTTGACGGGGGCTCAGGGCCCGGGCGCGCTCATCGTCTGGCAGGGGTGACCCCGCTGCTTCATCTGCGGTGAGGAGGGCCACCCGGAGTCGTTCCGGGTGGCCCTCCTCACTCTGCAGAGACGACGGCTCAGGAGGGGCCGCCGGGACCGCCGAAGAGCGCAACGCCCTGGCGGGTCCACGCGCTGTCGTTGAGCGTCGCGTGCTGGGCGATCGTATAGATGTCGCGTAGCCGACGCTGCAGCGATGAGTCGCTGTAGATGCCGCGGGCGCCGTAGGTGCGGAAGCACATCCCGACCACGTCGATGCAGGTGTCGATCACTGAAGCGTTCGCGGCGGAAGCCTCGGTCATGAGACCGATGAAGTCCTGCTCCGGGTTCTCCCGCAGGGAGAGGGCGCTTGCGCGGATCAAGGCCCGAGCGGCGCGCAGTTCGGTGTGCGCGCGGCCGATGCGGTGCTGGGCGACGGCGTCATCCGCGATGCGGGTACGGGCCATCACGCGTTGACGACCGGCGGCGGAGTCGGCGACGTCGTTCAGCGCCCCCTGTGCGACGCCGATGGCGATGGAGGCGAGTTCGAAGCCGAACTCGATGAGCGGGTACCGCGTGATGCCGGGGATGCAGGGTTCTGCGCCCAGCCCGAAGGTGAACTCCTCCGGCACGAACACATCCTGCAGGGTGAAGTCGTTGCTACCCGTGCCGCGCATGCCCAGCGTGTGCCAGGTGTCGATGATCTCGGCGTCCGCGCGGGGCACCAGCATGGCACGGGTCGCCGGCTGGCCGGGCGGACCGTCCGGTCCACCCGGCCGCGGCTGCCCACCCTGCGTGACCACGCAGTTCGCGAACAGGAAGTCCCAGTTGTCGCAGCCGCTGGCGAACCCCCAGCGTCCGGTGACGCGGTAGCCGCCGTCGACGACCTCTGCCTGCCCCTGCGGACCGAAGGCGCCCCCGACGGTGATGTCGGAGCCCTCGGCGTAGATCCGCTCGAACGTTGCGCGCGGCAGCCAGGAGAGCACCGCGGGGCTCTGGATGCCGATCGAGGTGGCCCAGGCGACCGACCCGTCGACCGCGGCCAGGGTCTCGATGACGTCGAGCACCTCATCCGAACTCGCCTGCAGTCCGCCGTGGCTGGACGGCAGCAGCAGCCGGTACATCCCCGCGTCACGGAGCGTCTTATGCAAGTCGGCCGGAATCCGGCGGAGCCGCTCGATCTCCTCGATCCGCTCACGGATCTCGCCGACCACGTCCTCCATCGCCGTTCGCACGCCGTGTGGTGCCCCGATCGTCGTCATGATTCCTCGCTTCTCATTCGCGCGTCCTCGCACGAGTCGGTCGCTTTGGCGGCGTTCCGATGTGGGACTAAACGTACTGTACGGTACTGTTCTTGTGTTGTCAGCAGACGGAGGGAGATCGAGTGAAGGTGCTCATCACGGGGGCGTCCGGACACCTGGGGCGCGCGGTGGCCGGCCTTCTGCTGGAGCGGCTGGCGCCGGCGGACGTGGTCCTGGGTACCCGGAGCCCCGACGCTCTCACGGACTTCATGGCGCGCGGTGCCGAGGTGCGCGAACTCGACCTGGACCGCCCGGAGACCCTGCCGGGCGCGTTCCTGGGTGTCGATCGCGTCCTCCTGATCTCCACGGACGCGTTGGGTCGCCGCGGGGTGCAGCATCAGGCCGCAATCGATGCCGCGACGCGCGCCGGTGCGACCTTCATCGCCTATACCTCCTTCCCCGTTCTGGGGTCCGGAGACGTCATCTCCGCAGATCACGCGGCCACGGAACAATCTCTCAAGGACGGTCCGCTGGAGTGGTGCATTCTGCGGAACTTCCCCTATGCCGAAGGCGAGACGCGCGCGTTGGCGGAGGCCGTCGCGCGCGGCGAGCTGGTCTCGAACACGGGGGCCGGGCGCACGGCGTTCGTCTCCCGGGCGGACTGCGCGGCGGTGGCAGCGGCGGTGCTGACCACGAGCGGTCACGCCGGTCAGGTGTATGACGTCACCGGCCCTGCAGCGCTGGATGCGCAGGACCGCGCGCGCCTCTTCTCCGAGGTCAGCAGCCGGCCGGTCCCCGTGCGCCATGTCGATGACGAGACCTTGGCTCGGGAGCTCGCCGCGGCCGGCGGCGCGCCGTTCCCGGTCGCGCTGGCCATGGTCTCGGGCATCGGGGGCGCCACCCGGGAGGGAGCTTTCGCGACCGTCAGTGGAGTCGTCTCGCGGTTGACCGGCCGCGAGGCGACCCCGCTGCGCACCGTCCTGGTGAGCGCGCAGGCAGCTGGCTGACGGGGCGCTAGGCACCCATCCGCCGCGCTGCCGGTGCCCGATGGCCCGGACTGGCCGTCGTGACGATCCGGTTCTCGATCGTGCCGAGACCCGCAACGGTCATCGTCACGACGTCGCCCACCTGGAGCGGTGGCGGCGTCTGCTCGCCTCGCCGACTCCACCACTCGGCGAGGGCGCCGCCTCCGACCGTTCCGGTAGCGAGCACATCACCGGCACCCACCCAGGCGTCGCGCGAGGCGTGCACGAGCAGCTCGGGGAAGCTCCAGGCCAGGGTGGCGAGGCTGTCGCCGCCGACCAACTGGCCGTTGACGCTCACCTGCATGGTCAAGTCGTAGCGATCCGCGGTACGCCATTGCTCCAGTTCGTCCGGGGTCGTGATCCACGGACCCAGGGTGTGGGCGAAATCCTTGCCCTTGCTCGGGCCGAGGCCGACCTGCATCTCGCGGCGCTGGACGTCTCGGGCCGACCAGTCGTTGAAAACGGCGTAGCCGACGATGAGCGATTCCGCCTCGTCCAGTGCAGCGTCGCGCACGCGGGTGCCGACGATCGCGGCCACCTCGAGCTCGAAGTCCAAGGCCGTAGTAAATGGCGGCATGGGGATGTCGCCGAACGGCGCGGTGAGCGCGTGCGGGTTCATGAACAGGAACACCGGCGCCTCGTACCAGGCGTCCGGCACTCCCGCCGCACCGCCGCCGACCGTGGCGTTCACACCTTCGACGTGCCTCTCGAAAGCGACGAAGTCCCGCATGGCAGGCGGGTCGATGGGGGCAACGAGGGCGGCTCGGTCGAGCGGGACCGCCTCGCCAGCCTGGGCAGACAGCTCCTCGCGGGCGTCGGCGGGAAGATTCAGGATGTCGAGCACGTCCGAGCCGACCGGAAGCGGTCGGAGCGTGTCTGCTTCGACGAGGGCGACGCGGATCGCGCCGCCCTCGCGATACCGGGCAACGCGCATCGCTCAGTAATCCAGGGTCTCGTAGAACTCCCGCTGGCGCGTCTCCAGGGCGGGGATCGCCTGCCCGAGGGCCCACGTCTTGAAGTGGTCGTACTCGGCGTGCGCCTTGAAGGCCGCCTCGTCGGTATAGACCTCGAAGATGCGGAACACGTTCGGCTCCGCCGGGTCCTGGTACGGCTGGTAGTAGAGATTGCCCGCCTCCGTGCGGCTGGCCGGCGCAAGCTGTTCCAGGGCCGCGCTCACGGTCTCGGCCTCGCCGTCCTTGGCGGTCCACGTCGCGCTGCAGATGAATGCCATGTCTCGTTCTCCTTCTCATTCGGCGGTCCCGGCGGCGGGACCCCTCGCCCATCCAATACGAGCCGGTGACGGGGACCAGGGGTTACTTCCGATAATCGGAAGCCGTCGGCAGGCACTGATTGCCGTCACATTACCGGTACTGTACAGTTCAGTACGGCGACGCGCCTTCCCGGCTGCGACAGCGCTGTCGAGTCGCCCGCAACGAGAGAGAGCGTCGCCCGTGTTCGACACCGTGGACCACACCCCACCCGCCCAAGGCACTGATCGATTCCTCACCGACGAAGGCCGGCGCATCGCCGCCGCGGTCGCGGAGCTTCGTCCGCGGATCCAGGCCGCCGCGCAGGCTGCCGAGCAAGCCAGAAAGCTGCCGGACGACCTCATTGAGGCTCTCGCCGACACCGGCCTCACGCGCGCGGTGGTGCCCATCGAGTACGGCGGGCTCGCCCTCGGCGCCCGTGACGTCGCCGAGATCGCGATGGAACTCGGTCGCGCCGACGCCGCCGCCGGTTGGGTGTTCATGGTTTCCGGCGGTGCCCGCATGATCTCCACCTTCCCCGAGGAGTTGGTCGACGACCTGTACCGCGAAGTGGACACCTGGAAGGGGCCGATCGCAGCAGGCGGCTCCACGTTTGCGGCTGTCACCGGTGAGGGGCGGCGGGTGGAGGGCGGCTGGATGGTCACGGGCAAATGGACCTTCGTCAGCGGCAACCACAGCGCTGCCCGGATCTTCGGCGGCATGCACTGGGTGGACGGTGAGCGGGAGGGACACGGTCTCGTCATGTTCGACCCCGGGCAGCTCGAGCGCCTCGATGACTGGGCGGTCGCGGGCATGTCAGCGTCCGACAGCAACAGCATGCGCGCCGTCGATGAGGTGTTCGTGCCCGACCACCGATTCGTGGACATGGCCGACCTTCCCCGGCATATGGACTCCGCCCACCAGCGATACGGGGGTCTGGCCTACCAGGCGAAGATGCGGGCCTCAATGCTCACGGTCTCGATCATCACGATCGGGATCGTGGCCGGCCTGGCCAGAGGATCCTTCGACGCCTTCGTGAAGCAGACTGGAAAGAAGCCGTTCAGCCCGCCCTACGCGTCGGTCGCCGAGATGGCGACATCACAGGTGACGGCAGCCAAAGCACGCGCCGCGATCGAGATCGCCGAGACCATGCTCGTGAAATACGCCGACCTGATCGATGCGCACGCGGTTGCCGGCACGGACTTCAGCGGACCCGAGGAGTCGCAAGCAAGCGTGGAACTCGCCTACGTCGGCCAGCAGTGCCACGACGCGATTCAGAGCATGGCCCGCATCATCGGATCTTCGGCATACGCGCTGTCCAACCCGATCCAGCGCTACCTCCGCGACGCTGCGGTGATCCTGTCCCATGGCGCGATGCGCCTCGAGTCGCTCGCCGAGATCTCCGGGCGCCAGCTGCTCGGCCAGCCGCCGTTCGACATGTTCGCTGCCGGCCTGCAGAACAAGGCGCCGGGCAAGTGACGGCGGGCCGCGCTGCCGGCTCCCGGCCGCCTCGTCGGCGCGGGGGGTCACCGCCGCTGGGAGACGCACGCGCTTCCGAATAGCGGAATTCACCCCGGTTCCCTCGCTAGGATGATCCGATGAGGTCTCTCGGCACCGGCGAGGGGGCGGTCGCGGAGGTCGTCGCCGTCATCCGCACAGCGATCGTCAGCGGGCGGCTGGCTCCCGGTAGTGAAATCGCTCTGGCCGAGCTCTCCGAGCAGCTCGATGTCGCGATGACGACCACTCGCGACGCGCTGACGCGCCTCGCCGATCAGCGCCTCGTCATCGAGTCCAGCGACTTCCAGTTCCGCGTTGCGCAGGCGTCCCGCGCAGAGCTCGCCGAACTCACCGAGTTGCGTCAAATCGTCGAAGGCGCTGCCGTGCGGCTGTCGGTGGAGCGCGGCGACTCCGGGTGGGTGCAGCGGGTCCGGGAGAGCTACTCCGCCCTTGCCGCGGTGGAGCGCGTCTCGAATCGCCCCGGGACGCAGGAGGACTGGCGGGCCGCGCACACGGCCTTCCACGAGGCGCTCTGCGCCGATGCGCACAACGCGCGCCTGACCGCGCTGGCGGCGATCCTGCGGGATGAAGCCGAGATCTACCGTCAGCTGTCCGACTCCGCGTCGACGCCCGAGCGTCGCGTCGAGGTCGCGGGCGAGCACCGGCGTCTGATGGAGCTCGCCGTCGCTGGGCGGGGCGACGAGGCGAGAGATCTACTCCACACGCACTTGGCCGGCACGAGGGATGCCGTCATCGGCTCCGTGTGGCCGGACGACAGGCCATGAGGGCGGCCAGGGTGCCGAGGGTGCGCTGATGTCGGTCATCGAACGCAGCGTTCAGATCATGGACGAGCTGGCGACCGCCGGAGCGCCGGTGATGCTGACGGATCTGAGTGCCCGCACCGGGCTGCCGCTGACCACAGTGCACCGGTTGTGCGCCCAGCTTCTGGCGGAACAGCTCATCGAACGCGGCGAGGGTGGCGGGTTGATGATCGGTACGCGCACGTGGGTGCTTGGTCGCAGGCATGCACGGACGGAGCGGACCCGTTTTGTCGCGGGGAGGTTCCTGCACGATCTGCACGAGGTCACCAGAGGGACGGTGGACCTCGTCCTCTTGGATGGCGAGCGCTTGCGCGTGGTCGAACGCTTGAGCGGGCTGACCCACACCCGCGCCGACTGGCGGAGCCTCCCGGAGGGCGTGCCCCTGCACCGTACGAGCGCGGGGGTCGCCATCCTCGCCGCGCGCTCCGATCACAGCGTGGCGGAGCTCCGCCGCGCGGCAGGGCCGGAAGAGGCGGCCGACGTCGACGCCGCGATCCGTGACGCGCGCGCGGGCCGCGTGGTCCGGCGTGCGGACCCTCTGGACGGGCGGCGTGTGACTCTGGCCGCCGCAATCCGCACCAGAGGCGAGGTCGACAGTGCCCTGGTCCTCACCGTCGACGGCGACCGGGCCGCCCGCGTGCAGGCGCCCTCGGTACTCGTCACGGCTCGCCGCATAACGGCGGCGCTGGCCGCCGAGGGATAGGACATCGGATGACGGATTCCGGATACCGGAATCCGTCATCGCCCTCCCGTCCGCCGCTCGCTACGTTGACTTCGGCTCACAACAGCGGGAGGACCGGCACCATGACCATCGGATCGATTTCCGAGATCGGCTACGTCTCGCTGGGGACGCGCGATTTGCGCGCCTCAATCGAGAACGCGGAGAACATCCTCGGCCTCACTCCCGTGGAGATCACGGGGACCAAGGCGTACTTCGGTTCCGGCACGGGCACGCGCGACCTGGTCTACACGGTCTCCGATATCGATGGTGCCGACCACTTCGGTCTCATCGCACCCACCCTCGACGAGCTCCACGCCATCCGAGCCAAGGTCGACCGGGCCGGCTACCGGGTCGTCGCCGATCAGCCGTATGAGGACTACATCGAGGCAGGGTTCGCGTTCGTGGGGCCCGAGGGCTTCACGTTCCACGTGCATCTGGGCCCCACCCGCTGGGCTGTCCGCGCCGGCGGGTTCGGCCCCGACCGTCTCGGCCATATCACCGTCCGCACGCAGCACACTGTCGCCTTCGCGAAGTTTCTGGTCGACGTCTTCGACTTCCGTGTCTCCGACCGGATCGGTGTGTCTGCGGGGTTCTTCCTGCGCTGCAACCCCGATCACCACGGGATCGCTCTCATCGAGAGCACCTGGAGCGGACTGCACCACCACGCCTGGGAGACACAGTCGATCGCCGACATCGGCCGCCTGGGCGATCGCCTCGCCCGTGCGGGCTCCCGCCTCGTGTGGGGCCCGGTGCGCCACGGCGCCGGCCATAACATCGCGGCCTACTACGAAGAGCCCAACGGCGCGATCATCGAGCTCTACACCGATCTCGAGCGTATCTACGACAAGGAGCGCCCCGAGATCGTCTGGGACCCGGAGGATCAGTACTGGCTGAACCAGTGGGACGGCAACATGCCCGTTCGCATGACCACCGCCGGCTGCCCGCTGTTCGACCGCTGATCACCCCCCGACAAGGAAGACCCGCATGCGCATCGCCAATCTCGACTCCCGCGCCGTACTGAAGACCGACGACGGGTGGCTCGACATCGAACGCAGCAGCGGCGGCCGCTTCCCGGCGGACATCCAGGCCCTCTACGAGCGGTGGGCGGAGTTCACCGCCTGGACCGAGGATGCCACCGGCCATGCTGTCGACGTCTCCGCCGACGCCGTCTGGGGCGCGCCGACACCTCGGCCGGCGCAGGTCTTCGCCATCGGCCTCAACTATCAGTCGCACGTCGACGAGAGCCCGGTGGGCGTGTCGCCGGTGCCGGCGGTGTTCACCAAGTTCCCGTCCAGTGTCATCGGGCCCTACGCCGAGGTCGTGCTGCCAGACGGCGGCAACACCGATTGGGAGGCGGAGGTCGTCGTCGTGATCGGCGCAGCGGCCCGCAACGTGAGCGCCGCCGATGCGTGGCGGTACGTCGCCGGGCTCACGATCGGACAGGATCTGTCCGAGCGGATCTTGCAACTCGGTGCGCATCCCCCGCAGTTCAGTCTCGGGAAGTCGTTCCCCGGCTTCAGCCCGATGGGGCCAGAGTTGGTCAGCGTCGACGAATTCGACAACCCCGATGACCTCGGCTTCGGGTGTGCGATCGACGGTGAGGTGATGCAGGACGGGCGCACCCGGAATCTGATCTTCTCCATCCCGACGCTCATCGAGCACTTGTCCGGCGTCCTGAAGCTCTCCCCGGGTGACATCATCTTCACCGGCACGCCCGGTGGTGTCGGCAACGCGCGCGAGCCCAAGCGGTTCCTTCAGCCCGGCGAGGTGCTCACCACGTGGGTAGAGGGCATCGGAGAGATGCGGAACACATTTCGGCCTGAGCGCGCACCGCGGGGCCCCGCCTTCGAGCGCTGAGCGTCGAAGGCGAGGCCCCGTGGGATCCGTTCAGACGCCGACGGGTGCGGGAATCTGACCCGGCTTCGGAGCGCCGGGCGGCAGCTCCATGCGTCGCTCGGGCACCTGCGCCTGCAGGGGGAGCAGCGCCTCCGTCCAGCGCAGCACCTCGTCGAGGTGGAACGGCAGGGTGTCGGCGACGATCGGAGTCGGGTTGAACACGCCGTCCTTCACAAGGGGAGCGACGAAGGGGATGCAGACGTTGTCGCCGATGGGCACCATGCGCAGTGTCGTGACGATCTGCTTGAGCACCTGGACACCCCGCAGGCCGGCTGCGATCCCGCCGTAGCTGACGAATCCGACCGGCTTGTACGCCCACTCCCAGAAAAGATAGGAGATCGCGTTGAGCAGGCTCGCCGGTGGCCCGTAGTTGTACTCCGGGGTCACGAACAGGAACGCGTCGGCGGAGGCCACGAGTCGGCTCCACTCCTTCGTGTGATCGCGCAGATACTGCCCCATGCGCGGATGATTCGGCTCATCCAGCATGGGCAGGTCGAGTTGCGCCAGGTCCGCGACCGTGACGTTGAAGCCGCCGTGCTCGCGGGCGCCCTGGGCGGCCCAGTCGCCGATGGCGCCCCCGACGCGCCCTGGTCTGGTGCTGGCGATGATGACGAGCAGTTCAGGCATAGTGATCTCCGATCGTGGATCTAGGTGCGTACGGTACTGTACGGTGTCGTTCGGTGAGTGGCAAATGCTCCGGTGTGACGACGACCCATGCGGACCGTCCGACTCGGGCAAGACGTTGCCGACCTGATCCCGGCGATAGCCGCGGTCACCGCTGACGATTGAACTGAGGACACCCATGAGCACCGAGACATCCGTCTACGCCACGTCGCCCAAACCTCGCCCGATCCGCGTGCCCAAACTGCACCACGCCACGTTCATGACCCTCGAGATCGACCCCATGGTCCGGTTCTACGAGGCGGTGTGCGGCTTGCAGCCCGTCTTCTACTCGCAGGATGCTGCCTGGCTGACCAACGACGAGGCCAACCACCGCATCGCGCTGCTGCGCATTCCCGGTACGAAGGCGCCGGTGGACAAGCCGCACACCGCGGGGCTTCACCACACCGCGTTCGAGTACCCCGACTTCGACCAGTGGCTCGACAACTACGTGCGACTGCGCGACATGAACATCGTCCCGGCCTTCTCCATGGATCACGGCATGACCATGTCCATCTACTACAACGACCCCGATGGCAACGGCATCGAGATCCAGGTCGACAACTTCCACGACTGGGGCAAGTCGACCGAGTGGATGTGGGCGTCACGCGAATTCTCAGAAGATCAGCTCGGGCCGCAGTTCGACCCGGACAAACTGGTCGAGGCCCGTGCCGCCGGGCTGGACCACGACGAGATCCACCGCCGCGCCTACGCCGGCGAGTACCGCCCAGCCGTCGAAGTGCCCAACCCCGCCTTCCCCGAGGTGTGGGCCGACCGCATTGCGGCCAACCCGGCGCTCGCCGCCGGCGTGCCGTTCCCGACGGGGGCCTGACCTATGCGGATCGCAAATCTCCGCGGCCGGGCTGCCCTCATCACAGACACGGGCGCCCTGGACATTGCAACTGCCTCCGACGGGCGGTTCGGCCCCGACCCGATGAGCGTCTACGAGAACTGGAGTTCCTTCGTCGACTGGGCGGACGCAGAGCCCGCCGGCGACCGGACTCCCTGGGCCGAGTCAGACCTCGGGGTGCCGGTGCCCCGGCCGCCGCAGGTGCTCGCCATCGGTGCGAATTACAAGGATCACGCGGAGGAGGCCGGCATCCCCGCCCCCGACGATCTCATCGTGTTCACGAAGTTCGTCTCCTCCCTGGCGGCCCCCAATGCGACGGTGTCGCTGACCGGCGACGACGTCGACTACGAGACGGAGATCGTCGTCGTGATCGGACGCGGAGGACACCGCATCCCCCGCCAGGATGCGTGGGACCATGTCGCCGGCATCGCCGTCGGCCAGGACTACAGCGACCGCGCCGTCCAACTCCGTCCTCCCGTTCCGCAGTTCTCGCTCGGCAAGTCGTACCCGAACTTCGGCCCCTTCGGGCCGTACGTCGTGACGCCTGACGAGTTCCTCGACCGTGACGCCATCAGCTTCTCGGCCTCGCTCCAGCGAGGGCAGGAGAGGATCGCGCTGCAGACCGGTGACACGGCGCAGATGTTCTTCCCGATCGCGGAGACGGTCCACCGCCTCTCGCAGATCGTCACCCTTCTGCCGGGTGACATTCTGTTCACCGGCACCCCGGCCGGTGTCGGCAAGGCGCGGGGGCTCATGCTGCGCCCCGGCGACCGGCTGACGACTGTCCTGGACGGCTTCGGCTCGTTCACCAACGAGTTCCTCGCCGCGTCATGAGTGACCGTGCCGTTCCCGGGGTAGTCCCGGCGCCCGCACCCGAGATCGCCTGGCAGCCGACCCCCGAGAGCATCGGGTCGGGCCGGCTGTGGGCGTTCAGCGAGTGGCTCCGGGAGCGGCACGGGCTCACCCTTCGTGAGTACCCCGCCCTCTGGGAATGGTCGGTCACGGACCTCGGCACGTTCTGGGACGCCGTGCGCGAGTTCTTCGGCATGGTCGGAGACGGGCTGACAGCCCCCGCCCTTGCGGAGGAGCGGATGCCGGGTGCCGTGTGGTATCCGCATGCAGCGGTCAACTACGCGGAGAACGTCCTGCGGCACGCGACGGAGCGCCCCGACGATACCGCGCTCGTCCACGTCGAGGAGGACTTGACCGTCCAGGAGTGGTCGTGGCGTGAGCTGGCCGGGCGCGTCGGCGCCTTCCAGCAGCGGCTGCGTGCCGCCGACGTGCAGCCGGGCGACCGAGTCGGCGCGACGCTCCCGAACATCCCCGAGACGCTCGTCGCGATGCTCGCGACCGTCGGCCTCGGAGCGATCTGGTCGGTCTCCTCGCCCGACCTCGCGGTCACGGCGACCGTGGACCGGCTGCGACCGTTGACACCGAAGGTGCTCATCGGGGTCCGCGGATACACCTTCAAGGGTGACTGGTTCGACACCTCCGCGGCTCTGGCCGAGATCGGCGAAGCCTTGCCGGGGACCACCGTCCTCGTGGTCGATGACGCCGCCGGCGACCTGGTGGAGCCGACGTTTCATCGCGTGCCCTTCGACGCGCCGCTGTGGGTGCTGTTCTCCTCCGGTACGACCGGCGCCCCCAAGGGGATCGTGCACGGTCACGGGGGCATGATGCTGGAGGCGTACAAGGGGATCGGGCTGCACTACGGCTTGGGCGCGGGTCACCGGTACTTCACGGCGGCCAACACCTCCTGGATGGTGTGGAACACGTTGGGCAATACCCTCCTCACGGGTGCGTCCGTGGTCACCTATGCCGGCGCCCTGACGTGGCCACGCCTCGATCGGCAGTTCGAGATCGTCGCTGTGTCGAGGGCCACGATGATGTCGACCGGCGCGGCCTACCTCGGTGTGCTCGAGCAGTCCGGGCTGCGCCCCGGCGACGACTGGGATCTCTCGGCGCTGACCGAGATCATGTCCACGGGATCGGTGCTCGCGCCGTCCACCTGGCGCTGGGTGCTCGACGCGGTCGCACCGGGCGTTCACCTGCACAGCGACTCCGGCGGTACGGATATCTGCAGCGGCTTCATCGGCGGAAACCCTTGGCAGCCGGCCATCGTCGGCGAGTCCCAGGGGCCGACGCTCGGCCATGCGATCGATGTGCGCCGCGAGGACGGCACATCCGCCGGCGTCGGCGAGGTGGGCGAGATGACGATCACCAAGCCCACTCCCTCGATGCCCGTTGCGTTCTGGAACGATCCCGACGGCGCCCTTTACCGCGCCGCCTACTTCGAGCAGGACCCCAGCGTGTGGACACAAGGCGACTGGATCCGCCGTACGGCGCACGGCGGCATCGTCGTCGAGGGCCGAAGCGACGCCACGCTCAACCGCGACGGCGTGCGGCTGGGCTCGGCCGACATATACGCCGCGCTCCAGACCATCCCGGGGCTGCGCGCAGCGGTGGTGCTGGGAGTGGAGCTGCCTGCTGGAGGCTACTGGATGCCGCTGTTCGTGGAGCTCGCCGACGGCGCGGTGCTCGACGAGGAACTGGAGGCGCAGATCCGTGCCGGCATCCGTGCCCGCGCCTCGGCGCGCCATGTGCCCGACATCATCGAGGCGGCACCCGCGATTCCGATGACGCACGCCGGCAAGCGGATCGAGATCCCGCTGAAGAAGCTCTTCCTGGGATACCCACCCGAGCGAGCGGTCAACCGCGGCGCCCTGGTCGACCCGGGCGCTCTCGACTGGTTCGTCACCCGGGCCGACGCCTTCATCGAAGACGAAGGGGTCGATCGGAAATGACGGACGTCGACGTCCTCGTCGTCGGGCAGGGGGTCGTGGGGCAGTTCGCCTCCCTGCTGCTGGCGCGTCACGGACATCGGGTGCTGGCGGTCGAGCGACACGCACAGCCCTACGCACTGCCTCGTGCCGTCCACTACGACCCCGACGTGAATCGGATGCTCGCGGGACTCGGCATCGGAGCCGAAGAGCAGGCCACCTTCAGCGAGCCGGCCGCGAGCTATGACTGGTTGAATGCCGACGGGCGACTGCTGCTGAGCTTCCCCGCCCCGCTCGATGGGGAGCAGGGCTGGCCGGAATCGACGATGTTCTCCCAGGCCGACCTCGAGGCGTCCCTGCGCCGGCAGCAGGGGAGAATCCCGACGCTCGAGACGCGGTGGGGAACTTCACTCACGGCGATCTCGCAGGACGGTGACCGTGTGACGGCCACGCTGGTCGGCCCCGACGGCACCGCCGAGGTCCGGGCTTCCTATGTGATCGGGTGCGACGGCGCGAACTCGACGGTCCGCGACCTCGTGGGGATCCAGATCCAGGACCTGGACTTCAGCTCGGACTGGCTGGTCATGGACCTGAAGATGCCACCGCGGGTGTGGACCCCGGAGAACGGGCAGATCTGCGATCCGAAGCGTCCGAGGTCGTCCGTGTCGGGCGGGCCCGGCCGCCGGCGCTTCGAATTCATGCTCATGCCGGGGGAGGATGCCGCGACCTTCAGCACGGAGGAGAACGCGTGGCGCCTCGTCGAGCCCTGGGGGGTCGACCCCGCCCACGCGGAGCTCGAGCGCCTCGCGATGTACACGTTCCACGCTCACTGCGCGACGACGTGGCACGTGGGTCGGGTGTTCATCGCCGGCGACGCCGCGCACCGGATGCCCCCGTTCTTCGGTCGCGGAATGGTCTCCGGTGCCCGTGATGCGATGAACCTGACCTGGAAGATCGACCTCGTGATGCGGGGGCTGGCCGACGAGCACCTGCTGGACACGTACAGCACCGAGCGGCACGCTCACGTGCAGTACGCATTGGGCATGTCCATAGAGCTCGGCCGGGTCATCTGCGAGACCGACCCGGAGAAGGTCGCGGCGCGCGACGCGCACCTCCTTGCCCGCGGTCCGCTGCCGTGGAACGCCCTGCCGCCGATGCCTCCGGAGATGCTCGGCCCCGGGTTCTTCCCCGGTGGCGAGGCCGGTGCCGACCCCGTGGCGGCGCGCGGCGGACAGCAGCATCCGCTCCTCGGACCCGACGACCGCGTCGCCCTCCTGGATGAGGTGGCCTTCGCCGAGTTCACCATTCTCGTCGACCGCCGTCGGCTGAGTGCCGAGGACGCGGCGGCGATCCGATCGGCCACGCCCGCCGGACTGCCGGCCAAGATCATCGAGGTCGAGCCGGTCGATGCGCAGCGGCCCACCGTGCATTCCGGTGTCGACGTCACCGGGCGCTACGGGGCGTTGTTCGACGCCATCGACCGCGCCGTGATCGTGTACCGCCCGGACTTCCACGGCTACGGCTCGGCCGTGTCGCTCGACGAAGCACTCACGCTGGTCGGCGGGCTGTCCGCCTCAGGATCCCTACAGAAAGGCTGACCATGAACTTCGCCGACGACGACGCGCTGATCGTCTCCATCGCCCGCACGCCGATCGGACGGGCCCGCAGAGGGGGGCTCATCGACGTGCGCGGGGACGAGCTGGCCCGGCAGGTGCTCAGCGCCGTCCTCGACCGAGTGCCCGAAGCGGCGGGCGACGACATCGACGACCTGATGCTCGGCACCGCCGGCCCCGATGGCGAGCAGGGGTTCAACATGGCGCGCGTGGTGGCGACGCTGCTGGGCCGCGACTCGCTGCCGGGCACGACGGTCAACCGTTTCTGCGCCTCGTCCATCCAGACCACGCGGATGGCCTTCCACGCGATCAAGGCGGGTGAGGGCGACGCCTTCCTCGTCGGCGGGACCGAGTCGACGTCTCGCGCTCAGCCTCCGGCTTCCGCCGGCAACCCCGCATTCGACGCGGCAGCCGAGCGCACGCGCCAGGCGATGCTCACAGACGCAGGCTGGCACGATCCTCGGGAGGACGGCCGGATGCCGGATGCGTACATCCAGATGGGGCATACCGCCGAGTACGTCGCGCGGGTGACGGGCGTGACCCGGACCGAGCAGGATGCGTTCGCGCTGCGCTCGCAGCAGCGGGCGGCACAGTCGCAGGCGGACGGCTTCTTCGCCCGCGAGATCGTGCCGGTGGTACGTCCGGACGGCTCGGTCTTCGAGGCCGACGACTCCCTGCGCCGCGGCACCACAGCCGAAGGCCTCGCGGCGCTCGAGCCGATCTTCTCGCCGGCCGGCACGATCACCGCGGGCAACGCCTGCCCGCTCAACGACGGTGCTTCGGGCGCGCTCGTGGTGTCGGGTCGATACGCGAAGGAGAAGGGGATCACCCCCCTGGCGCGTGTCGTCTCCACCGCTGTGACCGGGCTGAGCCCCGAGATCATGGGTCTCGGTCCGGTCGAGTCGTCGCGCCGCGCGCTCGCCCGTGCCGGCCTGCAGACGGGGGACATGGACATCGTCGAGATCAATGAGGCGTTCGCCGTCCAGGTCGTCGCCAGCGCGCGCGAGTTGGGGCTCGACCTCGAGGAGCAGGTGAATCCCTTCGGTGGGTCGATCGCGATCGGCCACCCCTTCGGGGCGACCGGCGTCCGGCTGATCGGCACGTTGCTCAACGGCCTGCGCACGCGCGACCAGACCCTCGGCATGGCAACGCTCTGCGTCGGCGGTGGCCAGGGCATGGCCGTGGTCCTCGAGCGACTGTCCTGAGGAGTGCCCCCACTCCACGGCCGACGAAACTCCCATTGTTGAGGAAGTCAATAATTTGAGGGATCCAGGTTCGGACCTTTAGCATTCAGTCATGTCCTCCGCCTCGCCGTCGCCGTCCGAGCTGCGATCATCCGCCGGCTCAGAGCGACTGTGGGCCACCGCAGCGGGGGGCGACACCGCATTCCTGCTGGCGCGCGCGAACGCCCGTTCCGTGGCCAGTGCCAATCGCGCGCTGGCCGAGTACGAGTTGAAGGTGCGCTCCTACTCGGTGCTCTCGCTGGTCGCCGACGATGCGCGGCCGACCCAGCGCGAGCTGTCGGAGTTCCTGCGGCTGGATCCGAGCCAGATCGTGGCGCTCGTGGACGATCTTGAGTCGCGTGGGCTCGCACGCCGCGAGCCCGACCCGAACGACCGGCGGGCGAACGTCGTGGTGGCAACGCCGGCGGGCCGGGAACTGCACCGTCGCGCCCGCGCTGCCGTCGAGGCGGCGGAGGTCGATACGTTCGGCACCCTCGCCCCGGACGACCGCGAGCGGCTGACGGCGCTGCTGCGCAGTCTCGCCGTCGACCCCGTCACCGTTTAGGCGGCCGGGGCGCCGTCACTGCCGGCCGGCGAGGACGTAGCGGTCGCGTCCGGCGAAGATCCCGGTGATGCTCTGCGCCGCCAGCACCACCAGCAGCAGAGCGAGGGATGCCAGCCACGCCCCGGTAGCGTCGTGCAGCCAGCCGAACACCACCGGGCCCAT
The DNA here is from genome assembly GCF_030246865.1 of Microbacterium sp. zg-B96. NCBI lineage: Bacteria > Bacillati > Actinomycetota > Actinomycetes > Micrococcales > Microbacteriaceae > Microbacterium > Microbacterium sp. zg-B96. The sequence continues at coordinate 3,176,638 of NZ_CP126738.1, read as the reverse complement.
GGCCGCGATCACGTAGCCCACTGACTGTGCCATGCCCGACAGTGCCGCCGCGGTGTCATGGTCGCGGGCGCGCTGCGCCATCAAGGTCAGCGTCATACCGAGGGATGCGCCAGAGGACAGCCCGAGCATGGGTGCCCACAGCAGCACGAGGTCAGGTGCGACCATGAGGCCCACCACCCCGACGACCGCCAGCGAGGGGACGAGGGCCGGGATGCGGGTGCGCGCGCGCCCGCGCAGCAACAGCGGCAGGATCAGTGAACCTGCGATCGAGAAGAGCTGGTAGAGCATGACGTCCAGGCCCGCGACGATCGCGGAGCGGCCGATCGAGACGGACAGCGGCGCAAGCCACGTCACGATCATGTAGAACACGGATGCCTGCAGGCCCATGTAGAGGGCGACGAGCCAGGCCGTCCGGTCGCGCCAGATGCCGGTCGGCACGCGCCGGCGTCCCCGGCCGGGCGCCGGGCCACGACCTTGGTCCGGCACCGGCACGTCGGCGGGCCCGCGCGTCGCCCACGCCCACGCGACGATCGCGAACGGCAGCAGGGCGCCGCCGGTCACGAGCAGCGAGAACTGCCAGCCGGCCGGATCCTGTGGCCAGGGAGCCTCGGAGATCGGCACGGCGAGCCCGGAAGCGACGGCCCCGAATCCGCCGAGCAGCGCGGAGTACACCGCCGTCATCGACGCGACGTTGCCGGGGAAGTCGCGCTTGACGACAGCCGGCATCAGCACGTTGACGATCGCCAGTGCGATACCGATCAGCGCGGCGCCGATCCACAGGCTCGCCACCGGTCCGGGTACGGAGCGGACGACGGTGCCGACGGCCAGGAGCAGGAGCGACCACAGCATGACGCGGGACATCCCGAACCTGCGGGTGAGGTCGTGCGCGAGCGGGGAGAAGATCGCCCAGGCGACCAGCGGCACCGAGGCGATGAGGCCCAGCGCGCCCGGCGCCATGCCGGTGCCCTCGCCGATCTGCTCCAGCAGCGGGCCGACTGCGGTGATCGTGGGCCGCATGTTCGCCGCGACCAGGCACACCGCCACGATGAGCGCGACGGACGCGGTGCGTCGCGTGGCCACGGCATCGGGGGTCATCAGTACGGGACTATACCCGCCGGTGTGGTTTGCGTGCCGGCATCCGACCGACTCGCGTCAGAACACGATCGTGTGGTTGCCGTGGCGGATGACGCGGTCCTGCGCGTGCCACAGCACGGCGCGGGACAGCACCTGACGCTCGACATCGGCGCCGCGTCGGGCGAGTTCGGCCGCGGAATCGGCGTGGGTCACGCGCACGGTGTCCTGCTCGATGATCGGACCCTCGTCGAGGTCGGTTGTGACGTAGTGGCTCGTCGCACCGATCAGCTTGACCCCGCGCTGCTTGGCCTTCTTATAGGGCTCCGCGCCGATGAAGGCGGGCAGGAATGAGTGGTGGATGTTGATCACCGGCACCCCGAGCTTGTCGAGGAAGTCCGACGAGAGGATCTGCATGTAGCGCGCCAGCACGACGAAGTCGACGTTGCCGACCAGCAGCTCGAGCATCTTCGCTTCGGATTCGGACTTGTCCGGCCCCGGGTTCGACGGTACGTGGAAGAACGGCACCCCGAAGGAGCGGACGTCCTCCGCGGCGGTGGTGTGGTTGGAGATGACCATCGGCACCGTCACCGGGAGGTCGCCCCGGCGGTGGCGCCACAGCAGGTCGAGCAGGCAGTGGTCCTGCTTGGACGCGAGGATCGCCATGCGCTTGGGCACCGACTGATCGGTGAGCGACCACTGCAATTCGAACTCGTCGAGCACGCCGGCGATCTCCGCCTCGATCTGCGGGCGGTCGGCCGCGAAGTCGGGGCGGTGGAACACAACCCGCTGGAAGTACGCGCCACCGATCGGGTCGTCGGAGTACTGGTCGAACGCGACGATGTTGCCACCGATGCGGGTGATCATCGCCGAGACCGCCGCGACGATGCCGGGCTGGTCCTTACCGTGCACGATGAGGCACGCGTGGGCGGGGAGAAGGTGCGGTGTGTGCACGGCCATCCTTCGATTCTGCCGTGCCGCGGTGGATGCCGCCGACACCCGGCATCCGCTCCCCTGTCGCAGGTGGCCGCCGCCGGCCCATACGCGACAGGGGAGCGCGTGGATGCCGCGGGTCAGACCCGCGCGGCGGCGCGGCGGGCGCCCTCGCCGAGGGACGCGAGCTTGGCCCACGCGATGTCCGCGTGTACCCGGCCGCCCAGGCCGCAGTCGGTCGAGGCGATCACGCGGTCGGCACCCACGATGCCGGCGAACCGGGCGATCCGCTGCGCGACGAGGTCGGGGTGCTCCACGACGTTCGTCGCGTGGCTCACGACACCGGGCACGAGCACCAGGTCGTCGGGCAGCGCCTGCTCGCCCCACACCGTGTACTCGTGCTCGTGGCGGACGTTGCCGGCCTCGAACGAGATCGACCCGACGTTGGCCCCCAGCACGACCGGCAGGATGTGCCGCAGCTCGACGTCGGTCGTGTGAGGCCCGTGCCACGAGCCCCAGCACAGGTGCAGGCGCACCTGCTCCTTGGGGAGCCCCGCGATGGCGTGGTTGATCGCGTCGACCCGGATCTTCGTGAACGCCTGGTAGTCGGCGATCGACGGCTCCGGGCTGATCTGGTCGAAGTTCTCCGCCAGTGACGGGTCGTCCAGCTGCACGATGAGCCCGGCATCCACGATCGCGCGGTACTCCTCGCGCAGCGCGTCCGCCCACGCCCAGATGTGCTCCTCCTCGGTGGCGTAGTAGTCGTTGCGCACGCGGGCGGCCGACCCCGGCGCGATCGCGGTGAGGAAGCCCTGCTCGCCCTCGCGCAGCGACGCCTTGAGGTGCCGGATGTCGGATGCCACGGCCGCCTGGCCGCGGTACGTGATCGGCCCCGTCGTGGTCGGGAACCCGGTGGCGTTGCGCCCCACCTCGACGACCTCGGCGTACACCGCAGGGAACAGCTGCCGGTCACGGCGGTCCAGGAACGAGGTGAGCTTGATGTCGCCGGGCTCGGAGCGCACCGGCGGCTCGTTGAACGCGTTGACCTCGGTCAGCGACAGCCCGGCGGCGCGCTGGAACGAGTACGACCACCACGCCCCGTAATCGACGGCGTTCGACATCGCCTTGCCGAACTCACCGTCGCCGACCAGCGTGATGCCGGCGTCGCGCTGACGCTCGACGACGTCGGCCACCGCCTGCGCCGTGAGCTGCTCGAACTCCGGCGTCGACTGCAGCGTGAAGCCGTCGTCGGCGAAGGTGCGGGCACCGTTCGCGTCGATGAGAGCCTGCGTGCGGGGCAGGCTGCCGGCGGTGGTGGTCTGGATCTCGGTCATGAACTGCTGCGCTTTCGTTCGGGGGGCGCCGCGAGCTTATCGGCGGCTCCGGCGGCGGCCCGAAGCGGCCGTCATGTACCGTCACGCAGCGGCGCAGCCCACCCGCGGCGCCGCTCGCCTGCCGCGAAGCGTGGCTTCGCGGGTGCCGAAGCGACATCGCAGGACAGGGGAGCCGAGTGGGCCGGCGCCGCGCGCCGCCCCGACCTCACCGCTCCAGCGGCCACCCGGTGTACGCCTCCGCGAGATACGTGCGACCCGCCTCGGATTCGACCACCGACCGCAGCTCGCCGACCTGCCGCAGCCGGTCGAAGTCGGTGGCATCCGGCGCGACGTGCAGCATGTTCGTCATCCACCACGAGAAGTGCTGCGCCTTCCAGATGCGCCGCAGCGCCCGCTCGGCGAACGAGTCGATCAGCCCCGCGTCGCGGTCGACCAGCAGGGCGCGCAGCGCATCGGCGAGCAGCACGACGTCGGCAACGGCGAGGTTCATCCCCTTCGCTCCGGTGGGCGGCACGGTGTGCGCGGCGTCGCCCACGAGCGCGGCCCGGCCGTGGCGCACCTCGTGCGCGACGAAGCTGCGGAACCTCAGCACATCCCGCTGGAAGATCGGGCCCTCGACGAGCGTCGTGCCCGGCACCCGATCCTGCAGGGTCTGCCAGATCTGCTCCTGCGTGAGCGCCTCGGGATCGGCCTCCGGGTCGCACTGGAAGTACATGCGCTGCACCGTGGGGCTGCGTTGGCTGATCAGCGCGAAACCGTGGTCGGAGTTGGAGTAGATCAGCTCCTCGGCACTCGGCGGCGCTTCGCACAGGATGCCGAACCACGCGAACGGGTATTCGCGGAAGTACCCGCCGGTCGCCGACCCCGTCACGGCGGCGCGCACGACGCTGCGCGAGCCGTCGGCGCCCACCACGAAGTCCGCGTCGATCTCGATCCCGCCGCCTTCGGCATCCGTCGCGATCACCCGCGGCCGGTCGGTGTCGACGTCGTCGACGCGCGTCGCGGTCACCCCGAACCGCAGATCCTGCCCCGCGGCCAGGCGCAGCGCCAGCAGGTCCTTCAGCGCCTCGTGCTGCGGGTACAGCCAGACACCGCGCCCCACGAGGGCCGCGAAGTCGATGCGGTGCCCCTCACCCTGGAACCGCAGCTCGATCCCGTCGTGCCGCCGGCCCACCGTGTCCACGCGGGTGCCAGGGTCGATGCGCCGCAGCAGCTCCACCGTCCCCTGCTCCAGGATGCCGGCGCGCACCGTCGTCTCGATCTCTTCGCGGGAACGCTGGTCGATGACGACGGAGTCGATCCCCGCGTCGGCGAGCAGCTGGGACAGCACGAGGCCGGCGGGACCGGCCCCGACGATGGCGACACGCGTACGCGTGATGGTGGTCATGGCGGCTCCTTCGACGGCTGACAGGCCCCATCGTCGCCCCGCGCCGCGCGAACGCCGCACGAACTCCCGTTCAACGGGAGTCGTTTCCCTATCGGCGGTAGCCGAGTGAGCGCTCGATGTCCCGTGCCGCGCGTTGCAGTTCCACGACCGCGAACTCCGACTCCGCTCCCCGCGGCACGACGACCGAGAGGGCAGCGACGACGTTGCCGGTCTCATCCAGAATCGGCACGGCGATGCCGGTGGAGACCTCCTCGATGTATCCGGGCGCGATCGCGTGCCCCAGCGTGCGCACCTCCGCGAGCTTGCGGCGCACGGCGGCCGGATCCGACAGCGTCGCCGATGTCAGGGGCCGCAACGCACCGCCGAGCACCCGTTCCTGCAGCGCGGGCCCGCCGAACGCCAGCAGGACGAGGCCCGAGCTGGATGCGTGAAGCGGCAGCCGACCTGCGACGCGTGTGATGTTGGCGCCGGAATCGGGGCCGCTGAGGCGCTCGAGGAACAGCGCCTCGTCCTGCTCGAGGATCGCCAGCTGCGTGTGCTCGCGCACCCGCGACTGCACCCGCTCCATGAAGGGCAGCGCCGCCTGGCGCAGCCGCAGCGCCGACGAAGAACGGGTGGCCAGCTCCCACAGGCGCATCCCGATGCGCACGCGCCGATTCTCGTCGCGCTCGAGCAGCCCGGCGTCGGCCAGTTCGCCCACGAGTCGATGTGCTGTCGAGCTCGGCAGCCCCGCCCGCCGCCCGATCTCCGCTGTCGTCTGCACGGTGCGCGTGGGCGTGAAGGTCTCGAGGACGCGGACCAGCCGGTCGATGCCGGATTCGCCGGACGGGGAGTTCGCCATGGCCAGAGTGTGGCACACCCGGCAAGGGCGATTTTCATTCAGTGGGACACCACTCCCCAGGCACGCTTACTCGCGCGACGATAGGACGAGCTGACCCAAGGCGTCGAAGGAGACCCATGACCGACACCACAGCCGCCGCGCCCGAGACGCTGCTCGCCTCGCCCGATCAGTTGTCGCAGGCCGAGATCACGCAGGAGATCAGGGACCGGCACGCAGAGTACGCCGCGCGCGAGGCGTCAGGCGAGCGCCTGCCCGCCACGATGCACGACTTCCCGCCCTACCGTTCCAGCATCCTGCGGCATCCGACGAAGAACCCGAAGCTCGTCGACCCCGAGACGATCGAACTGGTCTCGCCCGCATTCGGCCAGCGTGACGTCGCCGCGATCGAGTCCGACCTGACGCTGCAGCACGCGGGTGAGCCGCTGGGAGAGCGGATGACGGTGCGTGGCACGCTGCGCGACTCGTGGGGGCGCCCGATCCGCAACCAGTTGATCGAGATCTGGCAGGCCAACTCCGCCGGCCGGTACATCCACCAGCGCGACCAGCACCCCGCGCCCCTGGATCCGAACTTCACCGGCGCGGGACGCACGATCACGAATGACGCCGGCGAGTACCTGTTCACCACGATCAAGCCCGGGCCCTATCCGTGGAAGAACCACGTCAACGCGTGGCGGCCCGCCCACATCCACTTCTCGATCTTCGGGTCGTCGTTCACGCACCGGCTCGTGACGCAGATGTACTTCCCCGGTGACCCGCTGTTCGCCCTCGATCCGATCTACAACACGATCTGGCGACAGAGCGACCGCGACCGCCTCGTCGGCGTCTACGACCACGACCTCACCTCGCCGGAGTGGTCCACCGGCTACCGCTTCGACATCGTCGTCGACGGTTCGGATGCCACCTGGTTCGAGCCTGAGGAGCACGACGCATGACCGTCCCCGAGCGCACCCACGTCCCCAGCCCCGGTCAGACCGTCGGCCCGTTCTTCGCCTACGGCGTCGAGTACGCCAAGATGCACGAGGTCGCGTTCCCGCATTCGCCCGGGGCGATCCTGCTCAGCGGCACCGTCTCCGACGGGGAGGGCAACCCGATCCCCGACGCGTTCGTGGAGATCTGGGGCGCCGACCAGGACGGCACGCTCCCGGACGCCCGAGGTGCGTTCCGCCGCGACGACCACACCTTCACCGGGTTCGGGCGCGCCTTCACGAACGACGAGGGCCACTACGAGTTCTGGACGCGCAATCCCGGGGCCGCAGCGGGCAAGGCGCCGTTCATCGCCGCGATCGTCTACGCGCGGGGCCTGCCCGACAAGCTGCACACCCGCATCTACCTCCCCGACGACCAGGCGGCGCTGGATGCCGACCCGCTGCTGTCCTCGCTCGATCAGGACGAGCGCGCTACGCTCATCGCGTCGCGCACCCCCGACGGCAACCTTCGCCACGACATCCGGCTGCAGGGGGAGAAGGAGACCGTCTTCCTTGTCTTCTGATGCACGCCTCCCCGTCGATGTCGGGCTGCTCTCGCCGGTGACTGCACGGTACGACCAGGACACGACGGATGCCGCGGTGCTCGCCGCGCTCGTCGCCGCCGAGATCGCCCTGACCCGCGCCTGGGCGCAGGTGGGCGTCGCATCGGAGGAGACCGCCGATGCCGTCGCCGCCGCGCTCGGCGGGCGCGACCGGGATGCCGCCGGCGACCTGCCGGACGTGTCGTGGCTGTCCGCCACGGAACTGGCCGCCGCCGCCCGTGCCGGCGGCAACCCGGTGATCCCCCTCGTCGGCGCGCTGAAGGACCGCGCCCCGGCCGACGGGCGCGACTGGGTGCACCGGGGAGCGACGAGCCAGGACATCCTCGACTCCGCGCTCATGCTCACCGCGCGTCGCGCCGGCGCGCTGATCCTCGCCGACCTCGCCGCGCTCGAGATCCTGCTGGCATCCTTCGCCGCCACCCATCGCGACGAGGTCGCCGCCGCGCGCACCCTCGGCCAGCATGCGGTGCCGACGACGGTCGGGCTGCGTGCGGCGAACTGGCTGCGCGGCATCGCGCGTGCCCGGTCGCGGCTGACGGGCGTCCTGGCCGAGCTGCCGGCGCAGCTGGGCGGCGCCGGTGGCACCCTCGCCTCGTTCCTCCAGATCGGCGGTGCGGATGCCGCGGCAGGACTGCCCGCGGCGTTCGCCACCGAGCTGGGCCTGGCGGCACCCGACGCGCCGTGGCACACCACCCGGTGGCCGGTCACCGAGCTCGGCGACGCGCTGACACAGGTCACCGACGCACTGGGCGTCATCGCCGCCGACGTCGTGACCGGCAGCCGCACCGAGATCGGCGAACTCGCCGAGGGATCAGGCGGCGGATCCAGTGCGATGCCGCAGAAGCGCAACCCCGCCGCCGCCGTGCTGGTGCGCTCCGCGGCACTGCGGGCGCCGCACCTGTCCGCCACGCTCCACACCGCCGCCGCGCTCGCCGTCGACGAGCGCCCGGACGGTGCGTGGCATGCCGAATGGCCGACCCTGCGGGAGATGCTGCGGCTCGCCCGCGGCGCCGCCGCGACCGCCGTCGACCTCGTCGGGGGCTTGCGGGTCGACTCCGCCGCCGTCGCGCGCAACCTCGCGGTCACCGATGGTCTCATCGTCGCCGAGCGGGTGGCCCTGGTGCTCACCCCGGTGATCGGGAAGGCTGCCGCCGCCGAGCTGCTCACCCGCGCCGTGGCCGGCGAGGCGCTCACCGACCTCGTGACGGCAGCCACCGCGGGCAGCGACCTCGACGTGACCCACCTGCTCGACCCCGCCGGCTACGTCGGTCTTGCCGGCGCCCTCGTCGACGACGCCATCGCCCGCACGCATCGCGAGGAGCATCCGTGACCCGTCCCGCCGTCGCCCTCACCGCCCCCGTCGGACCCGACGACGCGGCGCTGCTGGTGCTGGGTCCGTCGCTGGGCACCACCGGGATCCTCTGGGAGAAGGTGCTGCCCGCCCTCACCGGCCGCTACCGGGTCGTCACGTGGGACCTGCCGGGCCACGGCCGGTCGGCACCGGCATCCGCCCCCTTCACCGTCGCCGACCTCGCCGATGCCGTCGTGGACGCGGCACGCGAGGTCTCCGCCGGCCCGTTCTGGTACGCCGGGGTCTCCCTGGGCGGTGCGGTCGGGCTGGAACTGCTGCTGCGGCATCCGGATGCCGTGCGCGCGGCTGCCATCATCGCGTCGGGTGCACAGCTGGGCGACCCGGCCGGCTGGCACGAGCGCGCCGCGAAGGTGCGCGCCGAGAGCACGTCGAGCATCATCATCCCGTCAGCGCAGCGCTGGTTCGCGCCGGATTCGGTCGCCCGCGAGCCGGAGCTGTCGGGGCGGCTGCTGCACGCGCTGCAGAACACCGACGACGACTCCTACGCCCGCTGCTGCGAGGCGTTGGCCGACTACGACGTCCGCGACCGGCTCGATGCGATCACCACCCCGGTGCTGGCGGTGTGGGGCGAACACGACGCCGTCGCACCCGAGGCCAAGGCCCGCGAGATCGCCGACGGGGTGCCGGGCGGCCGCATCGCGCGCATCGCGGATGCCGCGCATCTGCCGCCCGCGGAGCAGCCGGAAGACGTGGCACGCGTGCTGGTGGAATTCTTCGACAGCAAGGGGACGCGATGACCAGACCACAGGGCGAAGGACTGAGCGACCAGGAGCGCTACGACAACGGCATGGCCGTGCGTCGGGCGGTGCTCTCGGACGCCCACGTCGACCGCGCGAACGCCGCGACGACCGAGCTGACCGCCGACTGGCAGGACTTCATCACCCGCGTCGCCTGGGGGGATGTCTGGTCGCGGCCGGGCCTGGACCGCCGATCCCGGTCGGTCGCGGTGCTGTCGTCGCTCATCGCACACGGGCACCACGAGGAACTCGCGATGCACCTGCGCGCGGCGCTGCGCAACGGCCTCACCGTTGACGAGATCCGTGAGGTGATCCTGCAGTCGGCGGTGTACTCCGGCGTCCCCGCCGCCAACACGGCGTTCCGCATCGCGTCCGAGGTCTTTGCTGAGGACCAGTCGTGATCGACAAGACCGTCCCCGATGCCGCGGCGGCCGTCGCCGGCATCCACGACGGTGCGACGGTCATGATCGGCGGATTCGGCCGCGCCGGCCAGCCGGTGGAACTCATCGACGCGCTCATCGCGCAGGGCGCCACCGATCTGACGATCGTCAACAACAACGCCGGCAACGGCGACACCGGACTGGCGGCCCTGCTCGCGGCGAGGCGGGTGCGCAAGATCGTGTGCTCGTTCCCGCGGCAGCACGACTCGTGGGTGTTCGACGAGCTGTACCGGGCCGGCGAGATCGAACTGGACATCGTGCCGCAGGGCAACCTCGCCGAACGCATTCGCGCCGCCGGCGCCGGGGTGGGCGCGTTCTTCTCGCCGACCGGGGTGGGCACGCAGCTGGCCGAAGGCAAGGAGCAGCGCGAGATCGACGGCCGGCGCTATGTGCTGGAGTACCCGATCAAGGCCGATTTCGCGCTCATCTCCGCGCTGCAGGGCGACCGCTGGGGGAACCTCGTGTACCGCGAGACGGCGCGCAACTTCGGGCCCATCATGGCCACCGCCGCGACGACGACGATCGCGCAGGTGGACCGGATCGTGCCCCGGGGGGCGCTGGACCCGGAGCGGGTCGTCACCCCCGGGATCTTCGTCGACCGCGTCGTCGCCGTCGGCCCCCGGGCCTGGCTGCAGGACGGGATCTTCGTCGGCGGCGTCGACATCGAGGGGCGCCCGCTGGGCGCACCGGCCACGGCATCACAGGAGAAGGCGCGATGACCGGGATCACACGGGACGAGCTCGCGGCGCGGATCGCCGCCGACATCCCCGAGGGTTCGTACGTCAACCTCGGCATCGGGGCTCCCACCCTGGTGGCCAACTACCTGCCCCGCGACCAGGAGATCATCCTGCACACCGAGAACGGGCTGCTGGGCATGGGCGAGGCGCCGGAGCCCCACCTGATCGACCCCGACCTCATCAACGCCGGCAAGCAGCCGGTCACCGCGCTGCCGGGGGCGGCATACTTCCACCACGCCGACTCGTTCGCGATGATGCGCGGCGGCCACCTGGACGTCTGCGTCCTGGGTGCGTTCCAGGTCTCGCAGTCGGGCGACCTGGCCAACTGGTCCACCGGCGCCCCGGGCGCGATCCCGGCCGTCGGTGGCGCGATGGACCTCGCGATCGGCGCGAAGAGCGTCTACGTCATGACGGATCTGCTCACCAAACAGGGTGAATCCAAGCTCGTGGCATCCTGCACGTATCCGCTCACCGGCGTCGGCTGCGTCACCCGGGTGTACACCGACCACGCCGTCTTCGACGTCACCGCCGACGGGTTCGCGGTGCGGGAGCTGTTCGGCGATGTCACGATCACCCGACTCGAAGAGCTCACCCGCTTGACCATGATGGACGCCACGGAAGGACGACCATGACCGCCTCGTTCATCTACGACGCCGTACGCACCCCGTTCGGCCGCGCCGGCGGTGCGCTGGCCGGGGTGCGACCGGACGACCTGGCCGCCCTCGTCATGAAGGCGACCGTCGAGCGCACCGGGATCGACCCGGCCCGCATCGCCGACGTCATCTTCGGCGACGCCAATCAAGCCGGCGAGGACAACCGCAACGTCGCCCGGTTCGGCGCGCTGCTGGCGGGCTTTCCCACGTCGGTGACCGGTGTCACCGTCAATCGGCTGTGCGCCTCCTCGGTCGAAGCGGTCATCCAGGGGGCGCGGGCGATCGAATCAGGCGACGCCGACATCGTGCTGGCCGGCGGCGTCGAGTCGATGAGCCGGGCGCCGTTCGTCGTGGAGAAGTCGGCCAAGCCGTGGCCGGCGGTGGGCAACCAGACGATGTGGAACACCGCGATCGGGTGGCGCATGGTCAACCGTGCCCTGCCGACGCACTGGACCATCAGCAACGGCGAGTCGGCGGAGAAGATCGCCCGGGAGTGGGGGATCTCCCGGGAGGCGCAGGATGCCTTCGCGGTGCGCTCGCACCGCCTGGCCGCCCAGGCGTGGGCCGCCGGCGTCTACGACCCGGAGATCGTGCAGGTCCCCGGTGCCGAGCTCGCCCGCGACGAGGGGATCCGCCCCGACTCGTCCGTGGCGAAGCTCGCCGGGTTGAAGCCGCTGTTCGCCGCCGACGGCACCGTCACGGCGGGCAACGCGTCACCCGTCAATGACGGCGCTTCCGCGGTGCTGCTGGGGGCGGAGGGGGCGGTGGATGCCGAGCCGCTGGCCCGGATCGTCTCGCGCGCCGCGCACGGTGTGGACCCGGACGACTTTCCCATCGCCCCCATCGAGGCGGCGAACAAGGCGCTCGTGAAGGCCGGGAAGACCTGGGCCGACGTCGATTTCGTCGAGCTCAACGAGGCATTCGCGTCGCAGTCGCTCGCGTGCCTCGCCGGCTGGCCGGACCTCGACCCGGAAAAGCTCAACATCCACGGCGGCGCGCTGGCGATCGGTCACCCGCTGGGCGCCTCCGGAGGCCGCATCATCGGCCACGCCGCGCACGAACTGCGCCGGCGCGGCGGGGGCGTGGCGGTCGCGGCGATCTGCATCGGCGTCGGGCAGGGGCTTGCCGTGGTGCTGGAGCGCTGAGGGTCAGCGCACCCCCTGCATCAGCCGCAGCACCGGCTTGACGAGCAGCAGCAGCACCACGCCGACCCCGATGGCGATGAGCCCGAGGATCGAGAAGTACGGCACCTCGTTTTCGGGGTTGTAGTACTGCGCCAGCTGGCCCGAGATCGCCGTGCCGAGCGCCACGGACAGGAAGAACAGCGCCACCATCTGGGTGTGGAAGCGCTCCGGGGCGAGCTTGGTCGTCACCGACAGTCCGACCGGCGACAGCAGCAGCTCGGCGACGGTGAACACCAGCAGGATGCCGATCATCGCGATGAGCGGAGTCGAACCATCCCCGCCGTTGGCGAACGGCAGGAACAGCAGGAACGCCGCTCCCATGATCATGACGCCCAGGCCGAACTTGACCGGCGTCGACGGCTGGCGGGCGCCGAGCTTGGTCCACAGCCACGCGAAGACGCCGGAGAGGATGATGATGAAGATCGGGTTGATCGACTGCACCCAGGGCACCGGCATCTCGAACCCGAAGATGTCGCGGTCGAGCTTCGTGTCGGCGTAGATGGTGACCACCGTGAACTGCTGCTGGTACAGCGACCAGAACGCCACCGAGGTGATGAACAGCGGCACGAACGCCCACACCCGGCTGCGTTCAGTGCCGGTGATGTGGCGGCTGGAGAGGATGACGACGAAGTAGGCGAGGGTCGCGGCGATCGTGACGTAGATGACGATGCTCGACAGGTTGTCGGCGCGGATCACGCCGGTGAGCACCAGCACGAGGATCAGCGCGACCGCGGCCACCGCGATCCCGATGAACATCGGGTAGCGGCTGCGGGGGAGCGGGTTGGGCACGTGGCGGGATTCGTCGGGCAGCGACTTGCGGCCGAACGAGTACTGCAGCAGCCCCAGCGCCATGCCGATGGCTGCCAGCCCGAAGCCCCAGTGGAAGCCGAGGGTCGACTGGAGCAGCCCGGTCAGCAGCGGACCCAGCAGCGCGCCGAGGTTGATGCCGAGGTAGAACAGCGAGAACCCGGCATCCCGTCGGGGGTCATCCTGACGATAGAGGGTTCCCACGACGCTGGTCGCGTTGGCCTTCAGGCCGCCCGAGCCGAGGGCGACCAGCATGAGGCCCACCGTGACGCCGGCGAAGCCGGGCAGCAGCGCCAGGGCGATGTGCCCGGCCACGATGATCATCGCACTGTAGAACAGCACCCGTTCGGAGCCGAGAACGCGGTCGGCGATCCATGCGCCGAGGATCGTGGAGAGATAGACGCTGCCGCCGTACGCGCCCACGATCCCGGCGGCGACGGTCTGGTCCATCCCGAGCCCACCGTCGGCGACGGAGTAGTACAGGTACAGCAGCAGGATGCCCTGCATGCCGTAGAAGCTGAAACGCTCCCACATCTCCACGCCGAACACGTGGGCCAGAGCCCACGGCTGGCCGAAGAATCGGGTGTCGTTATCGCCTCGGGAACCTGTCGAGACGGCATCGGCCGGTGGCGTGGGAGGTCCCACGGGTACCTGGGCCGGCTCGTTGGTGCTCATTGCCCAAGGCTAACCCTCACCGGGGCAGAGAGGGATGGGGTTCGTTTGCCGGCCGTTGCGGGATGAAGACGGCCAGCACGAGCGCGACGACCGCCGCGCCGCCGCCGAGCACGAATGCCAGGTCGAACGCGGCCGCCGTCGGAACCTGCACACCGTCCTGGGTGACGGACATGCTCGCGAGGACGGCGCCGATCACGGCGGCCGCCGTGCTGGTGCCCAGCGACCGGAACAGCGCGTTGAGCCCGTTGGAGGCGCCCGTCTCGCTCTGCGGGACGCTGCGCATGATGAGCATGGGCATGGCGGCGTACCCGAACCCGATGCCCACACCCACCAGCAGGTTCGCCACCAGCAGGTGCCAGACCTCGGAGGAGAACAGCAGGGTGAAGCCGTACGCGAGGATGAGGGCGATCGCGCCGGCCACCAGCAGCAGCCGTGGTCCCACCGTGCGGGCCAGCCGCCCGGAGTACGGCGAGAGCACCATCATCACCAGGCCCGCCGGGGCGATCACCAGGCTCGCCGCCAGCAGTGACAGCCCGAACCCGGCGGGGGCGGGCAGCTCCAGCAGTTGCGGGTAGGACACGTTCGACGCGAACAGCGAGAACCCCATCGCGAGCGAGGCGATGTTGGTCAGCAGCACGGGGCGGCGGGCGGCGACGCACAGGTCCAGCAGCGGCTCGGCGATGCGCAGCTCGAACCAGCCCCACGCCAGCAGCACCGCAAGCCCTCCCAGCCCGCAGATCAGCACGGCAGCAGACGTCCAACCCCACTCGTTGCCGCGGGACACCGCCAGCAGCACGCCGGTCAGGCCCACCGCGAGCCCCGCCGCGCCCACGTAGTCGAACTTGCCGGCGGTGCGCAGCACGCTCACCGGGATGATCCACAGCACGAGACCGAACACCACGACGCCCATGCCTGCGGCCATCCAGAACAGCGCGTGCCAGTCGCTGTACTGCGTGACCAGCGCGCTCAGCGGCATGCCGAGCGCGCCACCCACGCCCATCGTTGCGCTGATCAGCGCGATCGCGGCATCCACCCGGTCTTCGTGCAGCACGTCGCGCAGGATCGAGATCGCCAGCGGGACGACACCGGTGACCGCCCCCTGCAGCGCGCGGCCGATGATGACGCCGACGATGCCGGTGGACAGTGCGGCGATGACCGAGCCGAGCACGAGCACCCCCAGCAGCACGAGCACGATGCGGCGCTTGCCGTACATGTCGCCCAGTCGCCCGGCGATGGGGGTGACCACCGCCGCGGCCAGCAGCGTCGCCGTGACCACCCACGCGGTGTCGTCGCGGCTCGCACCCAGCAGCTCGGGAAGCTTCGCCTGGATCGGCACGACGAGGGTGAACATGAAGGACGAGGCCAGCCCGGCCAGCGCCAGCACAGCGACGATCAAGCCCTGGCGCGGCATCCGAGTGAGGCGCCTGCGTGCGTTCTCTTCCCGGGTGGCCATCGGTCCAGGCTAGCGTCGCGGGCGCAGAGGCGGCTCGAGTCGTAGGGTGAGGGCATGGCCGACCTCGACGACCTCAGCGCTCCTCCCGGCATCGAAATCCGCCCGCTGGAGACCGTCGACGAGGTGTTCGCTGCGTCGGATGTGCTCGCCGAGGTGTGGGGCGGCGACTACAGCGGGATGCCCGCGGGACTGTTGCGGGCGCTCGCCCATTCCGGCAATTACGCGGTGGGGCTGTACGACGCAGATCGCATCATCGGGGCGTCGGTGGCGTTCTTCGCCGCCCCCGCCGAGCGGTCGATGCATTCCCACGTCACCGGGGTGCTCGCGGAGTACCGCGGCCACCGGCTCGGCAGGCTGCTCAAGCAGCATCAGCGCCAGTGGGCCTTCGCGCGCGACGTCGGGCACATCACCTGGACGTTCGATCCGCTGATCGCACGCAACGCCCACTTCAACCTCGTGGTGCTGGGCGCACGGGTGACCGAGTACCTGCCCAACCAGTACGGCCCGATGGACGACGTCATCAACCGCGGCGACGAGAGCGACCGGCTCATGGTGTCCTGGGCACTGGCCGGCCCCGCCGCCACGACCGATCCGGGTGACGTGGTCGCAACGGTCGCGGTGCCGCCCGACATCGAGACGATGCGTCAGGAGTCGCCGGACGAGGCGATGCTGTGGCGCCGCCGGGTGCGGGAGCAGTTCGCCGCACACGCGGCATCCGGCCTCGTCGTCGGCGGATTCGACGACGCCCGCGGGTACCTGTTCGTCCCGGCGTGAGCCCGGCGCGCGCCACCGCGCCCGCGCCCGCGCCGCGCCACGTTCTCGGAGAACTGCACGAATTCGGCGAGTTTCGGGCTGTGCGCTCCGAAGAACCGGATTTCTCCGAAACTGTGGTGCAGCGGATGCCGCAACCCGCGGACGCCGGCAAGCTCGCCTTCACCGGCTGAGCCGCCGCCGCTAGCCTGAGCGCATGCCCATCGTCACGCCCGCGGCAGCCGTCGCCCTGGAAGGCCTCGAACTGCGGGTGCTGCGGATGCCGCTCACTTCGCCCTTCACCACCTCGTTCGGCACGGAGTCCGAGCGCGAGGTGATCGTCGTGCGTGCCCTGACCGCCGACGGCGACGGCTGGGGCGAGATCGTGACGCAGGCGTCGCCGCTGTACTCCAGTGAGTACACCCAGGGCGCGTGGGACGTCGCGCTGCGGTGGCTGGGTCCGGCGCTGCTGGATGCCGGCACCCTCGCGCCCGAGCAGGTCGCCGGCATCCTCGAGCCGTTCAAGGGGCACCGCATGGCCAAGGCCGGGCTGGAGCTGGCGGTTCTCGACGCCGCGCTGCGCGCCGAGGGCCGCCCGCTCGGTGCCTACCTCGGCGCCGAGCGCGACCGGGTGCCCAGCGGCGTCTCGGTGGGGATCCAACGCGACCCCGCGGCGCTCGTCGATGCCGTCTCCGAATACCTCGATGCCGGGTACGTGCGCATCAAGATCAAGATCAAACCCGGTCGTGACATCGCCGACACCGCGGCTGTGCGCGACGCGTTCGGCACGATCCCGCTGCAGGTGGACGCGAACTCGGCCTACACCCTCGCCGACATCGACACCCTGATGGAGCTGGACCGGTTCGACCTGCTGCTGATCGAGCAGCCCCTGCAGGAGGACGACCTCGTCGACCACGCGGTGCTCGCCGGGCGCCTGCGCACCCCGCTGTGCCTGGACGAGTCGATCGTCTCGCTGAAGGCGGCGCAGGACGCGCGGGCGCTGGGCGCGGCATCCGTCATCAACATCAAGGCGGGCCGTGTCGGCGGCTACGTCGAGGCCGTCGCGATCCACGACCTCTGCCGGGCGGCGGACATCCCGGTGTGGTGCGGCGGGATGCTCGAAACCGGCATCGGCCGTGCCGCCAACGCGGCGCTCGCCGCCCTCCCCGGGTTCACGCTGCCCGGCGACGTGTCGGCCTCCGACCGCTTCTATCCGCGCGACATCGTCACCGAGCCGATCGTGCTCGACGACGGCCACGTGCGGGTGCCCACCGGTGCCGGCATCGGGATCGACATCGACCCGGTGGCGCTGGAGGACTTCACCGTCGCGCGCGAGACCCTGCGGCGGTAGGCGGGCGCCGTGCGCACAACGTCGCTGTTCCGGGCGCACGGGTGCGGGAAACCGGGCGAATCGGCCGGCGCCACGCGACAAAGGCGACGGTGTGCACGCGCCGCGCTTGCGACCCTCGCCGTCGCGGCGGCGGCGGCACTGGCCGGCTGCGCGCCGGACCCCGCCCCGACCCTCCCCGAGGGCGTGCGAGTGACGCTGCAGCAGCTGCGGTCGGACGTCGCCGACCGCACGGCTCAGGTGCGGGTGGCCAACGGCTCCGACACCGAGCTGCTCATCACCCGCCTCGAGCTGCACGACGACTGGTTCGACGGCCCCGCGGTGCGAGACCGCGACAGCACGATCACCCCGGGGCGCACGGTGGACCTGCGCATCGACCTGCCGCCGTCGGCATGTGAGGGGGAACCGGATGCCGACGCTCGCGAGAGCGTGCTGGTGTTCACGATGCGCGGCGGCACCGAGTACCGCGTGCCGACGGAGGATTCGCTCGGCTTCACCGGGCGCCTGCACGAGCGGGAGTGCCTCGCCCACGACGCCGCAGCGGTTGCGAGCCTGTCGTGGGGCGCGTTCACCCCGTCGGCGGCCGGAGAACCGGCCACCCTGCAACTCGACATCGCACCGGCCGGCGGCGACGGGTCGCTGCGGATCGTCGAGGTGCTCCCCACCAACCTCCTGCGGTTCGCCGACGTGACGGCGCCGCTGCCGCTGGGGCTGGAG
Organism: Microbacterium sp. zg-B96; assembly: GCF_030246865.1. Taxonomy (NCBI): domain Bacteria; kingdom Bacillati; phylum Actinomycetota; class Actinomycetes; order Micrococcales; family Microbacteriaceae; genus Microbacterium; species Microbacterium sp. zg-B96. Next base: position 3,158,671 of record NZ_CP126738.1, on the reverse strand, counting down.
GTCGACGGCCGCGCGCAGCCGGCACCCGTCGACGTGCCCCTGGTCCCGTCGCGCTGCGACCCGCACGCCGTGCAGGAGGACAAGCGCGGCACCGTGTTCACCGTCGCGATCGAAACCGAGTCCGTGTCTGGCACGATCGAAGTCCCCGCCAGCCCGGAGCAGCGGGGGAAGATCCTCAGCTGGGTCGCCGCGTGGTGCCGGTACGGCTGAGCGCTGCGCACGAGGGCAGCGGCGCCGCCGAATAGGGTGGGGTCATGAGCACCGTCGCTCCCGAGGACCCCGCCGCGTTCGCCCGCGGCATCTCCCGGCGCACCCAGTCCGACGTGTACCGGGCCGGCATCAGCGGCACGACCCCGCGCGTGCCGGTGGATCCGGTGCGGCTGGAGCAGGCCGCGCGCCGCGCGCTGAGCGCCGAGGCGTTCGCGTACATCGCCGGCGGGGCCGGTGCCGAGCACACGGTGGCGGCGAACGCGGCCGCCTTCGATGACTGGCAGGTGTGGCCCAGGCCGCTGCGCGACGTCTCGGATCGCGACCTGTCGATCGACCTGTTCGGCACGCGCCGGCCCACCCCGCTGCTGCTGGCGCCGCTGGGCGTCATGGAACTGGCCCACGCCGACGCCGACGTCGCGGTCGCGCGCGCTGCGGCATCCGCCGGCGTTCCTTACACGTTGAGCAACCAGGCATCGCAGTCGATGGAGCAGGTGCGGGATGCCGCGCCGGCCGGTTCCCGGCTGTTCCAGCTGTACTGGTCCGCCTCGGACGACCTCAACGCGTCGCTGCTCGCGCGCGCCGAGGCGTCGGGGTGCGAAGCGGTCGTCATCACGCTCGACACGCACCTGCTCGGCTGGCGCACCCGCGACCTGGATCTGGCCTACCTGCCGTTCACGCGGGGCCTCGGCATCGCGCAGTACACCAGCGACCCGGTGTTCCGCCGGCTGGTGCAGGAGCGCGCCGGGACGGCGGATGCCGCGGCGCACCCTGCCGCGAAGGTGCGGATGACGCCGAAGACCGTGCTGGCCGGAGTGAGCATCGCGCGCAAGGGCGCCGGGCTCACCGGCACCACCAGCGTGCGCGACAACCTCCGCTCGCCGCTGCCGCGCGCCGCCGTCGAGACGTTCCTCGACGTCTTCTCCACCCCGACGCTCACGTGGGAACGGCTCGCCCTGGTGCGGGAATGGACGTCGCTGCCGATCGTCCTGAAGGGCATCGTGCATCCGGATGACGCGGCGCGCGCGCTGGATGCCGGCGTCGACGGCGTCTGGATCTCCAACCACGGCGGCCGCCAGATCGACCGGTCGGTGCCGACGCTGGCCGTGCTGCCGGCGATCGCGCAGCGGGTGGCCGGCCGTGTGCCGATCGTGTTCGATTCCGGCATCCGCACCGGCGCCGACGTCTTCATCGCCCTGGCGCTGGGAGCGACCGCGGTCGCGCTGGGCCGTCCGTATGCGTACGGCCTCGCGGTCGCAGGCGAGGACGGCGTGGGTGAGGTGGTGCGCAATGTGCTCGCCGAGCTCGACATCACCCTCGGCCTGTCGGGACACACCGCCGTCGCCGACCTTGGACCGGATGCGCTGCGGCACCTCCCCGCTCTAGGCTGACCCCGTGAGCATGGCGCCCCCGCCCCCGCAGCCTCCGTATGGCGCGCCCTACGGGCCGATGCCGATGAGCCCGGCGGACGAGAAGATGTGGGCAACGCTCGTGCACATCGGCGGGGTGTTCTTCGGCTTCCTGCCCGCCCTCATCGGGTACCTCATCCTGCGCGACCGCGGCCCGTTCGTCCGCGCGCACACCGCGCAGGCGCTCAACTTCCAGCTGACCGTGCTGATCGGATTGGTCGCCGGCGGCATCCTGGTGTTCCTGCTCATCGGCGTGCTCGTGCTGATCGTCGTCGCCGTCCTCGATGTCGTGTACTCGATCATCGCCGGCGTGAAAGCGGGCCAGGGGCAGTGGTACCGCTACCCCATGACGATCCAGTTCGTGCGCTGACCCCACGGCACGCGGCGGGCGTCACGCAGGCGGCGACTAGAATCGACGGATGCCGCCGCCTCGCGGCATCCGCGATCTCCGCGCCCCGCGCACCACGACCATTTGGAGCCACCTGTGGCCGAGCAGTCCCGCCTCGACAAAGTCATCGCCCTGGCCCGCCACCGCGGGTTCGTCTTCCAGGCCGGTGAGATCTACGGCGGATCCCGTTCGGCGTGGGACTACGGCCCGCTCGGCACCGAGCTGAAGGAGAACATCCGCCGCCAGTGGTGGCAGACGTTCGTCCGCGGCCGCGGCGACATGGTGGGCCTGGATTCGTCGATCATCCTGCCCAAGCGCGTGTGGGAGGCATCCGGCCACGTCGCCACGTTCACCGACCCGCTCGTGGAGTGCCTGCAGTGCCACAAGCGCTTCCGCGCCGACAACCTCATCGAGGACTTCGAGGCCCGCAAGGGCCGTCCCGCCGAGAACGGGCTGGCCGACGTGCCGTGCCCCAACTGCGGCACGAAGGGCAAGTACACCGAGCCGAAGGCGTTCTCGGGTCTCGTGAAGACCTACCTCGGTGTCGTCGACGACGAGTCGGGACTGCACTTCCTGCGGCCCGAGACCGCGCAGGGCATCTTCGTGAACTTCACCAACGTGCTCACCGCGTCGCGCAAGAAGCCGCCGTTCGGCATCGGCCAGGTCGGCAAGGCGTTCCGCAATGAGATCACGCCCGGCAACTTCATCTTCCGCACGCGCGAGTTCGAGCAGATGGAGATCGAGTTCTTCACGCCGCCCGCAGAGGCCGGCGAATGGTTCGACCACTGGGTCGAGGCCTGCTGGAACTGGTTCGTGGACCTCGGCGTCAACCCCGACAACATGCGCCGGTTCGACGTTCCGGAAGAGGACCGCGCGCACTACTCCGCCGGCACGATCGACGTGGAGTACCGCTTCGGCTTCACCGGCAAGGAGTGGGGCGAGCTCATGGGCGTCGCCAACCGCACCGACTACGACCTGAGCAGCCACACCGAGGCATCCGGCCAGTCACTGACCTACTTCGACCAGGCCACCGGCGAGAAGTACACCCCCTACGTCATCGAGCCGTCGTTCGGGCTGACGCGCGCCATGATGGCGTTCCTCGTCGACGCGTACGACGAGGAGCAGGTCCCCAACGCCAAGGGCGGGGTCGACACCCGCACCGTGCTGCGCCTGGACCCGCGCCTGGCGCCGGTGAAGGTGGCCGTGCTGCCGCTGTCGCGCAACGAGCGGCTGTCGCCGCTGGCGCGCGAAGTTGCCGACAGCCTGCGCAGCAACGGCTGGAACGTCGACTTCGACGACGCCGGCGCGATCGGCCGCCGCTACCGTCGCCAGGACGAGGTCGGCACGCCGCTGTGCGTCACGGTCGACTTCGACTCCCTCGACGACAACGCCGTCACGGTGCGTGACCGCGACACGATGGCGCAGGAGCGCGTGCCGCTGGACGCGCTCACGGCGTACCTGGCCGAGCGCCTGCGCGGCGCCTGACCGCTCGCGGGCCGGTGCCGCCGCGGCATCCTGCCCGCGGCATCCTGCCCGCTGAGAAACCACTTCTCGGTTGAGAAACCATGCGATGCGTGGTGTTTCGACCGAGAAGTGGTTTTTCGTGGTGCCGGTGGACGCCGGGGCACGTTCCGCGAACCGGGGGGCGGCCGGATGGCGGATGCCGCGCGGCGCGGGTTCTCCGGAGAACGCCGGTTTTTCGGAGTCCAAGGCGAGGAAAGCTCCGAAATCGCGGCGTTCTCCGAAGTCGTGGTGCGGGGCCCGCCGCGAACGGGGCGCCCCGCGAGTCAGGCGCCCTTCACCGGGGCGGCGGAACCGTTTCCGGAGACGGCCGCGGACGCGGCGCCGGCGGCATCCGCAGCGCGTGCTCCGGCGAAGCCAGCCAGCAGCGTGCCGAGGTCGAGCCCGGTCAGCGACTTCACGATCTCGGTGCCCTCACCGAGGACGGTGCCGACGGTCTTGGTGACCGCCGATGCGCCGTCGGTGGAGATCACCGTGAGCTGGTCGATGTTGCTGATCGGCTCCGCGGCGGCGCGGACGATCTCGGGTAGGCGCGAGATGATCTCCTGCGCGAGGGCGGCCTCACCGTACTTCTGCAGCGCCTCGGCCTTTGCGTCGGTCGCCGCGGCCTCGGCGACACCGACGGCCTGGGTGGCGGCGGCGCGCGCCTCACCATCGGCCCGGATGCCGGCGGCCAGCGCCACCTGCCTGTCGCGCTCGGCCTCACCGGCGAAGCGCACGGCGGTGGCGGATGCCTCGGCGTCCTGGACCGCGGCGACCTTGTTGGCCTCGGCGATCTTCGTGCGCTTGTACGCGTCGGCCTCGGTGGCGGCGTTGGCCGCGTCACGGAGGGCGGTGGCCCGCTGCACCTCGGCGTACGCCTCGGCCTCGGCGGGCTTGCGGATCTCGATGTCCAGGCGCTCCTGGGTCACGAGGGCCTGCTCGATGAGCGCCTCGCGCTCCTGCTGGGCGACGAGGCGATCCTGCTCGGCCTTCGTGAACGTACCGGCCGCGTCTGCTTCGGCGTTGGCCCGGTCGGTCTCGGCCTTGATCGTCGCCTGGCGCAGGCTCAGCGCCTTCTGACGCTCGGCGATCTGCTCGGCGGCCTCGATGCGGGCGAACTCGCTCGCCCGCGCGGCCTCGGCCTCGCTGACCTCGGCGACCTGACGGGCGCGGGCGGCTTCGGCGCGACCCAGGTTGGCGAGGTAGTCGCTGCCGGGCGTGGAGATGTCGCTGATGTTGAGCAGGTCCACCTGCAGGCCCTGCTCGACGAGGTCGGCCTTGGTCTCTGCGACGACGCGGTCCGACAGGCCCTTGCGGTCGGAGATGATCTGCTCGATCGTCATGTCGCCGATGATGGAGCGCAGCGACCCCTCGAGCGACTCGCGGATGATGTCGGTGAGGGTCTCCTGCTGCGACAGGAAGCGCTGCCCGGCACGGCGGACGCCTTCCTCGGTGCCCGAGACCTTGAAGTTGATGGATGCCTTGATGGCGATCTTGATGCGGTTCTTGTCGACGCCCTCGACGGTGATGCCGATCTGACGCTGCTCCAGCGAGATCGGGAAGCCCTGCTGCAGGATCGGCCACACGAACGTGCGACCGCCGATCACGACGCGCTGCCCCACGCTCTCACCCGGCGCCTGCTTGCCGGCGCCACGGCCGACGATGATGAGCGCCTCGTTGGGAGGCACCCGGCGGATGCGGCGGGCGATGAACGCGAGCAGGCCCACCGCCGCGACGATGAGCGCGAGGACCGCGGCGATCTGGATGATGTCGACCGGCATGGGGAACCTTTCCTGGTGCGGCTGTCGCCGCGGGGTTTATTCGGCGACGACTTTGATGCGGGTGCCGCCGTGTTCGATGACGCGGATGCGCACGCCTTCGGGGATGTCGCCGTCGGCGTAGGCCAGGCGCCGCTCGATCTCGTGCGGGCCATCGAGGGACACCTCCCCGCCGGCGGGGGAGATGGGGGAGCGGCTGACCCCGGTCAGGCCCACCGTGTTCACCGGCGTGCCGTCGGAGCTGCGGGAGAGCTTGCGGATGGACAGCACCGCGAGGGCGTACGCGATGAGAGCGAACACCGCGGCGAGCACGTACACCCAGACTCCGCCGAGGCCGGATGGGACCGTGAAGACGCCGCTCGCGCCGAACACGATCGCCGCGACACCCAGAGCCGTGCCCGAAATGGCGCCGTCGCCGAAATCGAGGTTGTCGAACACATCGCCCAGCACGAGCGAGACGATGAGCAACAGCAGGCCGACGCTTCCGATGATGATGAACGGCGTGAGCAAGGAGGCCTCCGCGGGCATCGAGGATCGGGTCACTCCCACCCTATGAGAAACCTACGAGTCCCGCAGAAAATCTTCCTGCCGCGTCGGCGCGACCGCCGATTCAACCCTTCGCGGCGGCCTTCGCGGCCTTCTTGAACTCCCGCACCTTCTGCAGCGAGTCGGGGGAGACGATGTCGGCGACGCTGCGGTGCGAGCCTTCCTCGCCGTAAGGGGCGGATGCCTCCCGCCACCGGTCCCCGGTGTAGCCGTACTGCTTGCCCAGCAGTGCGAGGAAGATCTTCGCCTTCTGCTCCCCGAAGCCGGGCAGCGCCTTCAGCCGCTTGAGCACGGTGGGCCCGTCGGGGTCGCCCTGCGTCCAGATCGCCGCGGCATCCCCGCCCCACTCTTGCACCACCGCGGCGCACAGGCCCTGCACGCGGCCGGCCATGGAGCCCGGGAAGCGGTGCACGGCCGGGGTCTGCGCGAACAGGGCGGCGAACTGCTCGGGGTCGGCTCCGGCGATCGCCGCGGCATCCAGGCTCCCCAGGCGCTCGCTGATCTTGAGGGGGCCGGCGAACGCGGTCTCCATCGGCACCTGCTGGTCCAGCAGCATGCCGATCAGCAGCGCGAGCGGGTCGCGCGTGAGCAGCTCGTCGGCCGCGGGGTCATCCGTGATGTGCAGGCTCATGCCTTCCATCGTCCCACCGGGTCGCTCGCCTGTCGCGAATCGCCCCGCGGCGACGATCTGCGACAGGGGAGGGGCCAGAAGAGACCCCCGGGGTGGGGGCGCGGGACGGGCGGGGTCAGCCGGCGGATGCCACGTCGTCGATGATCGCGATCTCTTCCGGCTCGACGATCTCGAGTCCGAACAGCGCCGACACGGCGGTGAACACGTCGTCGGCGCGACCCTGCTCGGCCAGCTGGTGCGCGCGGACGGTGGGGGTATGCATGAGCACACCGGCGAGGTGCCGCAGCGCCTGCTCGGTCGTGCCGTCGTCGCCGCGGCTGCGGGCCCGGGCGATCTCGGTGTCGAGCACCGTCGCGACGTGCGCGCGCATCGCCACGACGGCGGGCGTCACGCTGCGGCGCTCACCGGCGACGACGAAGCGCGCGGCAGCATCGGCGACGAGCCGGCGGGCGTCGTCGGTGGCCTGCAGCTCCTCCAGCGGGGCGTGCAGCCGGATGGTCTCCAGATCCAGCAGGTCGGTGTCGGGGACGGCCGCGACGTCGTGGTCGACGTTGCGCGGCAGGCCGAGGTCGATCACCATGCGCCGGGCCGGGTGAGTCGCGGCATCCGTGACCGCCAGCCCCTCGGTGAACGTCGCGGCCGACAGCACCGGGTGCTCGGCGCTGGTGCAGGTGATGACGAGATCCGCCGTGGCGACGGCGCCGGCGAAAGCCGCCGCTGATACCGGCTGCAGGGAGTGCCGGGCGGCGAACAGCGCCGCGCGGCCGGAGGGAGAGGCCACTGAGATGTCGGCGGCGCCCCGGTCGCGCAGGGCCGCGACGGTGGCGGCCGCGTACGACCCGGTGCCGACCATCACTACGCGCAGCTGCGACCAGTCGGTCACCCGGCTGTCGGCCAGTTCCAGCGACAGGCGCACGAGGGAGCGGCCGGCGCGCCCGAGCGCGGTGGCGTTCTTGATGCCCCGCTGGGTCTCGCTGGCGCGCTGGAACAGCCGCTCGAGTTCGGGGGAGGTGGTGCCGTTCTCGCGGGCCTCGGTCAGCGCGCGGCGCACCTGACCGGCGATCTCGCCCTCGCCGATGACGACGGATTCCAGACCGGATGCCACCGAGAACAGGTGATGGGCGACGTCATCGCCGGCGACGACCTCGTAGGAGCCCTCGAGCTCAGCGGGAGTCACCCCGGTGGCGGATTCGATGGCCATGAGGGCTGCCTCGACCCCGACGGCACCCGCCGCAGTGACCGGTTCGTCCATCTCGACGTACGCCTCGAAGCGGTTGCAGGTGGCAACGACCACGGCCCCCTGCACGCATTCGTCGTGCCCCGCGATGGTCGCGGCGACCCGGTCGGTGTGCACGCTGAGTCGCTCGAGGAGCTCGAAAGGGGCGGTCTTATGACTCGCGGTGACACACAGCAGCACTCGTCAAGGGTACCTGGCCACACCTGGGAGGTGCGGAATCCCGAAGTGGGAGGATGGAGGCATGGCCACCGCCCCCCTGCTGAGCGCGCTTCACGGCGTCCGACCCGATCGCCTCCCCGTCTGGTTCATGAGACAAGCCGGCCGCTCCCTGCCCGAATACCGCGACCTGCGGGTGGGTACCCGCATGCTCGATGCCTGCCTCGATCCGGCGCTGGCCGCCGAGATCACGCTGCAGCCGGTGCGCCGCCACGGCGTGGATGCCGCCGTCTTCTTCAGCGACATCGTCGTGCCGCTGCTGCTGGCCGGCATCGATGTGGAGATCCAGCCCGGGCGTGGCCCGGTGTTCGCCGAGCCGGTGCGCACCACCGCCGATGTCGCCCGCGTCACCGCGATCGAGCCGGCGGCGGTTGTCGCGGCATCCGGTCCCATCGCCGAGGCGATCGCCATCATCACCCGCGAACTCGGCGACACTCCGCTGGTCGGCTTCGCCGGCGCCCCCTTCACGCTGGCGGCCTACCTCGTCGAGGGCGGCCCGTCCAAGGAACACCTCCGCGCCCGCGGCATGATGCACGCCGACCCGAGCGCGTGGCACCGCCTCGCCGGCTGGCTCGCCGAGGTGTCCCACGCGTTCCTGAAGGTGCAGACGGATGCCGGTGCCGCCGCCGTGCAGCTGTTCGACTCGTGGGCGGGGTCGCTGTCGGTGGCCGACTACCGCGCGTTCGTCGCTCCGCATTCGCACACCGCGCTGGAGGGCATCACCGTGCCGCGCATCCACTTCGGCGTCGGCACCGCGCACCTGCTGCCCGACATGCGGCTGAACGGCCTCGCCGACGCCGTCGGCGTTGATTGGCGCACCCCGCTGGACGAGGCCGCCGCGATCCTCGGCCCCGATGTGACCCTGCAGGGCAACATCGACCCCGCGCTGCTGACCGCCCCCTGGCCGGTGCTGTCCGCCCACGTGCGCGATGTCATCGCCCGCGGGGGCGCCGCCCGCGCGCACATCCTCAACCTCGGCCACGGCGTGCCGCCCGAAACGGACCCGACGGTGCTCACCCGCATCGTCGCCCTCGCCCACGGGGAGGACGTGTGAGCGAGGTCGGCGACCTCGTCACCCACGCCCACGAGACCCGGGTCGTCGTGATCGGCGGCGGCATCGCCGGTCTGGTCGCGGCGCTGGAGTGCGCGAAGGTCGGGATGCCGGTGACGCTGCTGGAGGCATCCGACCGCCTCGGCGGCGTGGTGCGCTCGGTCGAACTGGACGGGGTGACCGTCGACGTCGGCGCGGAGAGCTTTGCCGTCCGCGGCGGCACGGTCGCCGCCCTGGTGGCCGAACTCGGACTGTCGGATGCCGTCGTGTCGCCGAACCCGGCGGGCGCGTGGGTCGCGGGTCTGCCCGGCGGCGGCGCAGCCCCGATGCCCGTCGGGGGGATGCTCGGCATCCCCGCCAACCCGTTCGCCGACGACGTGCGCCGCGTCATCGGCTGGCCCGGCGCCTGGCGGGCGTACCTGGACCGCCTGCGTCCCCCGATGACGATCGGCCACGAGAAGAGCCTGGGCGCTCTCGTGCGCCGCCGCATGGGCGCCGCGGTGCTGGACCGGCTGGTGGCGCCGGTGACCTCGGGGGTGTACTCCGCACGTCCCGACGACATCGACGTGGACCTCGCCGCCCCCGGGCTGAACAACGCGCTCACCCGCACGGGTTCGCTCTCCGGTGGCGTGGCGCAGCTGCGCGGCGCGGCGACCACCGCACCGGGCTCCGCGGTGCGGGGACTGGCCGGCGGAATGACCCGGCTCGTCGACGCGCTCCGGGACCGGCTGGTCGAACTGGGCGTGGACGTGCGCGTGAACACCCCCGCGCAGGCGATCGTCGCCGACGGCGACGGCTGGGCCGTCGAGATCGCCGCCGCCCCGGAATCGGGCGACCCCGCGACGGACCCGAGCGCACCGGCCGATCCGACTGAACCGGCCGCGCCGGCGCCCGAGGCGACCCGGCTGCCCGCCGAGGCGGTCATCGTGGCGACCAGCGAAGCGCAGGCCCGGCACCTGCTGGCACCGGTCGTGCCGGACCTCGACCCCGGCGGCATCACCGCGCCCGTCGTCGAGATCGTCACGCTCGTCGTGGACGCCCCCGCGCTGGACGCCCACCCGCGCGGCACCGGAGTGCTCACCGTGCCGGGCTCCCACACCGCCAAGGCCCTCACACACTCGACGGCCAAGTGGGAATGGCTGCGGAAGGCGACGGACCACCACATCGTGCGGGTCTCCTTCGGCGCGCAGGGTGAGGCCCCGGCGACCGAGGCGCTCGACGACGACGCAGCGGCAGCGCTCGCGCTCGCCGAGGCGGCGAAGCTGCTGGGCACTGCGCTGGACCCCTCGCAACTGCGGGCGGCGCACCGCGAGCGGTACGTGCAGTCGCAGCCCGCCGCGGCGATCGGTCGCACCGCGGTGACGGCGGCGGCGCGTGCCGCCGTGCATGCCACCCCGGGTCTCGCGGCCGTCGGCGCGTGGCTGGCGGGCACCGGGCTGGCACAGGTGATCCCCGACGCGATCGCCGAGGCCGAGCGGGTGCGCCGCGAGGCCCTCTGGGGCGACGCGGCGATCCTCGACTAACCCACGACGCCGCCGCGCGCAACCCCGGATACCTGAGAAGGCATACGGCGCTACCCTGGGACCACTGAAGCACCTCCATCGAGCGTGAGGAGACCCCATGAGGGGCAAAATTGGACTCGTCGTCGGACTGGCCGCGGGCTACGTCCTGGGCACGCGCGCCGGTCGTGAGCGTTACGAGCAGATCAAGGCACAGGCCATGAAGGTCTGGGAACTCGAGCCCGTGCAGAAGCAGGTCGGCAAGGCCACGGAGCTCGGCAAGTCAGCCGCCATGGCGCTGCCGACCGCCGTTTGGGACAGCGCGGTCAAGGTGACCAAGGCTGCGACCAAGCGCGGCACCACGCCCGGCCAGAAGCTCGACGCCGCCATCATCGCGGGCAAGGAATCCGTCGACGAGGTCGCCGAAGGCGCCGAGACGACCGTGACCGAGGTCCACAAGGCCGCCCACGACGCGATCGACGACATCAAGAAGGCCGCGGACAGCTGAGATGACCACCCCCCGCGGTTTCCGCGATCGCACCGACGACAGCCTGATGACGTTGCTCGGCGAGGTGCCCGAGCTCGTGCGCAACCTGGTCATGGCCGAAGTCGACTCCGCCAAGAAGTGGGCGAAGAAGACCGGTAAGGACGCCGGCATGGGTGGGCTGTGGTTCCTGGCCGCCCTGTTCGTGCTGTTCTGGGCGATCCCGGCCCTGGGGGCATTCGCGATCATCGGCCTGGCCTCATGGTGGCCGGCCTGGCTTGCCGCGCTGACCGTCTTCGTCGTGATGCTTCTCATCGCCGTCGTGCTGGCGTTCCTCGGCATCCGCCGTTTCAAGCGCCTCTCCTCGCGGGACACGCCCGTGAAGGCACTGTCCACCGACGCCCAGATCGTGAAGGATGCCGCGAATGAGTTCTGACCGCCCGCTCCCCGTGCCGCGCACCGCCGTGCCGCTGGGAATCGCCGACCCGGTCGAGAAGGCCCGCGCCGAGCTGAAGGCTGCGCTCTTCGCGATCGAGGAGAAGGCGAACGTGCCCAAGCGCGTCGGTCAGGCCACCGACCGCGGCGTGGCCGAGGCCCGGCTGTTCGCCCGGCGCAACCCGACCGGAGCGATCGCGGCGACCGTCGGCGTCGCCGTGACGATCGGTCTGGCCGTGTGGGGGGCCGTGCGTCTGATCGCGCGCTGAGCACGAACACCGGCAGCGCCGTGAGCGTCGCCCGGCAGCGGCGGTTTGCCGCGCCGCGAAGCGCGAGAGAGACTGGAGAAATGTCCGACACCTCTTTCACGCTCTGGTCCGTGCTGCGCCGCGACCCCGCCAACCCGGTCACGGCCCAGGAGGCGACCGAGCTGGAACACCTGGTCGCCGACCTCGCCGAGGGTGGCACGACCGTGCGGGGCTTCTACGACGTCAGCGGCCTGCGCGCCGACGCCGACGTCATGATCTGGCTGCACGGCCCGACCGCCGACGGCCTGCAGCGGGACCTGCGGCGCCTGCGCCGCACCCCGCTGCTGCAGCCGCTGCTGCCCACCTGGAGCGCGATGGGCGTGCACCGTGACGCCGAGTTCAACCGGGCCCACGTGCCGGGGTTCCTCCGCGGCATCGCGGCCAAGCAGTGGCTGACGGTGTACCCGTTCGTCCGCAGCTTCGAGTGGTACCTGCTGCCCGATGAGGAGCGGCGCGCCATGCTCGCCGATCACGGCCGCAAGGGCGCCGCGTTCACCGGCGTGACCGCGAACACCGTGGCATCCTTCGCTCTCGGGGACTGGGAGTGGATCCTGCCCATGGAAGCCGATGAGCTCACCGACCTCGTCGACATGATGCGGGAGCTTCGCTACACCGAGGCGCGCCGCCACGTGCGCGAAGAGGTGCCGTTCTTCACCGGCCGGCTGGTGGCCCCCGCCGAACTGGTCGAGGTGCTGCGATGAGGATGCCGCGATGACGCGGCCGTTCCGCCTCGGCACCCGCCGCAGCGCCCTGGCGACCGCGCAGTCGCAGCAGGTCGCCGACATGCTGGCGGCCGCGTCGGGCCGCCCCGTCGAACTCGTGCCGATCGTGTCGGAGGGTGACGTCTCGCGTGCCTCGCTGTCGCAGATGGGCGGCACCGGGGTGTTCGCCACGCGGCTGCGCGAGGCCCTGCTCGCCGGGGAATGCGACCTGCTGGTGCACTCCCTCAAGGACCTGCCGACCGCGCAGCCGCCGGGGCTCGTGATCGCCGCGATCCCCGCCCGCGAGGACGCCCGCGATGTCGTGGTCACCCGCGACGGCACCCCGCTGCATCAGCTCCCGCCCGGTGCGCGCGTGGGTACCGGCTCGCCCCGGCGCCGCGCCCAGGTGCACCGCCGCAACCCGCGGGTGGATGTGCAGGACCTGCGCGGAAACGTCGATTCCCGGTTGCAGCGGGTGCGCGATGGGCAGCTGGATGCCGTCGTCCTCGCCGCTGCCGGCCTGGCGCGCATCGGTCTGGACCTGACCGACCTGGGACTGGAGGCGCTGGGCCTGGCGGCCTGGCCGACCGCACCGGGTCAGGGAGCGCTGGCCATCGAGACGACCGCCGACGCGCCCGAGGAGCTGCGCGCGGCGCTGGCCCTCATCGACCACACCGACACCCGCATCGCCGTCACCGCCGAACGCGCGGTGCTGGCCACCCTCGAAGCCGGCTGCCACGCTCCGGTGGGCGCGCATGCGGAACTGACCGGCGGCGACCTGCGCATCGACGCGGTCGTGTACGCGCTGGACGGCAGCAGCCGGATCGGCCTGGACCGATCCGTGCCGGTGCCGCAGGAGTATGGTGGATCCGAGGGCAGTGGCGATGGTGCGGATGCTGCCGATGACGCGAGCCCGATCGCGTACGCCGTACGCGCCGGGTCGGAAGTCGCCCGTCGACTGCTCGAACGTGGAGCAGCCGAACTGGTACCACGAGAGTCGACCCCATGAATACAGCCTCCTGGCAATCGCAGCCGGCCAAACCGCTGGCCGGCTGGCGTGTGCTCGTGCCCCGCGGCGGGCCCTGGGGCGACGGTGTCGCGGCGACCCTGCGTGCGCAGGGCGCCACCCCGGTCATCGCGCCGCTCATCAACTTCGCGCCGTCCACCGACGAGGCAACGCTCGAGCAGGCCCTGGCCGACCTCGCCGCGGGCGTCTTCGACTGGCTCACCGTGACCAGTGCGACCACCGTCGACGTGCTCTACGCGTACCGTGCCCAGATCCCCGCCGAGACGAAGGTCGCCGCCGTCGGCGAGACCACCTCCGCCGCCCTTACGGCCGTCGGCTACAAGGTCGACCTCGTGCCCGACGACGACAACTCCGCCGCCGGCATGGCCGACCAGCTGATCGCACTGGAGACCGAGCCGCGCGACGTGCTAACGCTGCGGAGCGAAATCGCCAAGCCGGTGCTCACCGAGCGGCTCAGCGCCGCCGGGCACCGGGTGCGCAGCGTCGTGGCGTACCGCACCGTCGGCGTACCGGTCACCGAGAAGATCGCCGAAGACGTGCGCAGCGGCCGCATCAACGCGATCCTCGTCACCAGCGGCTCGGTCGCCGAGCAGGTGCGGGAGCAGTTCCCCGACATCCCCGCGACCACGGTGCTGGCCGCGATCGGCCCCCGCACCGCCGAGGATGCCCGCCGCCTCGGCCTGCCCGTGAACGTCGTCGCCTCCGAGCAGACCGTCGCCGCGCTCATCCGGGCGGTCTCCGAACTCGCCCTGCCCCATTCGACGGATGAGACCGTGCCGTGAGTTTTCCCGCCCACCGCCCCCGGCGGCTGCGCCAGTCGCCGGCCGTGCGCCGACTCGTGCGTGAGACACACCTGGTCCCCTCGCAGCTCGTGCTGCCCGCGTTCGTGCGGGAAGGACTGACCGAGCCCGCGCCCATCGGCTCGATGCCCGGTGTCGTGCAGCACTCCGTCGATTCGCTGCGGCGTGCCGCGGCCGATGCCGCGGACGCCGGCATCGGCGGGCTCATGCTCTTCGGCGTGCCGACCGTGCGCGACGCGATCGGCTCCGGCGCGGACGACCCGCGCGGCATCCTGAATGTGGCCACCGAGGCGGTCGTCGCCGAAGTCGGCGACGCGCTGGTGGTGCAGACCGACCTGTGCCTGGACGAATTCACCGACCACGGCCACTGCGGCGTGCTGCGGCCGGACGGCGTCGTGGACAACGACGCCACGCTGGAGCGCTACGCCGCGATGGCGCTCGCGCAGGCCCGCGCCGGCTCCACGCTGCTGGGGCTGTCGGGCATGATGGACGGCCAGGTCGCCTACATCCGCGCCGCGCTGGAGGCCGAGGGGTTCACCGACACGCTGATCCTCGCCTACGCCGCGAAGTACGCCGGTGCCTTCTACGGCCCGTTCCGCGAAGCGGTGGACTCGCAGCTGCAGGGCGACCGCCGCACCTACCAGCTCGATCCGCCCAACGCCCGTGAGGGTGTGCGCGAAGCGGTGACCGACGTCGACGAGGGCGCCGACATCGTCATGGTCAAGCCGGCCCTGCCCTACCTCGACGTGCTCGCCGCCGTGCGCGACGCCGTGGACGTACCGGTGTGGGCCTACCAGGTGTCCGGCGAGTACGCGATGGTCGAGGCCGCCGCCGCCCAGGGGTGGATCGACCGACGCGGCGCCATCACCGAATCGCTGATCGCGATCCGCCGCGCCGGGGCCGACGCCGTGCTCAGCTACTGGGCCGTCGAGGCCGCCGGGTGGCTGCGCGAAGGGCTGTGACCTTCGCCGTTGCCGGGGGGTGCGCTGCACCGGCCCGCCCGTTCCTGCGCGCCGCCGCAGCGGCATCCGCCGAGAGAAAGTGACTCATGACCGACCGTAACGAGCAGCTGTTCGCCCACGCCCGAGAGGTGATCCCGGGAGGGGTGAACTCGCCGGTGCGCGCCTATGGCTCCGTCGGCGGCACGCCCCGGTTCGTCACGTCCGCGCGCGGGCCGTACATCACGGACGCCGACGGGCGCGAGTACGTCGACCTCGTCGCCTCGTGGGGTCCGGCCCTCCTCGGCCACGCGCACCCCGAGGTCGTCGCGGCCGTGCAGGACGCGGCATCCCGTGGCCTGTCGTTCGGCGCCCCCACCGGCGCCGAGGTGGAGCTGGCTGATCTCATCGCGGCGCGCGTCGCCAGCGGCGACCGTCGGCCCGTCGAACGCGTGCGGCTGGTGTCCACCGGCACCGAGGCGACGATGACGGCGATCCGCCTGGCCCGCGGCTACACCGGCCGGGACTTGCTGATCAAGTTCGCCGGTCACTACCACGGTCACTCCGACGGGCTGCTGGCCGCCGCCGGATCGGGCGTTGCCACCCTCGCGCTGCCCGGCTCGGCGGGAGTGCCTGCCGCGATCGCGGCGCAGACCCTCGTGCTGCCGTACAACGACCTGGGCGCGGTGGAAGAGGCCTTCGCGGTGCACGGCGACCGCATCGCCGCCGTGATCGTCGAGGCCGCCGCGGCGAACATGGGCGTCGTGCCGCCGCTGCCCGGCTTCAACGCCGCGCTCACCGATCTGGCGCACGCCCACGGCGCGCTGCTGATCCTCGACGAGGTGCTCACCGGATTCCGGGTGCACCCTGCCGGGTTCTGGGGGCTCCAGCAGGACGCCGGCGAGCAGTACACGCCGGACCTGTTCACCTTCGGCAAGGTCGTCGGCGGCGGCATGCCGCTGGCCGCGCTCGGCGGCCGCGCCGACGTGATGGACATGCTCGCCCCCGTCGGCCCGGTGTACCAGGCCGGCACGCTGTCGGGCAATCCGCTGTCGGTGGCCGCGGGCATCGCGACGCTGCAGCTGGCGACCCCTGAGGTGTACGCACGGGTGGATGCCGCGGCATCCACCGTCGCCGACGCGCTGGACGCGGCGCTGACCGCAGAGGGCGTGGTGCACGCGGTGCCGCGCGCCGGGTCGCTGTTCGGTGTCGTGATGCTTCCCGAGGCGCCGCGGTCATACGCCGAGGCGCAGCAGCAGCAGGCGGCGCGGTACACGCCGTTCTTCCACGCGATGCTCGACGCCGGGGTATCCCTGCCGCCCAGCGTCTACGAGGCGTGGTTCCTCACCGCCGCGCACGACGAGGCCGCCCTCGCGCGGGTGCTCGAAGCGCTCCCGGTGGCCGCCCGCGCCGCCGCCGGCGCCGCGGCGTAGCCGCCGCCCCGCCGGGGCGTTGCCGCCGTAGGGTGGATGTCGTGGCATCCTCCCCTCGCGTCGTCGTCCTTGCCGGGGGCGTCGGCGGCTCGAAGTTCACTCTGGGAGTGCGGGAGGCCCTCGCGCGGCGCGGGGCGCCGGAGGCGACGGTCGTCGTCAACACCGGCGACGACCTGTGGCTGTCGGGGGTGCGCCTGCAGCCCGACCTGGACTCGATCCTCTATGCCCTCGCGGGGGTAGGCGACACCGAGCGGGGCTGGGGTCGTGCCGGCGACACCGAGCGGGTGAACCACGAGCTGCAGCAGTGGGGCGCCGGGTGGCCCTGGTTCACGCTCGGCGACCTGGACCTCGGCACGCATCTCGCCCGCACCGGGTGGCTGCGCGAGGGGCTGACGCCGACCCTCGTGCTGGAGCGGCTGTCGCGCCGGTGGCCGCTGGGCGTGCGGATGCTCCCGATGACCGACGCGGAAGCCGACACGTATGTGCGGGTGGACGGCGGGGCGGTGCTGCACTTCCAGGAGTGGTGGACGCGGCACCGCGCGCAGCTGACGCCGCTGGAGTTCACCAACCCCGGCATGCGGCATGCCCGTCCGGCGCCCGGCGTGGCCGAGGCGATCGCCGACGCCGACGTCGTGCTCGTCGCGCCCTCGAACCCCGTCGTGTCGATCGGGCCGATCCTCGCCGTCCCCGGGATGCGTGAGGCGCTCGCCGCGACGTCCGCGCAGGTCGTGGGCGTCTCGCCTATCATCGGCGGCGCGGTCGTGCGCGGCATGGCCGATGTGTGCCTCACGGCGATCGGTGTGGAGACCTCCGCCGCGGCCGTCGCCGCGCACTACGGCGCGCGCCGTGACGGTGGCGTGCTGGACGCGTGGCTGCTCGCCGAGGAGGACGCGGCACTCGCGGCGTCGGTCGATGCCGGGGGCGTGCGCGCGGTGGTCGCGCCGTTGTGGATGCGAGACGCCCTGGCATCCGCCGACATCGTCGACGCTGCCCTCGCCGCCGCCGGTCACTGACACGGGCTGCGGCTCCGCCTCCCCGAGTGCTCGCCTGTCACGAATGGGGCGTGCCCCCGACGATCTGTGACAGGGCAGCGGGGTGGGGGGTTAGAGAGCCATCCGCATCACGGTGATGCCGGTGGCGGCGGAATCGGCGGCGTCGCGGTGCATGCCGACCTTCCCGGCGACCCGGACAGACGCGGCGTTGCCGGGGTGCACGAGCGCGCGCAGCTCGGTGAACCCGAGCGTGCGGGCGAGGTCCCGGGAGGCGGATGCCGCTTCGGCGGCGAACCCACGCCCCTGCAGTGACGGGGTCACGTGGTAGCCGACCTCCAGCACCAGGCGCTCGCCCAGCGGCTGCCAGGTGAGCCCGCAGTCTCCGACGAATCGGCCGTCGGCATCCTCGATGCACCACAGCCCGAACCCGTCGGCGCGGTACCGCAGGCGGCTGCGCGCGATCCACTCCGCCGCCTGGGCGCGGGTGCGCGGCGCGGCGTAGAAGCGCATGACCCCGGGATCGCCCAGCAGCGCGGCCATGTCGTCGAGGTCGTCCTCGCGCAGCTCGCGCAGCCGCAGCCGCGCCGTCGCCGGCGGGGCACTGCTGCCTGCCCGGGCGGCGCGCAGCAGCGCGGTCGTGCGGGGCCCGGCGCCGAGGTCGTCCAGCTGCCGCAGCTGGGCGGCCGTGTCGATGTCGCGCCGCAGGCCGGATGCCGGGGGCAACCGCACCGGCACGGCGCCCAGCCGCTCGTGGCGGGCGAACGAGTCGGCGCCGAAGGCCGAGTCCCACGGCACGCCCGCCGCGGCGGTGACGAGCGTAGAGCCGGTGCCTTCGGCATCCGGCACCACCGCCCGCTCGACGGTCGATGCCCGCCGCAGGGCCGTCGCGAGCTCGCTCGGCCGCAGCGCCGGCAGGTCGCCCAGCAGCGCGGCACGAGGACCGGAGTGCCCGGCCAACCCCGCGGCGATCGCGGCGTTGAGCCCGCCGCCGGGATCGGGGAGCACCGTGACGGTCGCCCCCGGCCCGGACGGGATGGTCGCCGCCGCGTCGGCGTCGTCGCTCACGACGATCACCCGGGCGACGCCGGGGGTCCGCGCCGCGGCGTCGATGGTGTCGCGGGCGATCGCGCGGGCCAGCGCGGTGCGGTCGACTCCCGCCGCCGCGAGCCGCGACTTTCCGGTGGCGGCCGGCTTCACCGGGACGACGACGACCCAGCCGGCGTCGGCCGGACCCCGTCGGAATTCAGGCTGTGGCGCACTTACCGCCCCGGATTCCCCGGTTTCGGTGCTCTCAGCCTGAATTCCGACGCCCCCGGCCCCCGAACCGCCCGTCACTGACCGAACCGGGCCCGGAGCCGCGGCAGAATCTCGGTGCCGTACGTGCGCAGGAACGTCTCCTGGTCGTGTCCGGGGTCGTGGAACACCAGGTGCCGGAACCCCAGGTCGACGTACCGCGCGATCTGCTCCACGTGCTCGTCGGGATCGGTGGAGACGATGAACCGGGACGCGGCGCGCTCGATCGGCAACTCGTCGGCCCGCCGCTGCATCTCGATGGGGTCGTGGATGCCGGTCTTCTCCTCCGGAGACAGTGCGAGCGGCGCCCAGAACCGGGTCTTGTCCAGCGCCTCCTGGCGGGTCGGCGCGAGCGAGACCTTCACCTCGATGAGCGTGTCCACATCCCCGGCCGACCGGTCTGCCTTCTGCAGCCCCTCGTCCAGCGCCGGCAGCAGCTTGTCGGTGTACAGCGCCGGGTCCTTGCCGCTGGTGGTGATCCAGCCGTCGGCCATGCGGCCCGCCAGGCGGGTCGCGGCCGGTCCGGAGGCGCCGATGTAGATCGGCACCGGGCGGTCGGGGCGGTCGTAGACGGTGGCATCCGTCACCTTCCAGAAGTTGCCCTCGAAGGTGACGCGCTCGCCCTGCCACAGCTCGCGGATGAGGGTGATCGCCTCCTTCATGCGCTGGAAGCGCTCCGGCGGGTCGGGCCAGTCGAGGCCGAGTGTGACCTCGTTGAGCGACTCGCCGGTGCCGACCCCCAGGATCACCCGATCCGGGAACATCACGCCCAGCGTCGCGAACGCCTGGGCGATGACGGCCGGGTGGTAGCGGAACGCCGGGGTCAGCACGGAGGTTCCCAGGATCACCCGCGAGGTGCGCGCGCCGACGGCGCCGAGCCACGGCAGCGCGGCGGGCGCGTGCCCGCCCTCGTGCATCCAGGGCTGGAAGTGGTCGGAGATGAACACCGAGTCGAACCCGACGTCTTCGGCCAGCACGGCGAAGTCCGCCAGTTGGTCGGGGCTGAACTGCTCGGCGGATGCCTTGTACCCGAGGCGGAGCGGAAAGGTCATGCGGATCTCCTGTCCTCCCCGCCGGTGCGGGCGGGGGTGGTCGTGAATTCCGACCCGTCGGCGCGCGCGAGCCGCGCGCGGAACGCATCGACGGTGCCGGGCCACAGCAGCGTCAGCCGGCCGCGGTCGACGTACCAGTTGCGGCATCCGCCGGTCAGCCACGGCGTCGTGCGCGCGGCCCGGGCGATCTCGGCGGTGTAATCGGCCTCGGCATCCGGGTGCACCCGCAGCACACCGCCCGGCGTCGCCGCGCGCTGCGCAAGCGCCCGCACCGTGTACGCGGCCTGCTCCTCGAGCATGAGCACCGAGGAATTGTGCCCGAGCGAGGCGTTGGGCCCGTCGAGCACGAACATGTTGGGGAAGTCCGACACCACGGTCGACGCGAACGACGTCATGCCGCCGGACCAGTGCTCTGCGAGGGTCTGCCCCCGCTCACCGGTGACGAGTTCGGCGTAGGGCTGCCGCTGCGAGACGAACCCGGTCGCCAGCACGAGCGCATCGGCGGTGTGCCGGGTTCCGGATGCCGCGACGAGCCGATCCCCGTCGACGGCGACGAGCGCGGAGGGCTCGAGGGTGACGGCGGGCGAGGCGACGGCCGGGTAGAAGTCGTCCGACAGCAGCACCCGCTTGCACCCGAAGACGTAGTCGGGGCTCAGCGCGGCGCGCAGCGCCGGGTCGGACACCTGGCGCGCCAGGTGCGCGAGCGCGACCTCCCGTGCGCCGGCGGATGCCGCGGCGTCGCCGGACCGTGACGCGTACCGCGCCTCGCCCTCGACGTACAGGGCGGCGCGGAGCGCGGCGAGCTCCTCGGGATGTGCGGCGAAGCGCTCGCGCTCGGCGGCGTCGTACCCGCGCTCGCCGCGCGGCACGATCCAGGCGGGGGTGCGCTGGAACAGCGTCACGTGTGCGGCGGTCTCGGCCAGCCGGGGGAGCAGCTGCACGGCGCTCGCGCCGGTGCCGATGACCGCGACGCGGGAGCCGGCGATGTCGGCGGAGTGGTCCCACCGCGCCGAGTGGAAGATGGGCCCTGTGAAACCCTCGAGTCCGGGGATCTCCGGGATCGACGGTTCGGTGAGCCGGCCGCAGGCCAGCACGAGGGCGTCGGCGGTGAGCGCGCCGGACCCGGTGTCGAGGTGCCACCGCGAGGCGGCGGCATCCCACCGCGCCGCCAGCAGCGCGGTGCGCAGCCGCAGCCGGTCGCCGAGGTCCTCGGTGTCGGCGACGCGCTCGAGGTAGCGGTGGATCTCCGCGCCGGTGGCGTAGAGACCGGACCACTCCGGGTTCGGGTGCGTCGCGAACCCGTACAGGTGGGATGGCACGTCGCAGGCGACGCCGGGGTAGGTGTTGTCGCGCCAGGTGCCGCCGACGGATGCCGCCCGCTCGAGGATCACGAACGACTGCCGGCCCGCGCGTCGCAGCGCGATGGCCATGCCGAGGCCGGCGAACCCGGCTCCGACGATCGCGACCTCGATGTGTTCGGTCATTGCGTCACGCGGGGCGTGCCGTAGTCGGTGGTGCGCAGCCGGAACGGGCGCAGCAGGCGCGCAGCGATGCGCGCGGCATCGGCCACCGGCAGCTCCTGGCCGTGTTCGATGCCGGACTCCGGGCGCACCCGGCCGTCCAGCAGCGTGCCGCCCAGGTCGTCGCCGCCGGCCTGCAGCAGCACGGCGGCGGCATCGCGACCGACCCGCGGCCACGGGACCTGCAGGTGCGGGATCGAGCCGCTCAGCGCGAGGCGGGACACCGCGACCATCGCGCGGTGCTCGTCGATCGGGGCGCGGCCGGGCACCAGCGGCACGCCGCCCGCGGGACCCGGCAGCGGGATCGGCACGAACTCGCTGAAGCCCCCGCCGGCGCCCGCGGCCGCCGCGGCATCCTGCAGCCGGCGCAGCAGCCGCAGGTGGGCGACGCGCTCGGCGGCGGTCTCGACGTGCCCGTAGAACAGCACGCTCGTGGAGCGCAAGCCGTGCCGGTGCGCCGCGGTGATGCCCTCGATCCAGCGGTCGATCTCGAGGTCAGCGGGGAACAACGCGCCGCGCACCCGCTCGGTGGCGACCTTCACGCCGGTGCCGGGGACGGTGTCGACGCCGGCGTCCCGCAGTGCGGTGAGGGCGCCGTCCAGTCCCAGCCCGCCCCGGTCGGCGAGGTCCCACACGTCCTGCGGGCGGTAGGCGTGCAGGTGGATGCCGGGGTGCGCGGCCTTCACGGCGCGGGCGATCGCGAGGTAGCCGGCCGGGTCCTCGGTGGCCGGCAGCACCCCCTGGACGCACAGTTCGGTGGCCCCGAGCGCGGCGGCATCCGCCGTGATCGCGGTGACGTCGTCGACCCCGAACTCGTCCGGCGAAGCCGCACCCCCGGCGCGGAACCCGCTGGAGGTGAGGTTGCGGTTGACCACCAGGCTCACCGCCTCGCCCACGGTGTAGCGGCGCACGTCGTCGGCGGTGGCCACCACGGCCTCGAGATCGTCGCCGGTGGCGTGCAGCAGCAGTTCCCAGTCGTCGTCGCCGAGGCTCAGCGGGTCGGCTGCGGCCTGTTCGGCCAGCCGCCCGGCGGCGCCGGCGGTCGCGGTGCCGGCCGTGGTGCGTGCATAACGTCGCTGATCCGGTGCGGAATCGCCCGGCACCGGGCCTGAAGTCGCCGTATCGCCCGATTCGGCGACGTTGTGCACGTCGCCGACGGCAGACCCGACGGCAGACCCGGCGGCCGACCCGGCGGCCGACCCGGCGGCAGACCCGGCGGCCGACCCGGCGGCCGCGAGCCCCGTCTCGGGGTCCACGAGCGCCGCGACCGGCGCGTGCATCGCGGGATCGAGCCACTCGTCGGCGCGCTGGACGTACTCGGGGTGGGCGGTGAGCCGCTCCTGCAGCGCGAATCCCATCGCCGCGGTGCGTGCGGCCAGGTCGTCCAGGTGGGGCCAGGGCCGCTCCGGGTTGACGTGGTCGGCGGTGACGGGCGACACCCCGCCCCAGTCGTCCGCTCCGGCGCGGACCAGCAGGTCGAACTCGGCAGGGTCGGACAGGTTCGGCGGCACCTGCACCCGCATCCGCGGCCCCATCACCAGGCGCGCCACCGCCACCGCCGCAACGTACTCCTGCAGCGCGGCATCCGGGGCCGACTGCGCCGCCGTCCGCGGCTTCGCGCGGAAGTTCTGCACGATCACTTCCTGCACGTGCCCGTGCCGCTCATGCGCGTCGCGGATGGCCACGAGCGACTCGGCGCGGTCGCGCAGCGTCTCGCCGATGCCCACCAGGATGCCGGTGGTGAACGGCACCCGCGCCCGCCCGGCATCCTCGATCACCTGCAGCCGCAGCGCCGGGTCCTTGTCGGGCGAGCCGAAATGCACCTGGCCCGGTTCGGTGAACAGCCGCTCGGAGGTGGTCTCGAGCATCATCCCCATCGACGGCGCCGTCGGGCGCAGCGCCACCAACTCGTCCCGCGTCATCACGCCGGGGTTCAGGTGCGCGAGCATCCCGGTCTCGGCCGTGATCAGTCGCGCCATCGCGCCGACGTAATCCAGCGTGGAGGCGTAGCCGTGCTCGTCCAGCCACGCGCGGGCGGCCGGCCAGCGGTCCTCGGGGCGGTCGCCGAGGGTGAGCAGCGCCTCCTTGCAGCCGTGCGCCTGCCCCTGCCGCACCACCGCGAGCACCTGTGCCTCGGTCATGAACATCGGCTTGTGCAGCAGCGCCAACTGCCCGGGGGTGTCGACGAACACGCAGTAATGGCAGCGGTCGCGGCACAGTGTCGTCAGCGGCACGAACACCTTGCGCGAGTAGGTGATGACGCCCGGGCGACCGGATGCCGCGAGCCCCTCGTCCCGCAGGCGTGCGGCGGCCCGCAGCAGCCGGTCGAACGCCTCGCCGCCGGCGTGCAGGAGCACCTCGGCGTCATCCGCGTCCAGGCGGGCGCCGGCCTCGGCGCGCGCGAGCGCGTCATCGACGGTCGCCGCCTCGGGGGAGGGCTGCAGGAGGGTCATCGACCAAGTCTCGCACCGTCGCGGCCCCACGGGTCCGTGCAGATCGTTGCCGTCCCGTAAGCAAATGAAGGGCGTTGCGCTGGCAGACTAGGAGACATGGTGACCCTCCTGCTGGATTCGACGCGGCTCGAGGTCGTGCTGTCGGCCACCGAACGCGCGCTTGCATTCCGTAAGGGGAATGTGATCGTCGCTCGGGACACGATCGCGAAAGTACAGCTCATCGACGATCCGTGGACCTGGCTGCGCGGCATCCAGAGCCCCGGCACGCGCCTGCCCGGTGTCGTGGCGATGGGCACGTGGAAGTCGGTCAACGGCGAGGACTTCGTCATCGTGCGCCGGCGCCGTCCCGGGGTCGTCATCGATCTCGAGGGCCACCCGGAGTTCCAGCGCGTCGTGCTGACCACGCGTCATGGCCTGGCGCTCGTGCAGGCGTTCCAGGTGGATGCCGGTGAGCAGCCGGCCGACGTCGTGGACCTCGCCACCGGCGCGGTGCCCACCGCGCCGGACGCAGAGGAACCGGCCGCCGTCGAACCGGCCCACGCGAAGCCGGAGCCCGCCGCCAAGCCGGCACGCAAGCCCCGGTCCACAGCGAAGCCGGCAACCGCGACGAAGAAGGCAGCCGACCCGAAGCCGGCCACGGCCTGACGCCCCCTGCCCGACCCGGCGATCCTCAGGCCACGTCGCGTCGCCAGCTGAACAGGTAGGCCAGCGCCAGGAGCCCCGCGGCGATCGCCAGCAGCACCAGGCCGCCGGCCCACCACTCCAGTGCGTCGTTCCCGCTTGCGCTACCACCGGTGAAGGCCGCGGCGTTGAACAGGCTCGCACCCACGAGCGCATCGGATGCCGCGCCGGGGAGGAACCGCACGACCTCGCCTGCCCCCTCGATGAACGTCACCAGAGTGCGGGCGATCGGCTCGATGAACTGTGTGAACACGAGCACGCCGACCACGGCGAGGATCTGGTTGCGCACGAGTGCCCCCACCGCGATGCCGATGAACACCCACAGCACGAATGCGAGGATCATCCGCGCGAGCATCGCCCAGATGTCGCTCTCGCCCAGCTGCGTGTTCACGCCCTGCATGGCCAGCATCGCCGCAGACGGCGCCACCGACGAAACGATGCCCACAACGCCGTAGAGCACACCCAGACCCACGCCCACGACGAGCTTCGCCGTGAGCACGCGACCGCGCCGCGGGGTGGCCAGGAACGTCGGGGTGAGGGTCTGATGCCGGATCTCGGTGGTCACCATGAGGGTGCCGATGAGGAGCGGAAAGACGTACCCCATCGCGGTGGCAAGGCTGTACAGCAGGGGCGGAAGCGTGTCGGGGCGCAGCCGTGGGGCGTTGTCCGACAGTGCTCCGGTAGCGGAGGCGCCGAAGAAGTACCCCAGCGCGGCGGCGGTCAACCCGACATAGAGCACCAGCAGGAGCACCAGGATCCACCACGCCGACGTGGAGAACTGTTTCGTGATCTCGGACTTGATCGTGCCGACGAGGTTCATCGCACCGCCCCTTCCTCGAAGGCGCTGGGATGGGTGCGCGTGCCGTCGGCCAGCTCGAGGAACACCTGCTCCAGAGACGGCCCCTGCCGCTGCAGCAGCGACAGGGCGACACCGGCGGATGCCGCGATCTGCCCGATCTCGGCAGGATCTGCCACCGCGACCCGCAGTCCCGCACGCAGCGGCTCGGTCCCCACGCCCGCGGCAGTCAGCGCCGCAGTCAGCGCGTCGCGGTCGGGAGCGTCGACGACGGTGGCGTATTCGCTGGGGTCGACCAAGTCGTCGATCGTCCCTTGGAACACCAGGCGCCCGCGGGCGATCACCAGCAGCGAGTCGACCGTCTGCTGCACCTCGGCCAGCAGATGCGACGAGACGAAGACGGTGCGCCCCTCGCGGGCGAGTGCCCGAAGCAGGTCGCGCATCCAGCGGATCCCCTCCGGGTCGAGGCCGTTGGTGGGTTCGTCCAGCACAAGCACACCGGGATCGCCCAGGAGGGCCGCGGCCAGCCCCAGCCGTTGGCGCATGCCCATCGAGAAGCCGCCGACCTTGCGCCCCGCGGCATCCGTCAGCCCCACCAGCTCGAGCGTCTCGTCGACACGGGATCTGGGTACGTCGGATGCCTGCGCAAGTGCGGTCAGGTGCGCCGCGGCGGTACGGCCGGGGTGGAAGCTCGACGCCTCCAGCGCTGCGCCCACGCTCTGCAGTGGGCGGCGCAGCTGCGCGTAGGGCGTTCCGCCGACGGTGGCGGTGCCGTCGGTCGCGCGCACGAGGCCCAGCAGCATGCGCATCGTCGTGGTCTTGCCGGCACCGTTGGGGCCGAGGAATCCGGTCACCCGTCCCGGCTCCACCCGAGCGGTGAAGCGATCGACGGCGGTCAGGCTGCCGAAACGCTTTGTGAGACCGGAGAACTCGAGCGTCTGTCCGTCGGGCATGCCGACATCCTCTCGTTTTCGGCCAGTCTGCCGGGGATGGGCGGTGAACGCGAGCAGATAACGTGATGCTGTGAGCCAGACCAGCCCCGAATCCCGCATCCGGGTGGAGCGCCGTGACAGTGTCGGGCAGCTGACGCTCGATCGACCGCGTGCCATCAACGCCCTCGACCTCGGCATGATCGAGGACCTGTCGGCGGCGCTGGACGCGTGGCGCGACGATCCCGACGTCGCGATCGTGCTGCTGGACGGAGCGGGAGAGCGGGGGCTGTGTGCCGGCGGCGACGTGCGCGGGCTGTACGACCAGATCGCGGCGGGGCAGCCGGCCGAAGCCGGCCGGTTCTTCCGCGCCGAGTACGCCCTCAACGCCGCGATCGCGGAGTACTCCAAGCCGGTGGTCGTGCTGGCCGACGGCATCACGATGGGCGGCGGCATCGGGCTGGCAGGTCACGCCGCGGTGCGGATCGTGACCGAGCGCTCCCGCCTGGCCATGCCCGAGACCCGCATCGGCTTCACCCCCGACGTCGGGGGCACCTGGCTGCTCGCGCAGGCGCCGGGGCGGCTGGGCGAATACCTCGGCCTGACCGGGACGACGATGGATGCCGCCGATGCCATCTACGCCGGGTTCGCCGACCACCTGGTGCCGTCGGAGCACCTCGCGCAGCTGCACCACGCGCTGCAGACCCGCGCCGATCCGCACACCCCTACCGAGCTGACCCTGCTGTTCGACGAGACGGCCGGGCCCAGCCGGCTCGAGGCCGCGCGGGAGTGGGTCGACGACGCCTTCGCCGCCGCGTCCGTCGCCGACATCGTGGTGCGGCTGCGCGCGCGGCCGGAGCCGGCGGCATCCGACACCGCAGACGAACTCGAAACGCTCTCGCCGACGGCGCTCGCGGTGACCCTCGCCGCCGTCCGCCGGGCGCGGGAGCTGCCCGACCTGCGCGCCGCGCTGGCGCAGGAGTACGGCCTGGTGATGTGGTTCGCTCACACCCAGCCGGACCTGGTGGAGGGGATCCGTGCGCAGCTGGTGGACAAGGACCGCTCACCGCGGTGGCATCCCCCGGTCATCGCCGACCTCGACCCGGGCGTCGCCGCAACGGCCCTGGCGTTCGTCCCCGACGTGCCGCTGTGGGGCTAGTGCCAGGCACGCGCGACTAGCCTGAAGGTTCCAGTTCCGGGGAGAGACTCGTGTTCGACAGTCCGCTGTCCGCGTCGGCGTACGACGTGCTCGCGGTCGACCCGTCCGCCGACGAGGACGCACTGCGCAAGGCCTACCGGCTGCGGTTGCGCCAGACGCACCCCGACACCGGCGGGGATGCCGCCGTGTTCGTGCAGGTGCAGCGGGCGTGGGAGCTCGTGGGCACCCCCGAGGCGCGGGCCGCGTACGACCGCGGGCACGGCTTCGCCGACACCCCGGCGCCGGACTACTCAGGGTGGAAGGCGCCAGCGGCCCGCCCCGACACCCGGCCCCGGGCCCGCTCGTTCGGGCACCCCGGCGGGTGGCGCCGCGAGCGCTACCTGAGCCTCATCCGGGAGTGGGCGGGGCGCGGCGTGGACCTGCCGGACCCCTATGACCCGGCGCTGGTGCGCACCGCCCCGCACGAGGTGCGCCGGCTGCTGGCCGACGCGCTCGCCGAAGAGGCCACCGCCCGGGTGGTCGCCGACCTCGGCATGGGCTACACCGTGTGGCACGACGTCTCGGCGCCGGCGCGCGGCGACCGGCCCGACGCGAAGCTCGACCACATCGTGCTCGGCCCGAGCGGGCTGTATGCCGTGCTGTCGGAGGACTTCGGCGGGCCGGTGCGGGTGCGCCGCGGCGAGCTGATCGGCGACGGCGTGGAAGGTGCCCCGATCGCGGACCTCGTCGCGCGGGCGCGCACGATCGCCCGCGCCGCCGGGGTGCGCTTCAGCGGCGCGGTCGTGGTGCTCCCCGACGACGACCTGTTCCAGCCGGTCGAGGAACTGGGCAAGGTGCGCGGGCTCCCCGTCGCGGTGGTCTCCCGCAGCACGCTGGCGACGGTGCTGCGCCGCGGCATGACCGGCGCGCGCGACATCGGCGGCA
The DNA here is from genome assembly GCF_030246865.1 of Microbacterium sp. zg-B96. Classification (NCBI taxonomy): domain Bacteria; kingdom Bacillati; phylum Actinomycetota; class Actinomycetes; order Micrococcales; family Microbacteriaceae; genus Microbacterium; species Microbacterium sp. zg-B96. The sequence continues at coordinate 3,130,281 of NZ_CP126738.1, read as the reverse complement.
ACGAGCTGTTCGACGTGCGCGCCCGCCTGCAGCGCACCGTCCGCTTCGTCTGACCCGCGGCATCCGCCCCCTTTCCAGACCGTGAGACCGCAACTGGTGGCCGAGACCGTGGGAAACAACCACTGTCTCGGCCGTCAGATGCGGTCTCAGCGGTTCGGGGGCGCCCGGGCGGGGCGCCGAGGGCCGGGGTACCGTTGATGGGTGGACCCCGTGATCGCGACTTTCGTCATTCTGGGGCTCGCAGTGGTCGCCTTCATCAGCGGCAAGATCCCGATCGCGATCGTGGCGATCGGGGTGCCGCTGGGGTTGTGGGTGACCGGCATCCAGACCCTTCCCGAGGCCCTCTCCGGGTTCGGCGACCCGACCGTGCTGTTCATCGCTTCCCTGTTCGTGGTGAGCGAGGCGTTGGATGCCACGGGCGTCACGGCCTGGGTCGGCCAGCAGGTGATCACGCGGGCGGGGTCCAATCCTCGCCGGCTGCTGGTGATCGTGGGGAGCATGGCGGCGGTGCTCACCGGGTTCATCAGCATCAACGGCGCCGTTGCGGCGCTGCTGCCGGTGGTCGTGGTCGTCGCGGTGCGGGCGGGCATCGTGCCGTCGAAGATGCTCATCCCGCTGGCCTTCGCCGCCAGCGCCGGGTCGTTGCTGACCCTCACCGGGACGCCGGTGAACCCGGTCGTGTCGCAATTCGCACTGACCGCGGGGGGCCGGGAGTTCGGGTTCTTCGAGTTCGCCCTCGTGGGGGTGCCGCTCGTGGCGCTGACGCTCCTGGTGGTGGCGACCCTCGGTCCCCGGCTGGTGCCCGAGCGCAGCCCCGACCGTCTCGGCGCCGCGCCCGACCCCAGCGAGGCCGCCCGCAGCTGGCGGGAGAGCTACGACGTCGACCTGTCGACCCAGTCGCTGTTCAGCGTGCGGGAGGGCGTGGCGGAGGTGCTCGTGGCCCCGCGGTCGAGCCTCATCGGGCGGAGGGTCTGGCCCGGGATGACCACGCGCGAAGAGGACCTCGTCATCCTCGCCGCCCGTCACGGCCGAGCCGAGGGGCAGAACGCCTCGCGCGGCTCCGGCGGCGTCGGGCAGTTGACGCTGCAGGCCGGTGACGCCCTGCTGGTGCAGGGTCCGTGGGCGGCGCTGGAGCGCTACACCCACTCACCCGACGTCATCGCGGTGACGCCGCCGCACGCGCTGCGGCGCACCGTGCCGCTGGGCCGCGGCGCCCGTCGGGCGCTGGTGGTCCTGGGGCTGATGGTCGTACTGCTGGCCACCGGCATCGTGCCGCCCGCGGTGGCGGGGCTGCTCGCGACGGGCGCGCTGATCCTCACCCGGGTCGTCACCATGCCGCAGGTCTACCGAGCGATCTCCTGGACGACCGTCATCCTCATCGCCGGGATGGTGCCGCTGTCGTCGGCATTCGTCTCGACCGGAGCCGCCGACGTCGTCGCCGATCTGGTGCTCGGCTTCACCGGGGAGACCTCGCCGCACCTGGCGCTGCTGGTGCTGTGCGTCGTGACGATCCTCCTCGGCCAGTTCATCTCCAACGTCGCGACGGTGCTCATCGTCGCGCCGATCGCGGTGTCGATCGCGGCGACGCTGGATCTCAGCATCCAGCCGTTCATGATGGCGCTGACCGTTGCGGGCGCGGCCGCCTTCCTCACCCCGATCGCCACCCCGGTGAACCTCATGGTGATGCAGCCCGGCGGCTACCGCTTCGGCGACTATTGGCGGCTGGGCCTGCCGCTGGCGCTGGTGTTCCTCGCCGTGGCGGTGCTGTACGTGCCGCTCATCTGGCCGTTCTAGCGCGGATGTTGGCGCTCAGCCAGCCAGGCCGAACAGTTCCAGCGGGTGCGTGAGGCGCCACCACGGCGTCGGGTCCTCGATCTCGGCGGCCAGGTGCACCTCGACGGTCTCCGCGTCCAGCGGTCCGGTCACCGTCAGCGTGCCGACGGTCGTGTCCGCCGCGCGGTCCTCGCCCACCGTGAGGTCCGACGTGACCGTCGCGGCGCCGCCGTTCCACAGCACGACCGATGCGTCGTCCGACGTCAGCATGTCGACCCGCTCGCCCCAGGCGGTCGTGACGACCCCCGCCACCGTGCCGGCTGTGACCGACGGGCGCAGCTGCAGCTCCGCCTCCAGCTGTGCCAACAGCGCCCGGGCGGCGGCAGTGCGCGTCTGGCTGGTGGGCTGCCCGAGCACCGAGGCGTACACCCGCACGGTCGTGTCCCCGACGAGCAGGTCCTTCGCCGCGATCAGGTTGTAGTGCTCCCACAGCGACCCGGTCTTGACCCCGACCACACCGGGATCCGCCAGTAGCGCGTTGGTGTTCTCGATGAGGCCCGCGCCGGGCAGTTCCGCCGTCGGCATCCGCACGATCTCGGCGACGACGGGGTCGGCCAGCGCCCTGTCGGCGAGGGCGAGCAGCGCCGCCGGATCGGCGGTGTTGTCATCGTCGATGCCGCTCGGATCGACCACGGTGATGCCCGACAGGCCGTGCTGGGACAGCCAGGATGCCGCCGCGTTGGCGAACACATCGTCGCTCGGCCACAGCACCGACGCGAGGCGGTCGGCGTAGTTGTTCGCTGACGCGATGAGGATGCCCTGCAGCAGCTGGTACTGGGTCAGCGTGCCGCCGGCGGGAACCGGCAGCGCCGACTCGCCGCGCTCGCGGTAGGCCCAATACTCGGACTGGTCGGCCCCCGTGAACTGAAACTCCGGACCCTGCTCGCCCGGCGCCAGCGGCATCTCGTCGAGCACCATCAGCACCGTCACGACCTTCGTGAGGCTGGCCATCGAGATCGGGTCGACGCTGGAGGCCGCGCTCGCGTCGATGCCGTCTACGCTGACGGCCGCGGCGCCGGCGGCGGGCCACGCGGGTGCGGCAGCGGGGGCGGCGACGGGAACCACGGTGCTTGGGGTCACCTGCGGTGGCAGGGCGTGCAACGGCCACAGCAGGGTGGTCGCGACGTACAGTGCGATCACCGCGAGCACGCTGAGCAGCGGCACCAGTACGCCTGCGCGAAACGGCGACCGGTGCGGGCGCCGCGCGAGCAGATCCGGGTGCACGACCGTGTAGGGCGCGGCGGCGGCATTAAGGCTCAGCGCCGTGGGGGCGGTGGCGAGGGAGTCCTCGTCTACCCACCCCAGTGCGACGTGCCGCGACGGCGCGGTCGGGGCTGTCGGTTGCAGGAGGACGGCTGCCGGGTCGGCAGGTGCGTCGGCGACGGATGCCTCAGCGTCGGATGCCGGAGGCTCCGCTGCCGGGGCTTCGGGTGCGGCGCCAGGGGTCGATGAGTCGCCGGCCGCGGTGTCTGGCGCGGAATCGGCTGGCGCGGAATCGGCAGGCGCGGAATCGGCCGACGCGGCATCCGTTCCGGCTGCGGCAGCCGTCCTCGCATCGGCGGGCGCCTGCGCGCGCGAACGGCGCGAACGGCGCGTCAGCGGGGGCGCGTCCTCGGTGGTCACCAGGAAAAGGTACTCCCTCCGCCCGTGGGTATACTCGACGCGACAACCACGGGAGTCCGGTGAGCCGGGCTGAGAGGAAGCGATCCACGCTTCGACCGTCGAACCTGATCCGGATCATGCCGGCGCAGGGAGGAGAACGAAATGCACGCATCCGCGTCTGCCCACGAAGCCTCGCAGGGCTCGTCCGATCGGCGCGTCCCGCTGTCCGAGCGCTGGCGCTGGCGGGTCGTCGACATCGTCGTCGCCAGTGTCATCGCCGTCGCCTGCGCCGCCGTGTTCCTGCTGTGGAACGTCGGCTACGAAGGTCCCAGCGCGCTGCTGAAACCGTTGCTGCCCGGCATCCAGGGTGTGTTTGCCGGTCCGTGGCTCATCGCCGGGGTGCTGGGCGGGCTCATCATCCGAAAGCCCGGCGCGGCGCTGTACACCGAGACGGTCGCGGCGGTGCTGTCCGCACTCGTGGGCAATCAGTGGGGTCCGCTGACGATCGTCTCGGGACTGGTGCAGGGCGTCGGCGCGGAACTGGTGTTCCTGATCTTCCTCTACGGCGTCTGGCGGATGCCGGTGGCGATCCTCGCCGGGGCCGGGGCGGGCCTGGCGGCCGGTATCAACGACCGCATCCTCTGGTATGCCGGGGCGGACACCCTGTTCACGACCGTCTACATCGTCTCCACGACCCTCTCCGGCGCGCTCATCGCGGGCCTCGGCGGATGGTTCATCGCGCGGGGGCTCGCCGCGACCGGGGCGCTGAACAGGTTCGCGGCGGGCCGCGAGGTCTCACGGCGCGTGTAGCGGTGCCGGCATCCACTGCCGTCCCGCCCGCCGCCGTCGAGGCCCGCGGGTGGGGATGGCGCTACGCGACGCGACAGGCCTGGGCTACCCGCGAGGTCTCGCTGCGCATCGAACCGGGGCAGCGCGTGCTGCTGCTGGGCGCGTCGGGCTCGGGCAAGTCGACGCTGCTGCAGGGCATCGCCGGCGTGCTGGGCGGCGCCGACGAGGGGGAGCAGGAGGGTGCACTGCTCGTCGGCGGCGAGCCGGCGGCGGCGTCGCGCGGGCATGCCGGCCTCGTGCTGCAGGATCCCGACAGCCAGACGATCCTCGCCCGCGTCGGCGATGACGTCGCGTTCGGGTGCGAGAACCTCGGCGTACCCCGCGACGAGATCTGGCCGCGGGTGACGGCGGCGCTCGCCGCCGTCGGGCTTGAGCTGCCGCTGGACCGTGCGACGTCGGCGCTGTCGGGCGGGCAGAAGCAGCGGCTCGCCCTGGCCGGCGTGCTCGCGATGCGCCCCGGTGTCGTGCTGCTGGACGAACCGACCGCCAACCTCGACCCCGACGGTGTGATCGAGGTGCAGGGCGCCGTCGGCCGGGGGCTGGATGCCACAGGGGCGACTCTCATCGTCATCGAGCACCGGGTGGACGTGTGGCTGCCGCTGGTGGACCGCGTGATCGCGCTGGCACCAGGGGGCGGCGTGCTCGCGGATGGGACGCCCCGCGCGGTGCTCGGGGTGGGCAGGGGGACGCGCGCCGCGCGCGCGGCCGAGCCGCGAACCCACACCGCCCCCGGCGACCTCGCGCGGCAGCTTGCTTCCGCCGGGGTGTGGGTGCCCGGCATCCCGCCTCGCGTGCCGCCGCCGCCGGCGGTCGCGCCGGGCGAGGCGCTGCTGTCCGCCCGTGGCCTCGTCGTCGCCCGCACCCCCGGCACCCCGGTCGCCGGTCCCGTCGACGTCGACGTGCGGGCCGGCGAGGTGCTCGGCGTCGTCGGGCCGAACGGCGCCGGCAAGTCCACGCTCGGGCTCACGCTCGCCGGGCTCCTGCCGCCGGCGGCGGGGCGCGTCGTGGCATCCGCGTCCCTTGCCGAGGGGGCAATCCCGCGCCGGCGTCGAACGGATGCCGGCACCGACCCGATCGCGTGGTCGTCGCGGAGTCTGCTGACCCGCATCGGCACGGTGTTCCAGGATCCCGAGCACCAGCTTCTCGCCCGGACCGTGCGGGAGGAGCTGGCCGTCGGTCCGCGCGCGCTGGGGCTGCCCGAGACGGACATCGCGGCGCGCGTGGACGAGCTGCTCGAGCGGCTGCGGCTCGCGCGGCTGGCCGACGCCAACCCCTACACGCTCTCCGGCGGGGAGAAGCGTCGCCTGACGGTCGCCGCGACCCTCGCCACCCGGCCGCGGGTGATCGTGCTGGACGAGCCGACGTTCGGGCAGGATGCCGCGACCTGGGCGGAGCTCGTCGCGATCATCGCGGGCCTGCGCGACGGCGTCGACGAACGCGGCCCGCTCGCCATCGTCGCGATCACGCACGACGAGGCCGTTCTCGCGGCGCTGCACGCCCGCCGGTTCGAGGTGCGCCGGTGAGCCCGGATGCCGGGAAGGGCCCGGTCGCACGTCGCAACGCCGTGGCCAAACTCGGCGCGGCACTGCTGATCGCGCTGCCGCTGGTCGCGACGATCGACCCGGTGTCGGCGCTCGTGGCGCTGCTGCTGGAGATCCCGCTGCTCATGGCGGCGGGCCTGAGCGCGAAGCAGTTCTGGCTGCGGACGCTGCCGCTGTGGATCGCGGCCCCGGCATCGGCTGTCACGATCGCGCTCTACGGCGCCGCGAGCGGCGAGGTGTACCTGGAGTGGCTGTTCGTGCGCGTCAGCGAGGGGTCGCTGCTGCTGGCGGCGGCGACGTTCCTGCGCGTGCTCGCGATCGGCCTGCCCGCAGTGGTGCTGTTCGTGACAGTGGACCCGACCGACCTCGCCGACGGTCTCGCGCAGATCGTGCAGCTGCCGGCCCGGTTCGTGCTCGGAGCGCTCGCCGGAATGCGGATGCTGGGCCTGCTCGCCGACGACTGGCGGGCACTGTCGCTCGCCCGCCGCGCGCGGGGCGTGGCCGACGCGGGGCGCGTGCGCCGAGCGCTGGGGACGGCCTTCGCCCTGTTCGTGCTGGCGATCCGGCGCGGGTCGGCGCTGGCGACCGCGATGGAAGCGCGTGCGTTCGGAGCTCCCGTCGCGCGAACGTGGGCGCGCGAGTCGCGCCTGACCGCGGGCGACGGCATCCTGCTGCTGACGGGAGCGGCGATCTCGGCCATCGCGCTCGCGGTGTCGATCGCGGTCGGCGCTTTCAACCCGATCCTCGGCGCCTGACCCCTACCCGCCCGCGCCCGCACCGCGAAGCGCAGGAGCCGCCGTGGGTGTCGCGGGCTATCGCGCGTCGAGCTCGCGCACGAGCCGCGCGGGCGCGGTCACCCGGAACGAGGCGTCGATCAGCTCCCCGAGCTCGGTGTCGTCGAGGTCGGCCAGGTCGATCCCGAGCCACCCCGACGGCCCGAGATACGAGGGCACCGAGAGTCGTAGGGGCAGGATGCCACGGGCAGCGTGTCGTGCATCGCCCGCAGCCCCTCGCCGATCGCACGCACCGCGGTCGCCGGCTCCGCCACCCAGCGCGGATCGACGGCGGACCGCCCCGGAACGGCTGCTGTCACGAGCCATTCATCCGCGCCATCCTCACCCGCGTCGAGTACGCGCGGCACCGGCGTGAGGGCGCCCGCCCAGCGCAGCCGTGCCGCTTCGGCGGCCAGCGAGGTCTCGCCGTTGAGCGGTCCGTGCTTGATGAACCGCCCGTCGTCGGTGCGGAACGTCACCCCGCCCGCGTTGTTGAGCCAGACCGGCGTGAGGGCGGCGAGGCCGGCGAGGGCGCGTACCCGGGTCGGCACGGTGATCGGCTCAACAGGGAAGGACACCGCATCATCCTGGCAGTCGACCGCGCTGCACCGCGCGCCCGGTAGCCTGTAACCGCGAGGCCCTACCATGGCACGCAGTCGCACCCAGCGTGAGACGCAGCACCAGTTCGGCGGCACCAGTTCGAAGGAGAACCAGATGGACATCGTCGGCGCATCCGCGCTCGTCACGGGGGGCGCGAGCGGTCTCGGCCTCGCCACCGCGCAGCGGCTGGCAACCGCCGGAGCGCACGTGGTGATCATCGACCTGCCCGGCTCTGCGGGCGCCGAGCGCGCCGCGGAGTTCGGCGGCACGTTCGCTCCCGCCGACGTCACCGACCCGAGTGAGGTCGCCGCCGCCGTGGCGACCGCCGCCAGCGTCGGACCCTTGCGCGTCGTGGTCAACTGCGCGGGCATCGCACCGCCGGCGAAGGTGCTCGACCGCGACGGCATGCCCACCCCGCTGGCGCACTTCGAGCGCATCGTGCGGGTCAATCTCATCGGCACGTACAACGTGATCGCGCAGGCATCCGCGGCGATCGTGCGCACCGAGCCCACCGCCGACGGCGACCGCGGCGTCATCGTCAGCACCGCCAGCGTCGCCGCGTTCGACGGGCAGATCGGCCAGCCCGCCTACTCGGCCAGCAAGGGCGGCGTGCACGCGATGACGCTGCCGATCGCGCGGGAACTCGCGCGCCACGGCATCCGCGTCGTCACGATCGCGCCCGGGATCATGGAGACGCCCATGCTCGCCACACTGCCGCAGGCCGCGCAGGACTCCCTCGGCCAGCAGGTGCCGTACCCGGCACGGCTCGGCCGCGCCGACGAATACGCCGCGCTCGTGCAGCACATCGTCGACAACGGCTACCTCAACGGCGAGACCATCCGCCTCGACGGCGCCATCCGCATGGCAGCGAAATAAGGAGAATCATGAGCGACGCCATCCTGTTCAGCGTCCACGACGGGCTCGCCCGCATCACGCTCAACCGACCCGCAAGTCTCAACGCCTTCGACGCCGCGCTCGCTCGGGAGTGGGAGCGCGTCACGGTCGAGGCCACCTCGCGCGACGATGTCGGGGCGATCCTGCTGGATGCCGCCGGCCGGGCGTTCTGCGCCGGCGGCGATGTCCGCGCGATGGCCCAGACGATGGGGTCGGGTCAGGACATCCGCGACCTCGCCGAGGTGATCAACACCGGCATCCGCGCGCTGACGGAGTCGGCCGTGCCGGTCGTCGCCGCGGCCCACGGCACCACCGCCGGCGGGGGCCTGGGCATCCTTCTCACCAGCGACTACGCGATCGTCGGCGCGGACTCACGCATCGGCAGCCTCTACGCCAACATCGGGCTGACTCCGGATCTGTCGGTGTCGGCCCAGCTCGCGCAGGCGGTGGGCGAGCGCCGGGCGCTGCAGCTCGTGCTGCAGGATCGGATGCTGACGGCGGACGAGGCTCGCGAGTGGGGGCTGGTGGCCGAGGTGGTCGCAGGCGAGGATGCCGAATCGACCGCCACCGCGGTGCGGGCACGCGCCGAGGAGGTCGCGCGGTTCTGGCTCGCGGGCGCCCACGGTGCCTACGGGCAGGCCAAGCGCCTCATCCGCTCCCGGCCACAGCGCACCTTCGCCGAGCAGCTCGACGAGGAGGCGCGTTCGATCGGGGCGGCCCTCGACACCCCCGAGGCGAAGGCCCGTGTGGCCGCGTTCGCCGCGGCATCCCGCAAAAACACTCCCTCGACCGCCAAGGAGACCGTATGAGCCTCGCCGGAAAGACCATCCTGATGTCCGGCGGGAGCCGGGGTATCGGGCTCGCGATCGCGCTGCGCGCCGCGCGCGACGGCGCGAACATCGCGCTGCTGGCCAAGACCGACACGCCGCACCCGAAGCTCGAAGGCACCGTGCACAGCGCCGCCGAGCAGATCCGCGCGGCCGGCGGCCAGGCTTTGCCGATGGTCGGGGACGTCCGCAACGACGACGACATCACCGAGGCGGTGCTGAAGACCGTCGGCGAGTTCGGCGGCATCGACATCGTCGTCAACAACGCCAGCGTGATCGATCTGTCGGGGTCGCTGGAGCTCGCGGCGAAGAAGTACGACCTGATGCAGGACGTCAACGTCCGCGGCACGTTCATGCTCAGCCGCACGGCGCTGCCCGTGCTGAAGGATGCCGGCAACCCGCACATCCTGTCGCTGTCGCCGCCGCTGAACCTCGACCCGAAGTGGCTGGGCGCGCACACCGGCTACACGCTGGCCAAGTACGGCATGACGATGGTGACGCTGGGGCTGGCGGCGGAGTTCGCAGACGCCGGGATTGCCGCCAACACGCTGTGGCCGGCGACGACGATCGCGACCGCGGCGGTGCAGTACGCCCTCGGCGGGGACCGGATGATGAGGGTCAGCCGCACGCCGGAGATCTACGCGGATGCCGCCTACGAGGTGCTCATCCGTCCCGCCGGGGAGCGGACCGGGCAGAGCCTCATCGTCGAAGACGTGCTGGCGGATGCCGGGGTGACCGACTTCGCGAAGTACGCCGCCGTGCCCGGCACCCCCGACAGCGAGCTGTTCCCCGACATCTTCCTCTGACCCGGGCCCCGTCCCCGGCTCGCCTGCAGGGAGCGGCCGTAACGCGCGGGGTCAGCCGGCGACGAGACCGTGCCGGACGAACGCGTTCCACACGCCGTCCTCGCGGACGCTCGTGGTCACCTCGTCGGCGCGTTCCTTCAGCTCGGGCTCGGCGTTGCCCATCGCGATCCCCACCCCGCACACCTCGAACATCTCGACATCGTTCCAGCTGTCGCCGATGCCGATCGACGCGCTCGGGTCGATCCCCAGGTGGTCGAGCACCTTGAGGATCGCCGATCCCTTCGTCGTGCCGCGCATGCCGATCTCGCCGTTGGAACCGCCGGGCAGCGGCATGCTGCCGGGGACGACGTGGAAGCGGTCGCCCAGCTCGGCCTGCGCGTGGGCGACGGTGTCGGTGGCCTCGCCGAGGAACACCGCCTTCGCCACGTGGTCCAGGTCGATCTCCGCCAGGTCGCGGAACCGCGGTGCGCCCTGCGGGGCGGTCTGCGGCTCGTCGGCCTCGGCGTGCACGCCCAGCCAGCGGTTCATCAGGTCCGCCGTGGCCGCCTGCACCTCCGGGGACGCATAGACGGCGGCATCCGTCTGCAGGAAATACGGGATGCCGCGGCGCTCGAAGTACGCCATCAGGCGTTCCACGGCGTCACGCGGCATGGCGTCGGCGACGATGGTCTCCTCCCCGCTGGTGGCATACGCGCCGCCGTTGGTGATGGCGCCGTCGAAGCCGATGGCGCGGACGTCGGGGTGGATGTCACCGGCGGAGCGGCCGGTGCTGAGGTAGACGAGGCAGCCGGCGGCGCGGGCGGCGCGCACGGCTTCGACGGTCGACGCGGCGATGGTCCTGCCGTGATCGAGGATGGTGCCGTCGACGTCGAGGAAGGCAATGCGGGGGGCGGTCACGTGGTGATTCTCCAGACGGTCGTGTCCAGGATGCCTCATGGGCACCCTGGACACGATTCGAGACAGCGGGTCAGTGGGTCAGCGGGTCAGCGAGGCGCCGTTGGTGCGGATGACCTCGGCGTACCAGTCGAACGACTTCTTCGGGAAGCGCTCGAGCGTGCCGGTGCCGTCGTCGTTGCGGTCCACGTAGATGAACCCGTAGCGCTTGCTCAGCTGGGCGGTCGATGCGCTCACCAGGTCGATGCAGCCCCACGAGGTGTAGCCCATGACGTCGACGCCGTCGGCGAGCGCTTCGCCCACCTGCACCAGGTGGTCGTTGAGGTACGCGATGCGGTAGTCGTCGATGACGGTGGTGACCCCGTCGACCTCGACCAGCTGGTCCTTCGCGCCCAGACCGTTCTCGACGATGAACAGCGGCTTCTGCCAGCGGTCCCAGAACTGGTTGAGTGCGATGCGCAGCCCCACGGGGTCGATCTGCCAGCCCCACTCGGATGCCTTGAGCGTCGGGTTGTGCACACCACCGAAGATGTTGCCCTCACCGATCACGCGGCGCGACTCGTCCGCCGTCTCGCAGATGCTCACGTAGTAGCTGAACGACACGAAGTCGACGGTGTTCTCCTTCAGGAGGGCACGGTCCTCGTCGGTGATCGACAGCTCCACGCCCTTCTCGCGCAGGCTCCGCAGGTAGTAGCCGGGGTACTCGCCGCGCACGTGGATGTCGCCGAAGGCGAGGTTGGTGCGGTCGGTGGTGAGCGCCGCGAACACGTCGGCGGGATCCGGAGTCAGCGGGTAGGTCGGCATCGCGAGGATCATGCAGCCGATCTGCGCGTCGGGGGCGAGCTCGCGTGCCACTCGGGTGGCCAGCGCGCTCGCGACCAGTTCGTGGTGCACCGCCTGGTAGAGGTCGCTCGGGGAGAGCTGCTCCTTGGGGGTGTTGATGCCGCCGGACATGAACGGGGCGTGGATGACCGAGTTGATCTCGTTGAAGGTGAGCCAGTACTTCACCCGGGCGCCGTAGCGTGTGAACAGCACCCGCACGTAGCGCTCGTAGAAGCCGATCAGGTCGCGGTTCACCCAGCCGTCGTAGGTCTCCGCGAGGTGCAGCGGGGTCTCGTAGTGCGAGATGGTGACCAGCGGCTCGATGCCGTGCTTTTCGAGTTCGTCCAGCACGCGGTCGTAGAACGCGAGGCCCTCTTCATTGGGCTCGGTCTCGTCGCCCTTGGGGAAGATGCGGCTCCAGGCGATCGAGAAGCGGTAGGTCTTGAAGCCCATCTTCGCGAACAGTGCGATGTCTTCCGCGTAGCGGTGGTAGAAGTCGATCGCGACCTGCTTGAGGTTGTCGTCGGTGGGACCCTCGGTGCGCGGCGTCGTGATGCCGTGCGGCATGACGTCCTGAATGGACAGGCCCTTGCCGCCCTCGTTGTACGCGCCCTCGACCTGGTTGGCGGCGGTCGCGCCGCCCCAGAGGAAGCTGTCGGGGAAAGTCGTTGCGGTGGTCATGTTCTCTTCCTGGTTCATGGTTTCCCCGGCGGGACGCGCGAGGGCGCCCCGCCGGGGAGGAATGGATGCCGCGCGGGTTACTTGGCAGCCAGTGCCGGCTGCTCCGCGATCGCGAAGAACAGCGGGTCGCCGTGGGCGATCGGGCCGGTCGCGGGCGTGCCGACCGTCGGGTACAGATCGGCGTTGGTCACCACGACCGGGGTCGTGAGGTCGTAACCGGCGGCGGCGATCGCGTCGAGGTCGAACTCCACGAGCAGGTCGCCCGCCTTGACCTCCTGGCCGCTGGTCACCTTGAGCGAGAAGTGCTGCCCGCCGAGCTTGACGGTGTCGATGCCGATGTGGATCAGCAGCTCCGCGCCGTCATCGTGGCGCAAGCCCACCGCGTGACCGGTCGGGAAGGCCGCGACCACGACGGCGTCGAACGGTGCGTACACGGCGCCCGAGCGAGGGATGACCGCGACGCCCTGGCCGAGGCCGCCCTCGGCGAACGCGGCGTCGGGCACCTGGGACAGCGGCACGGCGGTGCCGTCGAGGGGGCTCAGGACGGTGACATCCGTGCTCTCGGCGGGGATGACGGCGTCCTCTTCGGGGTCCTTGAAACCGACGATCACGGTCAGCAGGAACGGCACGATGATCGCCACTCCCAGGCCGATTGCGAGCAGCACCATGCTGCCGTTGCCGAACAGCGCGGGCAGGGCCAGGCCCGACGGGACCACGAAGCTCGTGGAGAAGACGCCACCGGCGGACATCAGCGCGCCGCCGAGGACACCGCCGACGATGCCGAACGCGAACGGGCGCTTGAGGGGCAGGTTGATGCCGTAGATCGCCGGCTCGGTGATGCCGGCGAGGAAGCCGGACAGCGTCGCGGGAGCTGCGAGGGACTTCAGACGCTTGTTGCGGGTGCGCACCCACACGCCGGCGACGGCTGCGGCCTGTGCGAGAACGGCCGCGAAGACGGGCGCGGTCAGCAGGATCTGTCCGGTCGTCTGGTACTCGAGGCTGAACAGCGGCACGAGGCCCCAGTGCAGGCCGAAGATCACGAACACCTGCCACAGGCCACCCATGAGGGCGCCACCGAGCCACGGCACGGTCGCGAAGACCCAGCCGATGCTGGTGCCGATCCAGCCACTGAGGATGGCGGAGATGGGTCCGATGACGACGAACACGAGCGGCACCGCGACGAGCACGATGATCATCGGAGTGACGAACCGGCGCACGGCGCTGGGGAGCTTGGCGTAGAGGAACTTCTCGGCGTGGCTCTGCAGCCACACGACGATGATGATCGGGATGACGCTGGAGACGTAGTTGACCATCGTGAAGGGGATGCCGAAGAACGTCAGGTCCGCCGCACCCACCAGCGGCGTGATCGTGGGGTACAGCAGCGCCGCGGCGATCGCGAAAGACGTGAATTCGGATGCCTTGAAGTAGCGGGCCGCCGTGAACGCCAGCGCGAGCGGCAGGAAGTTGATGAACGCGTCCGACAGTGCGTTGAGCACGGTGTAGGTCGACGTCGCGGTGTCGATCCAGCCGAAGGTGACGGCGGCGGCGAGGAAGGCCTTCAGCAGCCCGGTGCCGGCGAGGGCCCACAGCAGCGGGGTGAAGATCGCCGAGATCATCGAGATGAACCGGTTGAGCAGGTTCCCCCTCGGGGCATCCTGCGCGGGTGTCCCGCCGCCGCCGAGCTTCGAGATCTTGCCGAGCTCGGCGAACACCTCGGGCACGTCGTTTCCGATGACGACCTGGTACTGACCGCCGGCCTGAGCCGTCGTGATCACGCCGGGCGTGGCCTTGATCGCGGCGGTGTCGGCCTTGGCCTCGTCCTTCAGGACGAAGCGCAGCCGGGTGGCGCAGTGCACCACCGATTGCACGTTCTGCTCCCCGCCGACGCCCTTGAGGACGCCCGCAGCGGTCTTTGAGTAGTCCATCGGACCGGCTCTCCTTCTGCCGCAGCTCTGCGGCATCCATTACTCGGGGAGGTCGACGGGGTGTTTCCGGGCAACAAAAAAACCTGAACTCGTTCACCGCCGATTCCGGCGATGTGAGCTCAGGTTTTGCCCGCTGACGCGGTAACAATCCGAAGACGTCCACAGGGCGTCACCGCCCTGCGTCGCTTACGGTAGCACGGGTGTCTGGGTGGGTCCAGGCGAGACGTGCTGGGCGAGACGCTCGACGTGCACGATCACGTACAGCAGTTCCTCGTCGGTCAGCTCCGACCCGGTCGCCTCGCGGACGTACCCCTTGACCCGCTCCGCGATCGCGAACGAGCGGGGATAGCTGTGCTTGGCGAACTCGAAGAACGACGTGTCGCTGCCCCGCAGCATCGACCGGGAGACCAGCCGCTGCAGCAGGAACTGCACGTGCAGGATGAACCGCGCGTAGTCAGGGCTCTCGACGTTCAGGTCGACGCCGAGCCCCGCCTCCACCGTCGCCACGACGTGCTGCACGCGGCGGAACAGCAGCGCTGCGGTGCCGTTGGGCTCATCGCGGGTCGCGTTGAGCAGGTGCATCGTGAGGAACACGGCCTCCTCGTCGGGGAGACGGGTCTCCAGCGCCGCGCTGATCGAAGCGGCCATGCGGGTGGCGGCGGCGAACTCCTGCGGATGCAGCACCCGCAGCTCCGGCATGGAGGTCGTGGGGATGCGGATCCCCTGAGCCAGCCGCTCCAGCACGAATTGGATGTGGTCGATCACAGCCACGGTGAGGTGCCGGCCGAGGTGGTGACCGAGCGACCGCTCCGCCTCGTCGACGGCGCGGGTGACCGCCTCGATCACGGGATACGGCACGTCGGAGAGGATCTGGCGCTCGCGTTCTCCGTCGGCTCCGCCGTCGAGCACGAAGGTCTTCTCAACCTTGGCCGGGTCGATGATGTCCTCGGGCTTCACCTGGAAACCCAGGCCGCGACCCATGAGGACCCGCTCGGTGCCGGCGGCATCCACCGTGATGACCACGTTGTTGTTGAGCACCTTGTGCGCGACGACGGCTTTCGCCGCGATCGGCTTCGGTTCGGTGCTCATGGCCAGATTCTAGACGGGGGGATTTTGCGGCACCCGAGTGTGCCGCGATGACCCGCGGGCGTAGCGTGTCGCCATGACGGTGAGGAGCCTGTTTCCGATCCTGCGCACCGCCGACCTGGCATCGCTGGTGACGTTCTACGAGCGGGCGTTCGGGGCCACCGTGACCTACCGCTTCGAGGACGTGTACGTCTCGCTCGCGGTCGGCGCCGGCGCGCTGGCTGTCGGCCTGGAGCCGCAGGTGGTGGCATCCGATCGCGTGGCGCTCTGGCTCTATGTCGACGACGTGGACGCGGCGTATCGGGCGGCGCTTGCTGCCGGCGGTACGTCGGTGGAGGTGCCGGCGGACATGCCGTGGGACGAGCGGGTCGCGCAGGTGCGCGATGTCGACGGCAACCCGCTGTACCTGGGCGCCCCCGCGGGCTGAGCCGGGTGGGGGTCAGGCCAGCGGCTTGCGCAGGAAGACCTGCTCGGAGCCCTCGCCCGGTACGCGCTCGGACTCGCGGTAGCCCTCGCGCTCGTACAGGCGCAGATTCGCCTCACTGAGCGACCCGGTGAACAACTCCGCCGTCGTCGCGCCGACCTGTCGGCCGCGCTCCTCGACCGCCGCGAGCAGCTTCGTGCCGATGCCGCTGCCCTGCTGGTCCGGGGCGATCGCGAGCCTGCCGATCAGCAGCAGGTCACCATCGCGCCGCGCGCGCACCGCGCCGACGATGCGCGTACCGGCCAGGGCGACGCAGCCGAGGTTGGTCGCGAGCTCTGCGGTCAACTCGTCGAGCGTCTGGGTCAGCGGGGGCATGTCGGGGGCGCCGTAGATGATCGCTTCCTGCACGAATGCCGCCCGTTGCAGGGTCAGCACCTCACCGGCATCCTCGGGGCGGATGTCGCGGATCTCGATTCCGTCGTCACTCACCCCTCCACGCTAACGCCGCCGAACCGCGGATCGAGCATCCGTCCAGATGGCACGCGTACCCTGGAGGGATGACCGACTCTTCCCCCGTGCGCGCCACCAAACCGCGGCAGGTGCGTCCGACGACCGAGGGATGGTCGCAGCAGAAGGACGCCGAAGGCAGGCCGCTGCTGCAGTTCGCCAGCCCGAAGCGCGGCAAACCGCCGGTGCACCTGGCCGACCTCACGCCCGAACAGCGCGTCGAGAAGGTCAAGGAGCTCGGGATGCCGGGCTTCCGCGCCGCCCAGCTGGAGAAGCACTACTTCACGCACTTCACCGCCGACCCCGCACAGATGACGGACCTTCCGGCCGCCGGCCGCGAGGAGTTCGTACACGGCATGCTGCCGCCGCTGCTGACCGAGGTGCGTCGCCTCGAGACGGACAAGGGCGACACGATCAAGTTCCTGTGGAAGCTGCACGACGGCGCCTTGGTCGAGTCCGTCCTCATGCGATACCCCGGCCGCATCACCCTGTGCGTGTCGAGCCAGGCCGGCTGCGGCATGAACTGCCCGTTCTGCGCCACCGGCCAGGCGGGTCTGACCCGCAACATGTCGGCCGCCGAGATCGTCGACCAGATCGTACGAGCGAACCGCCTCATCGCCGAGGGCGGCCTGGGTGATCCCCGCAAGGTGGGCCACGAGGGTGAGCGCGTCACCAACATCGTCTTCATGGGCATGGGTGAGCCCCTGGCCAACTACAACCGCGTCATGCAGGCCGTGCGCACAATGGTCGACAAGAAGCACGGCATCGGAATGAGCGCCCGCGGCATCACCGTCTCGACGGTCGGTCTCGTGCCGGCGATCCGCAAGCTCGCCGAGGAGGACATCCCGGTCACGTTCGCGCTGTCGCTGCACGCCCCCGACGATCTGCTGCGCGACGAGCTCATCCCGGTGAACTCCCGCTGGAAGGTCGACGAGGCCCTCGACGCCGCCCGCAACTACTTCGACAAGACCGGCCGCCGCGTGTCGATCGAGTACGCCCTCATCAAGGACATGAACGACCACGCCTGGCGCGCGGACCTGCTCGCCGAGAAGCTCAACGCGCGCGGCCGTGGCTGGGTGCACGTCAACCCCATCCCGCTGAACCCGACCCCCGGCTCGATCTGGACCTCGTCCGACAAGGACGTGCAGGACGAGTTCGTGCGCCGGCTCAACGACGCCGGCGTGCCGACGACCCTCCGCGACACCCGCGGCAAGGAGATCGACGGTGCCTGCGGGCAGCTGGTGGCCACCGAAGACGACGAGCGCGCCGCCGAGGACGTCCCCGTCGAGGTCTGACGTACACCGCCGGCTGCGGGCTGTCTACTCCCGCACAGGCCTGCCTCGTCGGGGGGTAGCGTTCTCTGATGGTCAACTATCGCTATCTCGGCAACAGTGGGTTCAAGGTCTCGGAAATCACCTACGGCAACTGGGTCACCCACGCGTCGCAGGTCGAGAACGACGCCGCCATCGCCACGGTGCACAAGGCGCTCGATCTCGGGATCACGTCGTTCGACACCGCCGACACCTACGCCAACACCGCAGCCGAAGTGGTGCTCGGGGAAGCGCTGAAGGGGCAGTCGCGCGAGAGCCTCGAGATCTTCACGAAGGTCTACTTCCCGATCGGCCGCAAGGGTCCCAACGACCACGGGCTCAGCCGCAAGCACATCTTCGACGGCATCCACGGTTCGCTGCGACGCCTGGGCGTCGACTACGTCGACCTCTACCAGGCCCACCGCTACGACTACGAGACTCCGCTGGAAGAGACGATGCAGGCCTTCGCCGACATCGTGCGGCAGGGCAAGGCGCTGTACATCGGCGTCTCGGAGTGGACGGCCGAGCAGTTGCGGGAGGGCCACGCGCTGGCCCAGGACCTGGGCGTGCAGCTGGTGTCGAACCAGCCGCAGTACTCCGCGCTGTGGCGCGTGATCGAGGGCAAGGTCGTGCCGACCTCCCAGGAACTGGGCATCTCGCAGATCGTGTGGTCGCCGATGGCTCAGGGTGTGCTCAGCGGCAAGTACCTGCCGGGTCAGCCGGTGCCGCAGGGCTCGCGGGCGACCGATGAGAAGAGCGGCGCGAGCTTCGTCAAGCGCTTCCTCGACGACGACGTGCTGACCGCCGTGCAGAAGCTCAAGCCGGTCGCCGAGCAGGCGGGCCTCACCATGCCGCAGCTGGCGATCGCGTGGGTGCTGCAGAACCCGAACGTCGCCGCTGCGCTGGTGGGAGCATCGCGCCCCGAGCAGCTCGAGGACTCCGTCAAGGCCTCGGGCGTCACCCTCGACGCCGACACGATGACGGCGATCGACGACGCCCTCGCCGGTGTGGCCGAGACGGACCCCGCGGACACCTACGAGGTGTCGCCGAAGACTCGCCTGACCTGATGAGCATCCACAGCGCCGGCCTCCTGCTCTACCGGCTCTCCGGCGCCGGGCCCGAAGTGCTGATCGCCCACATGGGCGGTCCGTTCTGGGCGAGCAAGGAGGCCGGTGCGTGGTCGATCCCCAAGGGTGAGTACGACCCCGACGCCGAATCGGCGCTGGATGCCGCGACGCGCGAGTTCCGTGAGGAGCTGGGGGTCGACCCGCCGGAGGGGCCGTATGCCGAACTCGGCACGTATCCGTACTCGTCGGGAAAACGCGTGACGGTGTTCGTCGCGGATGGCGGCGCGTTTGCGGCATCCGACTTCGTCTTCGGCGAGTTCGAGATGGAATGGCCCCCGCGGTCGGGCAAGACCGCCCGCTTCCCCGAGGTGGATCGCGCGGAATGGGTGGCGATGGATGCCGCGGCCCAGCGGCTCGTGAAGGGTCAGCGCCCCGCGCTCGAAGCGCTGGCGGAGCGCCTCGCCGACGCGGGGGCGTAGCGCCGACCGTGCGTCCCCGTCGATCTCGCCGTCATGCGGCGAGCTCCCGTCGCTTCATGAGCGTGAGCGATGCCGCCGCCCCGGCGACCGATGCAAGGATGAGCCACCACAGCCCCTTGACGTCGATCGTGTCGCCGCTGACGGCAGGCACGTCGGCGATCGGCGAGATGCTCACCACCCAGTCGGGCAGGCCGAAAAGTGCGCCGAACAGGCCCAGCACCACCCCCGCGAGCACCAGCGTCCAGCCCAGGCCGATCGTCCACCGCGGCGCGAGGACGAACACAAGCGCGGCGACCACGAGGTAGACCGAGGCGGCGGCGATCTGCCCGCCGCCGGACACCGCCGCGTCGCGCACGAGGTCGGTGCGGAAGGTCGGATCCGTCGCGGAGCCGGCTACACCCAGCACGGCGCCGAGCACCCCGCTGGCGACGACGAGCACGACGCCGGCGAACGCCACGAGGAGGTAGTCGGCCAGCCAGCGCACGCGGCCGACGGGCGATGCGCGCACAGCTTCTGCCGTGCCGCGCGCCTCCTCCTGGCGGGCTCGACACACCGTTTGGACGGCCGCGCATGCTGCGAGCACGCCGACGATCAGGAAGAAGATGACCACCATGCCCTGTTGCAGGCTGCCGTTGTTCGACAGCGCGGCCATGACGGCCTCCACTGCGGGGATCTGGGTACCGACCCGATCGATGACCGAGGCGAGGCTGGTGGCCAGCAGCCCCGTCACCAGGCCACCGATGCACCAGCCGACGAGTGAGCTCCACGTGAGGCGCCACACCAGCCCCGTGGAGGAGGACAGCAGTGCTCGGGCCTCGACGCGGCCTGCCCGTTGCGGGATGAGGCTCTCACCGACATCCCGTGCCGACTGCAGCGCGACGGCAGCCGCGCCGAGCGCGACCGCCACGATGAGGCACAGTGCCAGCGGCCACGGCGCATCGTCGGCGAAGGGGCGGGTGTTCTCAGCCCAGCCGAACGGCGAAAGCCACGTCAACCACGAGCTGGTGATGCTCTGCAGGTCGTCGCTGGGCGTGCCGAGCGCATTGCCGACACCGCCGATCAGGAACGTGAGGAGGAGAACCCACACGGCAAGCGAATTGGCAGCCCGCGATGTGCGCAGCAGCTGGCCGGCGACCAGCCCCACGGCGAGGAACGACAGCCCGACGGCGCCCGCAGCGGCCCCCGCGACGAGCGCACCGAGGGGCGGGAAGCCGGCGCCGAGGAACACGACGGCGACTACGAGCGCGAGTGCCGTGTCGGCCGCGGTGCCGTGCACGATGGTGGCTACGAGTGGCGCGATGCGGCCTGCGGGTGTGGCGCCTACGAGCTCCGCGCGGGCGGACTCCTCCTCCATCCGTGTGTGCCGCACCGCGAGAAAGGTGCTCATGAACGCTGCCATGAGCGCCAGGAACGGCAGGATCAGGAACAGCGTGAATGCCTCGCGGTCAGCGCCCGAGGGGAGTCCGCGGAACAGCAGGATGACCGGGTTGGCCATGACGGCGGCGAGTACCTCGGTGCGATCGCGCTGAGTGCCGTACGACTGCTCGGCCCCGCCGACCGCGGATGCCGCGAGTGCGGCCGTGCCCAGGATCCACAACAGCAGCTGCAGTCGGTCGCGCTGTAGCCGCTGGCGAAGCAGCGCGCTCATGAGGGCGGCTCGCGGGTGGGGGACGCATCGTCTCCATAGTGCCGAAGGAACAGCTCTTCAAGCGACGGTGGGTTGACCCGCAGGCCGGTGACGTGCAGTGCCGCGAGCCGCGGCAGCACGCCGGATACGGCATCCGAATCCACCGTGAACCGCGCGCGACCGGCGTCGTAGGTGACGTCATGTGCGGCGGGGAGGACGGTGAGTGCATCCGCATTGGGGGCCTCGAACGACACCTCGGTGCGCGTCAGGTGTCGCATCGCTGCGAGCGTGCCCGACTCGACGACGGTGCCGGCACGGATGATCGAGACGCGGTCGCACAGCAACTCGACTTCGGAGAGGATGTGGCTGGACAGCAGCACAGTGGCTCCGGCGCCCCTGAGGCGCTGCACCTCGGTGCGGAACACCACCTCCATCAGCGGATCCAAGCCGCTGGTCGGCTCGTCCAGGATGTACAGGTCTGCAGGCACGGCGAATGCTGCGATGAGGGCGACCTTCTGCCGGTTGCCTTTGGAGTACGCGCGGCCCTTCTTGCGCGGGTCGAGCTGGAACGCCTCGAGCAGCCTGTCCCTGACGGCACGGTAGGCGCGATCGCGGCGACGGGCGCCGCGCAGTCGAGCGAGGAAGTCGATCGATTCCCCGCCGGAGAGGTTCGGCCAGATGGCGACGTCGCCCGGCACGTAGGCGATTCGGGCGTTCAGGGCGACCGAGTCGCGCCACGGGTCGCCCCCGAGAACCCAGGCCGTTCCCGAGGTCTTGCGCGCAAGGCCCAGCAGGATGCGGATCGTGGTGGTCTTTCCGGCGCCGTTGGGCCCGAGGAAACCATGCACCTGACCGGCGTCGACGGTGAGGTCCAGCCCGTCGAGTGCCTTCACCTGGCCGTAGCGTTTCGTGAGCCGATGCGTCTGGACGACGGCGTTCATGGCGGACAAGCTACATCCGCTCCACTGCGGGAGGAATAGTGCCCACGGCGCGGGGCGGATGGCGGCTGCCCGGGTGTTCCGCGACGGCGCTGCGGGCGTAGCATCCGCACCATATTCGACGTCGCCGCCGATGCGTACGACCGTTTCATGGGGCGGTTCTCGCAGCCGCTGGCCGAACCATTCGCCGCGTGGGCGGGCATCGAGTCCGGGCAGCAGGTGCTGGACGTGGGGTGCGGACCCGGTGCGCTGACGATGGTGCTGGCCGGCCGGCTCGGTGCGGAGGCGGTCGCCGCCGTCGACCCGTCGGCATCGTTCGTCGCGGCGGCGCGGACGCGGGTGCCGGGCGTGGACGTGCGCCGTGCGACGGCCGAAGCCCTGCCGTTCGATGCCGACGTGTTCGACGCGGCACTGGCCGAACTGGTGGTCCACTTCATGACCGACCCAGCGGGAGGCGTGTCGGAGATGCGCCGGGTGACCCGCCCCGGGGGCACGATCGCGGCGTGCGTGTGGGACTTCGGCGGCGACCGTGCGCCGCAGTCGGTGTTCTTCCGCGCGGCCATCGCCGTGCTGGGGATCACGGTGGGGGAGCAGGATCGCGCCGGCACGCGAGCGGGACAGCTTGAGGCGCTGCTCGCCGACGCGGGCTGTGGCGAGGTGCAGGGCGGGGAGCTCACGGTGCGGTCGACCTTCGCGAGCATCCAGGAGTGGTGGGAGCCCTACACCCTCGGCGTTTCGCCGGCCGGTGCGCTCGTGGCGTCGCTGGACGCGCCGACCCGCGCCCGGATCCTGGAGCGGGCTCGCGGGGAACTGGGGGCGGGGCCGGTCAGCGTCACGGCGACCGCGTGGGTCGCGCGCGGCCGGGCGTGACGGCCCTCTGTATACGCAATGGCCCCGTGTTGGGCTCGACTAGGCGCAAGGGTGCAGGTATGTATACACTGCTGGGATGGCTACCGACGGCGTGATCCAGGCGCGGGCGGGCGAACGCGCTTACGCGACGCTGCTCGAGGAGATCCAGTCCGGCGCGCTGCCGGCGGGAACCGTGCTCGGCGAAGTCGAGCAGGCCGCCCGGCTGGGCGTGAGCCGCACCCCGCTGCGCGAGGCCCTCCGGCGCCTGGCCGCCGACGGGCTCGTCGCGCAGCAGTCGCCGCGGGTCACCGTCGTCACCGCCGTGGAGCCCGACGACATCCGCGCCCTGTTCGAACTGCGTCGCGCGCTGGAGGAGACCGCCGCGGGCATCGCCGCCGAACGCGGCGACCGTGCCGTCTTCGCCGGCCTCGTCCGCGACTTCGCCGCCGTCGACCTCGTCGCCCCCGGCGGGGCGGATGCCTACTACGCGCTCATCGCGCGCTTCGACGCCGAGCTGGACGCCGCCGTCGCCAACGACTACTTCACCGCGACGCTGCGCACCACCCGCACCCACCTTGTGCGGGTGCGTCGGCTCGCGCGCGACAACCCCGACCGACTCGCGGCATCCGTCGCCGAGCACCGGCTGATCGCCGCCGCGATCGCCGAGGGCGACCGGGAGCTGGCCGCCCACGCCACCCACATCCACCTGCACAACGCACTCGAGAGCATTCTCGCCTCGCTCGACGACGGCCTCGCAGCACGGCATTCCGCGCTGTAGAGAAAGGACCCACCATGACCATCACGCACCACCTCCGCGTCCACCGCAGCGACGAGGACCTTCCCCGCGAGGGCCAGCTGGCCTGGCACATCGCCGAGGTCGCCGCCGACCCGGTCGCCGTCGACTCCGAGGTCGTCGACATGATCATCAACCGCATCATCGACAACGCCTCCGTCGCCGCGGCCTCCCTCACCCGCGCCCCCGTCAGCGCCGCCCGCCAACAGGCCCTCGATCACGCCGTCTCGGTCGGCGGTGCCGGCGCAACCGTCTTCGGCTGCGCGCTCGAACGTCGTACCAGCCCGGAGTGGGCAGCATGGGCGAACGGGGTCGCGGTGCGCGAACTGGACTACCACGACACGTTCCTGGCCGCCGACTACTCCCACCCCGGCGACAACATCCCGCCGATCCTCGCCGTCGCCCAGCACGTCGGCGCCGACGGCGCGGCGCTGGTGCGCGGCATCGCGACCGGCTACGAGATCCAGATCGACCTGGTGCGGGCGATCTGCCTGCACAAGCACAAGATCGACCACGTCGCCCACCTCGGCCCCTCGGCCGCCGCCGGCATCGGCACCCTCCTCGGCCTGCCCGTCGAGACGATCTACCAGGCGGTCGGTCAGGCGCTGCACACCACCACCGCCACGCGGCAGTCACGCAAGGGCGAGATCTCCACGTGGAAGGCCTATGCCCCCGCGTTCGCCGGCAAGCTGGCCGTCGAAGCGGTCGACCGCGCGATGCGCGGGCAGACCTCCCCGTCGCCGATCTACGAAGGCGAAGACGGCGTCGTGGCGTGGCTGCTCGACGGCAAGGATGCCGCCTACGACGTGCCGCTGCCCGGCGTCGGCGAGCCCAAGCGCGCGATCCTGGATTCGTACACGAAGGAGCATTCGGCCGAATATCAGGCGCAGGCCTGGATCGATCTGGCTCGCAAGCTCCACAGCGAGCACCCCGAGGTCGCCGACCCGGCCAACGTCGAGTCGATCGTGCTGCACACCTCGCACCACACGCACTACGTGATCGGCTCCGGCGCCAACGACCCGCAGAAGTACGACCCGACCGCGTCGCGCGAAACGCTGGACCACTCGATCCCGTACATCTTCGCCGTCGCGCTGCAGGACGGTGGCTGGCACCACGTCGACTCCTACGCCCCGGAGCGCGCCGCCCGCACCGACACTGTGGCCCTGTGGCAGAAGATCACCACGGCCGAGGACGCCGAGTGGACGCGCCGCTACCACTCCGACGACCCGAACGAAAAGGCCTTCGGCGGCCGCGTGGAGATCCGCCTGACCGACGGCACCGTGATCGAAGAGGAGATCGCCGTCGCCGATGCCCACCCGCTCGGTGCGCGTCCGTTCGCCCGCGAGGACTACATCCGCAAGTTCCGCCTGCTCGCGGCGCCCGTGCTCGAGCCGGAAGAGATCGAGCGGTTCCTCGACCTCGTGCAGCGACTGCCCGAACTCGGTGCCGACGAGGTGCGCGAGCTGTCGATCGTCGCCAAGCCTGGCCTGCTGCTGGCCGCGCCCGCCCCGAAGGGGCTGTTCTGATGCTGTACTCCGCCGTCTCCGCCGCCGAGAAGCGGCGGGTGCTGCGCGAGCGACTCGCCTCCGGGGAGCTGCTGCGCTTCCCCGGGGCGTTCAATCCGCTCTCGGCGCGCCTGATCCAGCAGAAGGGCTTCGAGGGCGTCTACATCTCCGGTGCCGTGCTCAGCGCCGACCTGGGGCTGCCCGACATCGGGCTGACGACCCTCACCGAGGTCGCCGGCCGCGGGCAGCAGATCGCGCGCATGACCGACCTGCCCGCCATCATCGACGCCGACACCGGGTTCGGCGAGCCGATGAACGTGGCCCGCACGATCCAGACCCTCGAGGATGCCGGCATCGCCGGGGCCCACATCGAGGACCAGGTCAACCCGAAGCGCTGCGGGCACCTCGACGGCAAGGCCGTCGTCGACCAGGACACCGCCGTCAAGCGCATCCGCGCCGCCGCCGACGCCCGCCGCGACCCGAACTTCCTCATCATGGCGCGCACCGACATCCGCGCCGTCGAGGGGCTGGATGCCGCGATCGACCGCGCCAAGGCGCTCGTGGATGCCGGGGCGGACGCGATCTTCCCCGAGGCGATGCGCACCCTGGAAGAGTTCGAGGCCGTCCGCGGCGCCGTGGACGTGCCGATCCTGGCCAACATGACCGAGTTCGGCAAGAGCGAGCTGTTCTCCGTCGACCAGCTGCGCGATGTGGGAGTGAATATCGTGATCTGGCCGGTGTCGCTGCTGCGCATCGCGATGGGCGCGGCGGGGCGGGCACTGGATACGCTGACCGCAGAGGGGCACCTCACCGGCAAGCTGGACGAGATGCAGCACCGCGCCGACCTGTACGACCTGCTCGACTACGAGGCATACAACCACTTCGACACGAACGTCTTCACCTTCGAGATCCGGAAATGAGCACCCCATGAGCGACGACATCAAAAAGGGACTGGCCGGCGTCATCGCCGACGTCACGGCCGTCTCCAAGGTCAACCCCGACACCAACAGCCTGCTGTACCGCGGCTACCCGGTACAGGAGCTGGCCGCGACGCAGCCGTTCGAGGCGGTGGCCTACCTGCTGTGGACCGGTGAACTGCCCGATGAGGCGCAGCTGGCCGAGCTGCGCGAGACCGAACGCGCCCACCGCGTGCTGCGCGAGGACGTCAAGGCCGCGATCGACCTCGTGCCGCTGGACGCGCACCCGATGGACGAGGTGCGCACCGCCGTCAGCCTGCTGGGCGCGGTGGATCTGGCCGGCACCGGCTCGGTGCTCGATGCCAGCGGCAACGCCGAGGACAACCTCGCCCGCAGCATCCGCCTGTTCGCCGCCCTCCCCGCCATCGTCGCGTACGGCCAGCGCCGCCGCCGGGGTCTGGAGCCGGTGGCGTCGCGGGACGATCTGGACTACGCCGCGAACTTCCTGTGGCTCACCTTCGGGGAAGAGGCCGACCCGGTCGTCATCGACGCGTTCAACCGCTCGATGATCATGTACGCCGAGCACTCCTTCAACGCGTCCACCTTCACCGCACGGGTGATCGCCTCGACTCTCAGTGACCTGTACTCCGCCGTCGTCGGTGCGATCGGGGCACTGAAGGGCCCGCTGCACGGCGGCGCGAACGAGGCCGTGCTGCACATCTTCGACGAGATCGGGGTGGCCGAGAACGTGACGGCCTGGCTCGACGAGGCCCTCGCGAGCAAGCGCAAGATCATGGGCTTCGGCCACCGCGTCTACAAACGAGGCGACTCGCGCGTGCCTACGATGAAGGCCGCGCTGGACGAGCTCGTCGTCTTCTACGACCGCCCCGACATCGCCGCGCTCTACGACGCGCTGGAGTCGGAGTTCGTGGCGCGCAAGGGCATCTACCCGAACCTGGACTACCCGTCCGGTCCGGCCTACAACCTGATGGGGTTCGACACGATCACCTTCACGCCGCTTTTCGTTGCGGCCCGAGTGACAGGGTGGACCGCGCACATCAGCGAGCAGCTGGCATCCAACGCCCTCATCCGACCGCTGTCGCTGTACACCGGTCCCGATGAGCGGCACATCGACGGCTATGTGGCCGACACCGCGACGCTGCAGGTGGCGGAGCGCCCGGAGGAAGCGGCCGACTGAACCGGCGCGTCATCCGTGTGCTTTCGGATTGTATAGAGTCGATCCACGCCTGAGGAGAGTCAATGAAGATCGTCGTGCTGGTCAAAGAAGTCCCGGACACCTATGGTGACCGCAAGCTGAACCCGGAGACGGGTTTGGCCGATCGAGGTGCGAGCGAGCGTGTGCTCGACGAGATCGGGGAGCGGTCCCTCGAGGTGGCGCTGAGCTATGCCGACGCCCACCCCGGCACGGAGGTGGTGGTGCTGTCGATGGCGCCGGAGGCTTCGGCTGCGACGATCCGCAAGGGACTCGCGATGGGCGCGGGATCCGCCGCGCAGGTCGTCGATGAGGCACTCGCCGGCGCCGACCTGGGGCTGACGGCAGAGACCTTGGCCGCGGCGATCAAGCGCATCGGCTTCGACCTCGTGATCACCGGTAACCAGTCCACCGACGGCTCCGGCGGCGTGATCGGCGCGATGATCGCGGAGCACCTCGGCGTGCCGCACGCGACGGCCCTCGCGGCGGTCGAGATCGGCGCGACGTCGGTGTCGGGAACCCGGGTGACCGATGCCGGCAACGCGCGCGTCACCGCGCCGCTGCCCGCCGTGATCGCGATCACCGAGGCGCTGCCCGACGCGCGATTCCCGAACTTCAAGGGCATCATGGCGGCCAAGAAGAAGCCGTTCGAGACCCTGTCGCTCGCCGACCTCGAGGTGGATGCCGGTGTGGACACCGTCGCACGGTCGATCATGACCGCCGTCAGTGAGAAGCCGCCGCGTTCGGCGGGCGTGAAGATCATCGACGAGGGCGACGGTGGCGAGAGGCTCGCCGCGTTCCTCATCGAAAACCGGCTGGCGTGAGGGGATCGGAAATCGTGACCGACTTTGCAGCAGATTCGATCCTGGTCCACCTGGACGTCATGCCGAACGGCGAGCTGGCCAAATCGGCGGCCGGCCTGCTGGGCGCGGCCGCCGCGATCGGCACCCCGGTGGCGCTGATCGTCGCCGCGCCCGAGCGGCACGACGCACTGGCATCCGCCGCGGGTGACCTCGGCGCGCAGGCGGTGCTCACGGCCGGGCTCGGCGGCGCCGACAACGCACTGACGATCCCGTTCCTGGACGCGCTCGTCGCGGCAGCCGACCTCGTGCAGCCCGACGCGGTGCTCGTCTCCAACTCGATCGAGGGCCGCGACATCGCCGGCCGGTTCGCCGCCCGCACGAAGCGCGCGCTCGCCGTGGACGCCATCGGCGTCGCCCGTGACGACGAGGGCGTGCTCGCGCAGCACTCGGTGTACGGCGGGGCCTACAGCGTCACGTCCGCGCCGACGTTCGGCGCCTACGTGATCACGGTGCGTCAGGGCGCGATCGATGCGCGCGCCGAGGCGGTCGCCGCTCCTGCCGTTTCGCCGCTCGAGGTCACGCCGTCGGGTGCCCCCGCGGCGACGGTCGACTCGTTCGAGGAGGCCGTCGTGGCATCCTCGCGTCCGGAACTGCGGGGTGCGGCCAAGGTCGTCTCCGGCGGCCGAGGACTCGGGTCGGGGGAGAAGTTCGCGCTCGTCGAGCAGCTCGCCGACACGCTGGGCGCCGCGATCGGCGCGTCGCGCGCCGCAGTGGATGCCGGCTACGTGCCGTACTCGTACCAGGTGGGGCAGACCGGTGTGTCGGTGTCCCCGCAGTTGTATGTCGCTCTCGGCATCTCCGGGGCGATCCAGCACAAGGCGGGAATGCAGACCGCGAAGACGATCGTCGCGATCAACAAGGACGCGGACGCCCCGATCTTCGAGATCGCCGACTTCGGCGTGGTGGGCGATCTCTTCCAGATCGTGCCGCAGCTGATCGCGGCCCTCGAGTCGAAGAAGGCGTAGCGCGCGATGGCGACATACGGGCGAACCGTGCGCCGGGGCCTGCCGCGGGTGGCCGGCGGTGAGCCGTGGCCTGCCGCCGGTGCCGCTGCCGCCGGTGCCGCGCCCGTCGGTGTCGCCGCGCCCGCCCCGGCCGCGCCCGCCGCTGAAGTGGCAGTTGCTGCCGCCCCCGCGCCCGCGGAGCGACACGAAGTGACACCTGAACCGGCGCCCGCGTCGACAAGCGACGCTCAGGTGGCAGTCGCTGCCGCTTCGGCGCCCGCGGAGCGACACGAAGTGACACCCGAACCGGCGTCGGCCGGGCGCGCGCTGCGGCGCGGCCTGCCGCGGGTGCCCGGTGGCGAGCCCTGGCCCCCCGCGGGCGCTGCCGCGGCTCCCGCTACCGCGGCTCCCGCAGCCGCTCCGGTGTCGGTTATGGCGGGTGTTTCTGCCGCAGAGCGTGCGGACGTGACACCCGAGCAGCCCGCGCAGCCCCCGCAGTCCGTGCCAGCGACGGTCGCCGCGGATGCCGGGGACGGTGTCGCGCTGAGGCGCGGACTGCCTCGCGTCGCGGGTGGCGAGCCCTGGCCGCCGGCGGGAGTCGCGCGGCCTATCGCGACGGATGCCGCGCCCGTGACGGATACCGCGCCCGTGACGGATGCCGCACCGGTGACGGATAGCGCTCTCGTGGCGGCGGCCGCAACTACCGCTACCGCGCCCGCAACCGCAACCGCAACCACAGCACACGCCCCCGCGTCCCCCACCGGCCCGCGCCCGCCGCTCACGGTGCCCCGCACCGTGTGGCCGGGAGCGGCGGCATCTGTCCGCCCGGCGCCGAAGCCGGAGCCCACGCGCATCGGTGCGTTCACCCGCACGCAGTGGGCGGGAATCGTGGTCGTCGGCGGCGGTGGCCTGCTGGTGGCGGCAGCCCTCGCGGTGTTCTTCGTGCGCTGGTTCCTCAGCCTCGAGTTCATGCAGGACTTCCTCGTCACCTACCCCGGCGAGTACCATCTGCCCGAGGGGGCGCCTGTCGGCTTCCCGGCGTGGCTCGGGTGGCAGCACTTCTTCAACGCGTTCTTCATGGTGCTGATCATCCGCACCGGCCTGCAGATCCGCACCGAGAAGCGGCCGACGGTGTTCTGGACGCCGCGGGGCGACAAGAAGGGCAAGACCAGCCTCACCATCTGGCTGCACCAGGCCCTCGACGTGCTGTGGATGGTCAACGGCCTCGTGTTCCTGGTGCTGCTGTTCACCACCGGGCAGTGGATGCGTATCGTCCCCACCAGCTGGGAGGTCCTCCCCAACGCACTGTCGGCGGCGCTCCAGTACGTCTCGCTGGACTGGCCCACCGAGAACGGCTGGGTCAACTACAACGGGCTGCAGCAGCTGGCCTACTTCACGACGGTGTTCATCGCCGCGCCGCTGGCCGCCATCACCGGCTACCGCATGAGCGGCATGTGGCCGAAGAACAACGCGCGGCTCAACCAGGCCTACCCCGTGGAGTGGGCGCGCGCGCTGCACTTCCCGGTGATGCTCTACTTCGTCGCGTTCATCATCGTGCACGTCGCGCTGGTGTTCGCCACCGGGGCGCTGCGCAACCTCAACCACATGTACGCCGCGCAGGGGTCGGTCGACCCCACCGCTTATGCGGACAACTGGACCGGGTTCTGGATCTTCATCGCCTCGGTCGTGGCGATCGCGATCGGGTGGATCGCCGCGAGGCCGCTCGTGGTCGCGCCGATCGCGCGGCTGTTCGGCACGGTCAGCGGGCGGTAGCGGCAGATGGCGGATGCCGGGGCGGAGCGCTGGACCACACTGGTCTCCCGCGTGCTCGCGCCCAACGCGGGGCCGATGACCCTCGACGGCACGAACTCGTTCGTGATCCGGGCGCCCGGCAGCGGCAGCATCGTCGTCGTCGACCCCGGTCCCGACGACGCCGCCCACCTCGATGCGCTCCGCGGTGCGGGGGAGGTGGAACTCATCCTCCTCACCCACCACCACCGCGACCACACCGAGGCGGCACCGCGGTTCGCCGAGCTCAGCGGGGCGCCGGTGCGAGCCCTCGATGAGCGGCTGTGCATCGGGGCACCACCGCTGGCCGACGGGGAGCAGCTGCACGCCGCCGGCATCCGTATCGACGTCGTCGCGACCCCCGGCCACACCGCCGACTCCGTCTCGCTGCACCTGCCCGACGACGCTGCGCGGGATGCCGCCGACACCCCCGGCGGCACCATGCTCACCGGGGACACGATCCTCGGCCGCGGCACGACGATCATCGCCGCACCCGACGGGTCGCTGGCGGACTACCTCGACTCGCTCACCCGGCTGCGCGGCTACGGCGCGATCCCGGTGCTGCCGGCCCACGGCCCGCAGCTGCCGGACCTCGCCGCCATCTGCCGCACCTACGCCGCCCACCGCCGCACCCGCCTCGACGAGGTGCGCGCCGCCCTCGGCACGCTCGATCGAGCCCCCGCGCCCGACGCGGCCCTGGTGGCCGCGGTGACCGATATCGTCTACGGTCACATCGACCCCGCGGTGCGGTTCGCCGCCGAGGCATCCGTGCGGGCGCAACTGACCTACCTCAGCGCGCGCAGCTAAACTACGCACATCGCCCACCGCGAGGCCGAAAGCCTGCACAGGATGGAAAGCCGATGTCGTCGACGATGAACACACCGCCCACGCTGACCGATGATGAGCGCGCGGCGATCCTCGCCGCGGTGCGGGAATTCACCGCCGCCGAGCTGGCGCCCTACGCCCTGGAACGCGACGAGCACGCGATCTTCCCGCGCGACGCCCTGCGCCGGGCGGGCGACCTCGGCCTCGGCGGCGTCTGCGTGCGGGAGGACGTAGGCGGCACCGGGCTGTCGCGCAGCGACGCGGTGGCGATCTACGAGGCGCTCGCGGAGGGCGACACGTCGCTTGCGGCCTACATCTCGATCCACAACATGGTCGCCGGGATCATCGACACCTGGGGGAGCGCCGCGCAGCGGCAGGAGTGGCTGCCGCGCCTGGTCGAGATGAGCGAGGTGGGCTCCTATTGCCTGACCGAGCCGGGGGCGGGGTCGGATGCCGCGGCGCTCGTCACCGCCGCCGTGGCCGACGGCGAGGACTACCGGCTCACCGGCGTGAAGCAGTTCATCTCCGGTGCGGGCGAAGCGGGGGTGTACGTCGTGATGGCCCGCACCGGCGCGCCAGGGGAGCCGGGTTCCCCCGGCGCTCGGGGCATCTCGGCGTTCCTCGTGCCGGCCGGGACCCCCGGACTGTCGTTCGGCGCGAACGAGAAGAAGATGGGCTGGAGCGCGCAGCCGACCCGCCAGGTGGTGCTCGACGACGTGCGTCTGCCGGCATCCGCCCTCATCGGCGGCGTCGGCGAGGGTTTCCGCATCGCGATGGCGGCCCTCGACGCGGGCCGTCTCGGCATCGCGGCGTGCTCGATCGGGGGCGCCCAGTGGGCGATGGACCGCGCGGTGCGCTACGTGCAGGAGCGTGAGACCTTCGGTGAACCGCTGTCCGAGCGTCAGGCGGTCGTGTTCATGCTCGCAGACATGGCCACCGAGCTGCGCGCGGCCCGCGCGCTGGTGCGCGACGCCGCCCGTGCGCTGGACGAGGGCGCCGACGACGCTGCGGTGCAGTGCGCCATGGCCAAGCGCTTCGCCACCGACGCCGGTTTCCGCGTCGCCAACGACGCGCTGCAGCTGCACGGCGGCTACGGGTATCTGCGCGAGCTCGGCATCGAGAAGGTGGTGCGGGATCTGCGGGTGCACCAGATCCTGGAGGGCACGAACGAGATCATGCGTGTCATCGTCGGCCGCGATCTGCTGCGCCGCGGACGCGTGGCACGATGAGGGCATGACCGCATACGAGACGCTCATCGTCGAGACCCGTGGCCGCATCGGCTGGATCACCCTCAACCGGCCTCAGGCCCTCAACGCCCTCAACGCCCAACTCGCCGCCGAGCTCGGTGAGGCGGTGACCGCGTTCGACGCCGACGAGAACATCGGTTGCATCGTGCTGACCGGTTCCGAGCGGGCTTTCGCGGCGGGCGCCGACATCAAGGAGATGGCGGGGAAGAGCTCCCACGAGATGACGATGCACAACCCCTTCGCGGGGCTCGAGCAGCTCTCCCGCGTACGGACGCCGGTGGTGGCCGCGGTGGCAGGCTTCGCCCTCGGCGGCGGGTGCGAGCTGGCGATGATGTGCGACGTGATCCTCGCCGCCGACACCGCCCGGTTCGGTCAACCCGAGATCAACCTCGGGGTCATCCCCGGCATCGGCGGCACGCAGCGGCTGACCCGGGCGGTCGGCGCCTACAAGGCGGCGGAGCTCGTGCTGACCGGGCGCATGATGGATGCCGCCGAGGCGGAACGTGCCGGCCTGGTGTCCCGGGTCGTGCCGGCATCCGATCTGCTCGACGAGGCCGCGAAGACGGCCGAGACGATCGCGTCGAAGTCGCTGCCGGTGCTGTACGCCGCCACAGAGGCACTGCGAGCGGCTCAGGAGACGAGCCTGGCCGAAGGCCTGCGCCTGGAGACGCGCATCTTCACGTCGCTGTTCGCCCTGGAGGATCAGAAAGAGGGCATGGCCGCCTTCAGCGAAAAGCGCGCGCCGCGGTTCAGCCACCGCTGAGTGACGAGGGCACCCTAGGATGCCCTCGTGAGCGTCGACAGGGCGGACGGGGAAGCTCAGGGCATCGCCAGCCGGGCGGCCCAGTTCGACGCCGCGCTCGGGCCGATCGACTGGAGCCTGCTGCCGCCCGACGTGCAGCGCGACCGTGTCGCCGCGCCGAGCGGCGCGCTCGCCCGCATCAGCATGGGCCCGGTCGACGGGCAGCGCGTCGTGCTGGTGCCCGGCGTCACGGGGTCCAAAGAGGACTTCATCCGGATGATGCCGATGCTGGCAGCAGCGGGCTATCGGGTCGAGTCGTTCGACATGGCGGGGCAGTACGAGTCCTACACGGCGGGCCCGGAGAACCTCGTGCCGCCGCAGCGCCGGTACACGCTGGAGCTGTTCGTCGACGACCTGCTGGCCGTGCTGGCCACCGGCGCCACGCCGGCGCACGTGCTGGGCTACTCGTTCGCCGGCACTGTCGTCGCGGCCACCGCCGTCGCCCATCCCGAACTGTTCTCGACCATCACGCTGCTGTCGGCGCCTCCGATCGCAGGCCAGGCGCTGCGCGCCTTCAAGATCCTGGGCCCCGCGAGCGGCCCGATCCCGGCACGCACCGCGGCACGCCTGATGATGTGGGGCGTGCGCAACAACGTGCACCGCGGGCCGCAGGACCGCGCCGTCTTCGTGCGGGCGCGGTTCGCGCTCACCCGCACCTCCAGCGTCGAGGACATCTTCTGGCTCATGAAGCACACGCCGGACCTGGCCGATGCCCTGCGGGCGCTGGGTCTGCCGATCCTCGTCGTCACCGGCACGGGTGATGTCTGGCCGGTTGCGGCGCACCAGGCATACGCCGCGCGGCTCAACGCCGTGCTGCGGGTGATCGACACCGGCCACAGCCCGTGCGAGTCAGCGCCGCATCAGCTCACCGAGGCGATGCTGGTGCACTTTCCGCGCTGACCCGTCGCGCCTCGCGGCGGGCTTCGCGGCGGACCGCCCGGCGCCGGTGGCGTCCTAGCGCGCACCGCCAGTGCCGGCGGAGAGCGCCGACCTCGGACAGGTTGACGCCGATGTCGTGGAACGCCCACACGACTCGTCGGCGGAAGCCGGCGAACGAGTCGAAGGGGCGAGCGGACACCCCGACGCGCAGCAACCGGTCGAACTCGACGCCCGCGCCGAAATCGAGGGCGAAGCTGACTTCGAGGTCATCGTGCATGCGGGGGTCGTCCAGATGCACGCGTTCGCGCACCTGCGGCCATGCGCTGCGGCGGAGCGCGAAGTTGGAACCGAACACGGGCACGTGCCCCATGACCAGGCGCATGGACCAGAAGTAGCCGCCGAGGTACCCGTACCGGCCGATGACTTCCCATACCCGGGCGCCGCCGTAGAACACGCCCGTGCCGGTCAGCGCGGTGAGGGTGGGATCGGCATCGAAGCGCTGTTCCAGACGCGCGGTCCACTGCGGCGACGGGATCGAATCGGCATCCAGTCGCCCGATGATGTCGCCGCGGGCCGCGTCGAAGCCGCTCGCGGTCGCGCGCAGCACCCCGCGGCGCGGTTCGCTCACCAGCACCGCACCGGCGGCGCGGGCGACGTCTGCCGTGCTGTCGGTGGATCCGTTGTCGACGACGATGATCTCGTCCGGCTGTCGCGTCTGGTCGGCGAGGGCGGCCAGGCAGTTCGTCAGCATGAACGCATCGTTCAGAGACGGGATGACGACGCTCACTGTGCTCATCGAGCGTCAGCCTAGGGCCTGCGTCGCCGTCATGTGGCCTTGGAGCACTCGGTGCGTCGCCGATCTCACTCGCGCCGGAAGTCCTGGCCGGCCTCCGCCCTTTTCCAAAGCGACGCCGGCGGGACGAAGCGCTCGCCGAAGGCGTCGGCCAGCTCCCGCGCCCGGGCGACGAAGCCGGGCAGGCCCCCCTCGTACTGGTTGACGTACTGCAGCACGCCTCCCGTCCATGCCGGAAAGCCGATGCCGTAGATCGAGCCGATGTTGGCGTCGGCCACCGACGCGAGTACCCCCTCATCGAGGCAGTGGATCGCCTCGAGCGCCTCGGCGAACAGCATCCGCTCCTGCAGATCCACAAGCGCCACGCGTGTGCGGCCGGAGTCGAATCGCTCGCGCAGCCCCGGCCAGATCCTGACGCGTTCCCCACGCTCGTCGTAGTCGTAGAAGCCGCGGCGGGCCGCGCGGCCTCGGCGCTTCGCGTCGTCGACCATCCAGTCCACGACGGCCTCCGACGGGTGTGCGACCCAGTTCGCGCCCGCCGCCTCGGTCGCGGCGCGCGCGGCGACTCGCATCTTCTGCCCCAGCGACAGCGACAGCTCGTCCAGCAGGTGCAGGGCGCCGGCCGGATAGCCCGCCTGCAGGGCGGCCTGCTCGACGGAGGCCGGTTCCACGCCTTCGCCGACGGCGGCGACCGCCTCGGCGAGGCGCGCGCCGATCACGCGGGAGGTGAAGAAGCCGCGGGAGTTTGTCACGACGATGGGGGTCTTGCGGATCTGCTGCACGAAGTCGAACGTCCTCGCCAGCGCCTCGTCGCCGGTGCTCTCGCCGCGGATGATCTCAACGAGCGGCATGCCGTCGGCCGCGGAGAAGACGTGGACGGGACTCACGGTGGCCTGGACCTCCGGGGACACCCGCGGCTTGCCTGATACCGATTCGGATACCGCCTCGATGACGATGTCCACACCGGCGAAGTCCGCGGGGTCGGCGGTGGGGTGGATGCGCTCCAGCAGCGCCTGGCTGCGCTCCTCGGTGGTTTCGCCCCGGGCCACCGCCTGCTGCTCCCGGCCGTGGGCGTGCTCCTTGCCCTTCTCCGCTGCTTCGGGGGAGAGGTCCAGGAGGACCACGTCGATGCCGGCTTTCGCCGTGGCGTAGGCGATGGCGGCGCCCATCATGCCCGCACCGAGGACGCCGACCTTGGTGGCGGTGAACCGCGGGAAGCCCGGCGGGCGGCTGGCGCCGGCGTTGATCTCCTGCAGGTCGAAGAAGAACGCCGTGATCATGTTCTTGGCGACCTGGCCGTGGGTGAGCTGCACGAGGTAGCGCGACTCGATCGTCGACGCGGTGTCGAAGTCGACATAGGCGCCCTCGACGGCGGCGGCCAGCGCCGCGCGCGGGGCGGGCAGCGGTGCGCCGTTGAGCTTCTTGCGCAGCATCGCGGGCATCGCCGGCAGCAGACCCGCGATGGCGGGGGAGTGGGGGGAGCCGCCGGGGAGGCGGTAGCCCTTGGCGTCCCACGGCTTCACCGGGGCGGGGTTCGCCGTGATGAAGACGCGCGCGCGGGCGTCGAGCTCCGCGGCCGGCGCGACCTCGTCGAGGATGCCGATGGCCAGCGCGTCGTCGGCGCGGAAGCGGGTCGCCGGGAGGATGACTTCCTGAAGGGCCCGCTGCAGACCCAGCATCCGCACCAGCCGGGTGACGCCGCCGCCGCCCGGGATCAGCCCCAGCGACACCTCCGGCACCCCGAACCGGGCGTCGTGTGCGTCGGATGCCGCGATGCGGTGGTGGCAGGCGAGGGCGACTTCCAGCCCGCCACCCAGCGCCGTGCCGTTCATGGCGGCGACGACCGGTCTGCCGAGGCGCTCCACTCGACGCAGCAGCGACTTCACATGCTCGAGGTTCGCGGTTTCTTCGGCCGCGCGGGCAGGGTCCGCCGCCCGCAGCAGGTTGAGGTCGCCGCCGGCGAACCAGCTCGGCTTCGCCGAGGTCAGGATGACGCCGGTGATGTCGTCGCGCTCGGTCTCCAGCCGGGCGACGGTCGCCTCCAGCGCCGACACGAAGTGGCGGTTCATGGTGTTGACGGCGCTGTCGGGGTCGTCCATCGTCACGGTGACGACGCCGTCGGCATCCCGGTCCCAGGCGTACCCGGCGGAGGCGGTGGTGCTGTCCTCGATCGTCACGTCAGATCCTCTCGATGATGGTGGCGATGCCCATGCCGGCGCCGACGCACAGCGTCGCGAGGCCCCGTTTCAGGTCGCGGCGCTCGAGTTCGTCCAGCAGGGTGCCCAGGATCATCGCACCGGTGGCTCCCAGCGGGTGGCCCATCGCGATCGCGCCGCCGTTGACGTTGACCTTGTCGTCGGGGATGCCGAGGTCTTTCTGCCACTTCATGACGACGGCCGCGAACGCCTCGTTGAGTTCGAACAGGTCGATGTCCCCGACGGTCAGCCCCGCGCGCTCGAGCACCTTCTGCGTCGCCGGTGTGGGTCCCGTGAGCATGATGGTCGGCTCCGAGCCGACGACGGCGGTCGCGACGATGCGGGCGCGCGGGGTGAGCCCCGCAGCGCGCCCGGCGCCGGCGGATCCCACCAGCAGCAGGGCTGCGCCGTCGACGATGCCCGAGGAGTTGCCCGGTCCGTGCACGTGCTCGATCTTCTCCACCCAGTGGTACTTCTGCAGCGCGACCGTGTCGAACCCGGCCTGATCGCCGATGCCCGCGAAGCTCGCCGGCAGCAGCCCGAGCGACTCGACGGTCGACTCGGGTCGCCGGTGCTCGTCGTGGTCGAGCACGATCACGCCGTTGACGTCGCGCACCGGCACGACCGACCGGGCGAACCGGCCCTCCCGCCAGGCGGCATCCGCCCGCTGCTGCGAGCGCACCGCGAACGCGTCTACATCCGCCCTGGTGAAGCCCTCGGTCGTCGCGATGAGGTCGGCACCGATGCCCTGCGGCACGAAATAGTTGTCGTATCCGGTGGTCGGGTCCTGCGCGTACGCGCCGCCGTCCGAGCCGATCGGCACCCGCGACATCGACTCGACCCCGCCGGCGAGCACGAGATCCTCGAAACCGGAGGCCACCTTCTGCGCGGCGAGGTTGACCGCCTCGAGCCCCGAGGCGCAGAACCGGTTCACCTGCACGCCGGGGACCGACTCGGGAAGCCCCGCCACGAGTGCCGCGGTGCGGGCGATGTCGCCGCCCTGCTCGCCGACCGGAGAAACGACCCCCAGCACGATGTCGTCGATGTCGGCGGCATCCAGCTCGGGGTTGCGCTCGCGCAGTGCGTCGATGAGTGTCACGACGAGGTCGACCGGCTTGATGCCGTGCAGCGACCCACCCTTGTTCTTGCCCCGAGGCGTGCGTACGGCGTCGTAGATGAATGCGTCGACCATGGTGCCTTCCCGTTCACAGACCGGCACCGCCGGGCAGCGGCGCTCGGTCACGTAAGCGAGAGTACGCTCGGCCGGCGGCGTCAGGAGATCTTGCGCTTGTAGATGGTCATCGCGAACCCGAACGCCACCACCAGGATGCCCAGGCACCACGCCAGCGCCACCCAGATGTCGGTGCCCACCGGCTGACCGGCGAACAGGGCACGGGTGCTGTCGACGATCGAGGTGACCGGCTGGTTCTCGGCGAACCAGCGCACCGGGCCCGGCATGGTCTCGGTGGGGACGAACGCAGAGCTGATGAACGGCAGGAAGATCAGCGGGTACGAAAAGGCGCTCGCGCCGTCGACCGTCTTGGCCGAGAGCCCCGCGATCACGGCGATCCAGGTGAGGGTCAGCGTGAACAGCAGCAGCATGCCGACGACCGCGAGCCATTCCAGGACGTTCGCGTCGGTGCGGAACCCCATGAGCAGGGCCACACCGACGACGATCGCCATCGAGATGCCGTTGGCGACCATCGAGGTCAGCACGTGCGCCCAGAGCACACCGGAGCGGGCAATGGGCATGGACTGGAAGCGTTCGAAGATGCCGCCCTGCATGTCCAGGAACAGCCGGTACGCGGTGTACGCGATGCCGGACGCGATCGCGATCAACAGGATGCCGGGGAGCATGTAGTCCACATACGCCTCGGTGCCCACGTCGATGGCCCCGCCGAACACGTAGACGAACAGCAGCATCAGCGCGATCGGGGTGACGGCGGTGGTGATGATGGTGTCGGGGCTGCGCAGGATGTGTCGCAGTGACCGGCCGGTCAGCACGGCGGTGTCGGTGAGGCCGTGGCCGGTCATGGTCGTTCCTTTCCGGTGGTCGCCGGTGCGCCCGGAGCGGCGGCATCGCTGCCGATGATGGCGAGGAAGACCTCCTCGAGGGTGGGCTTCTTCTCGACGTACTCGACCTTCGCCGGCGGCAGCAGCTTCTTCAGCTCCGCCAGCGTGCCGTTCGCGATGATGCGGCCCTGGTGGAGGATCGCGATGCGATCGGCGAGATGCTCGGCCTCGTCGAGGTACTGCGTGGTCAGCAGCACCGTGGTGCCGCCGCGGGCGAGTTCCCGCACCGCTTGCCACACCTCCAGGCGGGCTTCCGGGTCGAGACCGGTCGTGGGTTCATCCAGGAAGATCACCGGCGGGTTGCCGATGAGACTCATCGAGATGTCCAGACGCCGCTGCATGCCGCCGGAGTATGTCCCGGCCCTGCGGCCGCCGGCGTCGGTGAGCCCGAAGCGGGCCAGCAGCGAGTCGGCGATGGTGCCGGGATCCTTGAGGTGGCGGAGCTTGGCGACCAGGACCAGGTTCTCCCGACCGGTGAGCACCTCGTCGACGGCGGCGAACTGCCCGGTCAGGCTGATCGACTCGCGCACCTGGGCGGCCTGCGCGGCCACATCGGCGCTGTTGACCGTCGCCGTTCCGGCATCCGCCCGCAGCAGTGTCGACAGGATGCGCACGACGGTCGTCTTGCCGGCGCCGTTGGAGCCGAGAAGGGCGAAGATGCTGCCCCGCGCGACGTCGAAATCCACACCCTGCAGCACGCGCAGGTCCTTGAACGACTTCTCCAGACCCGCCACCTCGATGGCGGGTGCCGGTGTGGCGGTCATGATTCCGCCTCCTTTCCGGTGCCATCGCCGGTCACGCCGTTGATGGCCTTGACCAGCCGCGCACGTTCCTTGTTGATCCACTGCCCGGCGGTGTAGTTGCGCAGGAACTCTTCGGCGAACTCCACCGGGTCATCGCCGACGATCGCGCGGATCGGCGTGCCGTCGGCGGCTGCCTGCTCGAACAGGTCGGCGAGGTCGCGGAGCATCGCGAGCATGATGTCGCCCTTGGTGATCGAGCCGTAGTACATCAGGTAGCGCTCCAGCGCCATGGCGGCGGTGCGATAGTCCGCGGGCAGCTGCTCCACTCGCGCCTTGTACTGCTTGTACTGCTTCTTCTCTTCGAACGGGCCGGTGACCTTTTCGAGCCAACCTGCAGCCATGTTCACTTGCCTCCTCGGTGGAGCTGTTCCAGACGTTCTGCCAGGAAGCTCCACGTCCTCCAGAACTCTTCGAGCTGTTCGTGTCCCTGCGCGTTGAGCGAGTACACCTTGCGCGGGGGCCCCTTTTCGGACGGGACCTTCTCCACGTCCACGAGGCCGCGCTGTTCGATGCGCACCAGCAGTGCGTAGACGGTGCCTTCGGCGATGTCCGCGAAACCCTGCTCGCGCAGCCAGCTCGTGATCTCGTACCCGTATGCCGGGCGCAGCGCGAGGATCGCCAGGACCACGCCCTCCAGCGTGCCCTTGAGCATCTCGGTCATCTGCTTGCTCATCGTTCCCACTCACTACTCAGTGTGGCTAACTACCGGTAGTCAGTATCACTGAATAGCGACGCGTGCGCAACGGTCGAGTCGAGATCGGGTCGCGGGCGCGCGGCATCCGCGTCGCCCGTTCTTCGGAGAACGCCGCGATTTCGGACCGAATGGGGCGGATGC
Source organism: Microbacterium sp. zg-B96 (assembly GCF_030246865.1). Lineage (NCBI taxonomy): Bacteria > Bacillati > Actinomycetota > Actinomycetes > Micrococcales > Microbacteriaceae > Microbacterium > Microbacterium sp. zg-B96. The sequence continues at coordinate 3,089,472 of NZ_CP126738.1, read as the reverse complement.
CACCGAAGAACCGGTGATCTCCGAAGAACCGGCGCGCGCCGGCGGGGCCGGCGGGGGACGACGGGGGACGACTGGGGACGACGGGGGGCGACTGGGGGGCGTCAGTCCGCGTCGGTGGCGGCGCCGGCGGCGAAGCCGGCCGCGTACCCCTGCGCGTGCGCTTCGTCGGCGCCCAGGTGGAAGAAGTCGCGTTCGGCCGGGCGCACGATCGAGCGGGCGCCCGGGAGGTCCAGGGGGCCCACGAGATCCGCGCGCCCTCGGACGACGGCGACCGGGCGACGCGAGGCCTTCCCCTTGACGAGGTCGGCCGCCGCGGCCAGCTCATCGGCCACGCAGGGCATGGTCACCACGAGCGGGCGACCTTCGGCATCCGTCTGGCCGCGCAGGTCCGCCATGACCGTGACGCCGCCGGCGCCGATGGCGTGATCGGTCTGGCCCTCGCGCCACGCCCTGCCGAGGGTGTCGGAGACGATGACGCCGACGTGCACCCCGAGCCGCTCCCGCAGGCCGGCGGCGATGGCGCGGGCCGAGGCATCGGGGTCGACGGGGAGCAGCAGCACGGTGCCGTGAGGGGTGTTCGAGGCATCCACGCCGGCGGCGGCGGAGACGATGCCGAGCCGGTTCTCCACGATGCGCGTGAGGTGTCCGGATGCCGAGGTGCGCGACGCCACGACGCGTACGGTCTCGGCGGTGATGGCCGCTTCGCGGTCGTCGGCGCGGATCATGCGGCCCTCGGCCTTGGACACGATCTTCGACGTCACCACGAGGATGTCGCCGTCGGCGAGTGTGCCGCCCGCGGCGGCGGAGATCAGCGTGACGAGGTCGTCACCGATGGCGACCTCGGGAATACCGTCGAGCGCCCAGACCTGCAGCACGACGCTCAGCGGACGAAGCGGACTTCGGTCAGCGTTTCGCCGAGGAAGGGTTCGGTGTGCGCCGCGCCGTCGAGGACGAAACCGTTGCGCTGGTAGAACCGGTGCGCGCGGGGGTTGTCCTCGGCGACCCAGAGGTAGGCCTGTTCGTCCTGGTGGATCGCGGCGTCGAAGAGGCGCTGGCCGGCGCCGGTGCCCTGGTACTTGGCCAGGAGGTAGATGAAGTACAGCTCGCGGGTGCGTGGCGCATCCCGGTCGCGGGCGGGGCCGGAGCCGACGAATCCGACGATCTCGCCGTCGTCGAGTGCGGCGTGCATGCGGAAGTCGGGACCCTGCTGAGCCCAGTGCGTCCACAGTTCGGCCAGACGTCGTGGCGAGACGTTCTCGAGCGCGGCCTTGCTGATGAGGTGGTCGTAGGTCTCGTGCCAGCACTGGGCGTGCACGCGGCCCAGGGCCTCTGCATCCACGTCCCGCACCGGACGGACGACGATGTCGGTCTGGGTTTCGCGTTCCATGTCGTGACTCTACGCGCGGGTCGCGCGGGGGCGAAATCGGAACAGCCGGGGTAATTCGGCGGGTGGTCGGCGTCTCCCCTCGGCGCCGCGGCGCTTCCTCCACAGGGCCGACTTCCACGGGTTGTCCACAGATCGGGAATTGACCGTGTGATCGGGCCCTTCTTGCGGGCGCCAATGTCGGAGGGGGTGAGCAGAATTGGCGCATGAGCACCTTCCTGAACCGACTTGAGGCGCTGCGAGAGCATGTCGCCGAAGTGGTGTCCGACGGGGTGCGCAGCGGGGAACTGGCGAGCCAGACCGAAGCGGATCTGGCGCGGCTGCTCGGGGTTGTCGGGGGCATCGGGCGGTGGGTGGATGCCGCGCTCATTGAGATCGTCGGCGAGGTGCAGTCCCGCTCCGAGGGTCCCCGCGATGACCGGATGACGACGCGCCTGGGGTGCCATGACGTCTCGGAACTGGTGCAGCGGGCGGCGCTGGTGGCACCGCAGACGGCTTCGCGATTGCGTAGGGTCGCGGCGGTGGTGCGGCCCGAGGAGTCCTTCCTCACCGACGAGCCGCTGCAGTCGCAACTGCCCGCGCTGCGGGAGGCCGTGCTCGACGGCGTGGTCGGACTCGACGGGGCGCTCGCGATCGCGGAGCCGCTGCTGGCGATGGGGAGCCGGGTCGGGCGCGAGGCCCTTCTCCTTGTCGATGGCCTCCTCGCCGCCGAGGCGCGGGGCGAGGGTCCGGACGGCGCGCCGCCGGCGTGCCCGGATCTGCTTCGCGTGCAGGCGCAGGCGTGGTCAGTGGCGTTGGATCAGGACGGCGCCGAGCCCCGCGAACGAGCGACCATGCACAGGCGATCGCTGATCCTCGGCACCCCCACTGCGTGCGGGGTGCCCGTGCGCGGGATGCTCATGCCCGAGGTCGCCGCTCAACTGGAGCGGATCTTCGACGCCACCCTCTCACCGCGGGGCAAGGTGGCCTTCGATGCAGGGGTGAGCGACTCCGACGAGGATTGGAGCCACGACAGCGTGCCGCCGGTGGACGGGCGCACGCGCCCGCAGAAGCAGCACGATGCCCTCGCGATCGCGCTGACTGTGGCTGCCGCCAGCGGATCGCTGCCGACGATCGGGGGTGCGGCGCCGACCCTGGTCGTGACGGTGCGCGCCGAGGATGTCGCCACCGGCCAGGGCTACGCCCACGTCGACGGGTGCGATGAGCCGGTTTCCCTCGCTGCGGCGCGGCACGCCGGCTGCGCCGGGGCCATCCAGCGCGTCACGCTGACGACTGAGGGGCGGATCGTCGCGATCGGCACCGAGGACCGGGTGTTCAACCGGCATCAGCGCCGGGCGATCGCCGCCCGCGACGGCGGCTGCTTCATCCCCGGATGCGGGGTGCCCGCCGCATGGTGCGAGATCCACCACGTCGTCGAGCACGCCAAAGGCGGTCGCACGCACACCGACAACGGCGTGCTGTTGTGCTGGTTCCACCACCGCTTCCTCGACGTGCACGGGTGGCGCATCCGCATGAACAAGGGGGTGCCCGAGGTGCGGGCGCCCGGGTGGAACGACGCCTCCGGCCGGTGGCGACGGGTGACCCGGTCGCCCGCGCGGCTGAAGGATCTGGTGCTGCGCAGATGACCGGCGTTGTCGGCATCCCACAGCGGGATTGCCGGAACGGCGGCTGACCGGGCTAGCATCACGCCTCGTGAATGTATGGTGGCGGACTCTCCTGACGATCCTGCGCGCGAAGGCCATGCTGCGTCGCAACGGCGCGGCCCATCCGGCCACGGTCGGGCGGGTGCGGGTTCGGACCCTGCCCACCGACATCGACCTGCTCGGGCACATGAACAACGGTCGCTACGCGTCGCTGTTCGACCTCGGCCGGTTCGACCTGCTCATCCGCACCGGCATGTGGGACCTTTTCAACGCCCGCGGGTGGTACGCCGTCGTGGCGAGCGAGACCATCACGTTCCGCAAATCCCTCGGGCTGTGGCAGCGGTTCACCGTCGAGTCGCGCCTGCACGGACACGACGACAAGTCGGTCTACATGATCCACCGCGCCGTGGTGAACGGTGAGATCTACGCCGAGATGCTGGTGCGGGCCCGGTTCCTGCGCCGCGGGGGCGGCATCGTCCCCCTCGAGGAACTGTTCGAGGCGCTGCACCGTCCCGACGACCTGCCGCCGCTGGAACCGTGGATGCTGCAGTGGGCCGCGGAATCCGCCCTGCCCTCGACCAAGAGCCCGGCTCCCAGCGTCTGGGACTGAGCCGCTGCACCGTCTTCCCGGCGCGGGGTTCAGCTCAGCGCGGTGAACACCGGTGCGGCGTCGCGGGTGATGACCCCGATGGTGCTGGCCGGGATCTCCTGCCACCTGCGCCGCGACCAGTGCAGCTCGAGCGGTTCCGAGACGACGAGCTGCGCGTCGCGGGGGAGCTGTTCGGTCCGTCCCTCACCGACGTGCAGGGTCTCGGGTCCCGCGCTGTGGAACAGGGACGGCGGCGGCAGCTGCGTGGCATCCGGGCTCGACCAGCGCAGGACGACGAGTCGGTCTCCGTCCGAGACGCACATCGCACCGCGGAATGCGCCGGAGGTGCCGTGATCACGCCGTGCGGTCTCGACGCGTTCGACCATGCGCCGGAGGGCGGCGACCGGGTCCGTCGCGAGCCCGTAGGTGAGGGCGAGGAAGAAGCAGACCTCGCTGTCGGTCGTGCCCCTGATGAACGGGTACAGCTCCGGCGCCACCGCCATCGTGAGTTCGCGCTTGAGGTCGGCGAACCCGCTGATCTCGCCGTTGTGCTGGAACATCCAGCGGCCGTGCACGAACGGGTGCGAGTTCTGCTCCGCGATCGTGCCGCCCGGGGCTGCCCGCACGTGCGCGAGGAAGCAGCCCGATTCGATTTCGGCGGCGAGGTGGCGCAGGTTGTCGCTGTCCCACGCCGGCGTGGTCTGCCGGTATTGCCCCGGGGTGTCCCGCCGTCCCGCCCACGCGACGCCGAACCCGTCGCCGTTGGTCGGGAACGCGTGCTCGCGGAACTGCGAGGCCATCGCCGTTCCCGGCAGGTACAGCTCACGCGCCAGGAGGCTCTGATCGATCAGCGAGTGGTCGGGGCGGACCAGGATGTCCTCGAGAGGCAGCGCAGATCCGAGGTACGCGATCCAACGACACATATCGACTCCTCGCAGCTGCCGGTTCGAGGCGTCGCGGCAGCCCTGCGGCCATGATCTCAACCATTCGACCGTGCGTCGATGGCCTCGGAGGTCGTTCGACGTCGGAATTCAGGCTGAGAAGCCGGGAACCGGCGAATCCGGGCTGGAACCGCGCGCACAGCCTGAATTCCGACGCGGTGCGGCCGGTGCCGCCGCGGCCGCGTCCCTCCTCGGTGCGGCAGCGGGCCGGACGTAGGCTGGGCGCATGCCGCAGACCTACGACGAGGCACCGCAGTCGCCCATGTCCGCGGACCTCGCCGACCGCGCGATCGACCTCGCCCAGCGGTGGGTCACCGAGTCCGCCAGCGTCGAGACCGACCCTGCGGCCAAGCGGCTGGCCGGGGTGCTCAAAGACCCCCGCGGACTGCCGTTCACGATCGGCTTCGTCGACGGGGTGATGCGGCCGGAGAGCCTGTCGGCGGCGGCATCCCACCTCACCCGCATCGCGCCGCTCGTGCCCGACTTCCTGCCCTGGTACCTGCGCGGCGCGGTGCACGTGGGTGGTGCGGTGGCGCCGGTGCTGCCGACGCCGGTGGTGCCGATCGCACGCCGGGTGCTGCGCGAGATGGTCGGGCACCTCATCGTCGACGCCCGACCGGGCAAGCTCGGGCCGGCCATCACGCGCATCCGGGAGAGCGGCGCGCGGCTGAACCTCAACCTGCTGGGTGAGGCCGTGCTGGGTGAGGCCGAGGCCGTGCGCCGCGCCGACGGCATCCACGACCTCATCCGTCGGGAGGACGTCGACTACGTCTCGGTCAAGGTCTCCGCGATCATGCCGCGCATCTCGATGTGGGCGTTCGACCAGACGGTGGAAGCGGTCGTCGAGCGGCTGCTGCCGCTGTACCTGACCGCGGCGGACCCCGCGACGCCGGGCGGTCCGACGTTCATCAACCTCGACATGGAGGAGTACCGCGACCTGGACCTCACGATCGCGGTGTTCACCCGGATCCTCGAGGACCCGCGGCTGCAGCAGCTGGAAGCGGGCATCGTGCTGCAGACGTATCTGCCCGACGCCCTGCCGGCCCTGCAGGAGCTGTCGGCGTGGGCGCGCATGCGGCTGGCCGCAGGTGGCGCGCGCATCAAGATCCGGCTGGTCAAGGGCGCCAACCTCGCGATGGAGCGAGTGGAGGCCGCGATGCACGACTGGCCGCTGGCGACCTACGACAGCAAGCTCGACACGGATGCCAATTACCTCCGGTGCCTCGACTGGGCGCTGCAGGCCGACCGCACCGCCGCCGTGCGGATCGGCGTCGCCGGTCACAATCTGTTCGACATCGCCTACGCATGGCTGCTGGCCGGCCAGCGCGGTGTGCAGGACGACATCGACGTGGAGATGCTGCTGGGCATGGCGCAGGCGCAGGTGCACGCCGTCTCCCGCGAAGTCGGTCCGGTGCTGCTGTACGTGCCGGTCGTGCGCCCCGATGAGTTCGACGTCGCCATCAGCTACCTGGTGCGCCGGCTGGAGGAGAACGCCTCGAGCGAGAACTTCCTCTCCGCGGCCCTGGACCTCGCCGCCGATCCGGCGCTGTTCGACCGGGAGCGCGACCGGTTCCTCTCGTCGCTTGACCGCAGCGCCGAACCCGGGCTCGCCCTGGGCCCGAACCGCACGCAGGATCGCAGAGCCGACCCGGTGCGGCGTGCCCAAAGCATCGTGCGCGACGCTGCGGCATCCGATGACGAAGCCGGATTGACCCAGGCGGTGCTCGGCATCGCACGGTCGGCCGGGACGGATCCGAGCGACACCGTGCCGCTGGAACCATCGGCCGACGCCATGCTGTTCGGTGGCCAGGAATTCGTCGAGACCGCGGTGTTCGCACCGCGCGAGACGCGCCGTGCGCTGGGTGCTCCCGGCTTCCGCAACGCCGCCGACACCGACCCCGCCGTCCCGGGCAACCGCGCCTGGGCCGGTGCCGTGCTCGAACGGGTCGAGGTCAGCGCCGCGGGGGATGCCACCATCGACGCCGCGCGGGTGACCGATGTCGGCGCCCTCGAACGCGTCATCGCGACGGTGACCCAGGGCGCCGGCACGTGGGGCGGCCTCGCCGCGGCCGAGCGCGCCGTCGTGCTGATCGCCGCCGGCCGCGCCCTCGAGGCGCACCGGGCGGAGCTGATCGAAGTCGCCGCGTCGGAGACCGGAAAGGTGCTCGCCGAGGCCGACATCGAGGTGAGTGAAGCGGTCGACTTCGCCAACTACTACGCCGCGACCGCGCGCGAACTCGACCGCGTCAGCGGCGCGGTGTTCGAGCCGTCCCGGCTCACCGTCGTCGCACCGCCCTGGAACTTCCCTATCGCGATCCCCACCGGCGGGGTGCTCGCCGCGCTCGCCGCAGGGTCCGGCGTCGTGCTCAAACCCGCGCCGCAGGCCCGCCGCTGCGCCGCCGTCATCGCCGAGGCGCTGTGGGAGGCCGGCGTTCCCCGCGACGTGCTGGCCCTGGTCGACGTCGATGAAGACGACCTGGGGCAGCGGCTCATCTCGCACCCGGCGGTGGATCGGGTGATCCTCACCGGCTCCTGGGACACCGCCGCCCTCTTTGAATCGTGGCGTCCCGGGTTGCCGCTGTTGGCGGAGACCAGCGGTAAGAACGCGATGATCATCACGCCCACCGCCGACCTCGACCTGGCGGCATCCGACCTTGTCCGCAGCGCCTTCGGGCACGCCGGCCAGAAGTGCTCGGCGGCGTCGCTGGCGATCCTGGTGGGGCCGGTGGGGCGATCCAAGCGGTTCGCCCGGCAGCTGGTGGATGCCACCCGGTCGCTGCGCGTGGGCCCGCCCACCGACCCGCTGGCCGAGATGGGGCCGCTCATCGCGGCACCCACCGGCAAGCTCGACTGGGCGCTGCGCACCCTTGAAGAGGGGGAGCAGTGGCTTGTCGAACCGCGCCTCCTGGAGGGCGTGGACCCGGAGTACGAGGGACGGCTGTGGACCCCCGGCATCCGCGTGGGGGTGCAGCCCGGGTCGCGTACGCACCTCGAGGAATTCTTCGGGCCGGTGCTCGGCATCATGCACGCGCACTCCCTGGCGCAGGCAATCGAGATGCAGAACGCCGTCGCCTACGGGCTGACGGCAGGGCTGTACACACAGCACCCCGACGACCTCGCGTTGTGGCTGGACCGCGTGCAGGCGGGAAATCTCTACGTCAACCGCGGGACGACGGGCGCGATCGTGCAGCGGCAGCCGTTCGGCGGCTGGAAGCGGTCGTCGGTGGGCGCCGGCGCAAAAGCGGGCGGACCGAACTACCTCATCGGCCTCGGCTCGTGGCGTGCGTCCGCCGGCGGGGCATCCTCCTCGACGCTGCACCTGCGGGGACTGGACTCCCGCATCACGTCGCTCATCGAGGCGGCCCAGCCCACCCTCGACTACGAGGGCTTCGACTGGCTGCGCCGCGGCGCCCTGTCGGACGCGATCGTCTGGGATCGCGAATTCGGCCGTGTCCGCGACGTGTCGCAGCTGGGCGTGGAGCGCAATCTCTTCCGCTATCGCCCGGTGCCGGCCGTCACGATCCGGGCGACATCGGATGCCACCTGGCAGGCGGTGCTGCGCGTCGTGGTCGCCGCGATCCGCGCCGGATCCCCGTTCACCCTCAGCGCGCCGGTGGGTCTTCCCGCCGCGGTGCGCCGGGCGCTGGGTGACCTGCGGGCGTCGGTGCACGTGGAGACCGACCAGCAATGGCTCGAACGCATCGTGGGCACCGGCGACGGCGTGGCATCCGCCGACCTCGGACTGGACCTCACCGCCCGGCGCCCCTCCCGCGCCCGGCTGGTGGGACCGCGGGAGTCCGTCGCGGCGCTGCGCCGCGCACTGGCCGAGGCCCTGGGCGGCGACCCGGACCTGGCGATCTACGACAACGAGGTGACCACCGCCGGCCGGCTCGAACTGCTGCCGTTCCTGCGGGAGCAGTCGATCACGATCACCGCGCACCGGTTCGGCAACCCGGACCCGACGTTCGACGACGTGATCTAGCGCCGACTCGATGTAAAAGATTCTTGACACGGATGCCATCCGGGTCGATACTCGAGGTGTCAAAGATTCTTGACACCTTCGAGGGGGTCCCATGGTCTATCAAGAGCGCAACACGTGGTCGCAGCTCATCGCCACGGTCGTGGCGGTGACGGTGTACGTCATCGTGATCCTGCAGGCCGCCGCAGGCGGCCCCCTCGCCGAGGTGCAGTGGTGGCCCGTCATGCTCTGGACGATCGTCGGCAGCATCGTCGGCTCGATCGTCGTGAGCATCGTGTGGGGCATGGTCGCTGGCGTGCGTGACCCCGACGGGGTGGGCGCATCGGATCTACGCGACCGCGACATCGCCCGCCTCGGCTCCCGTGTCGGCCAGGCCTTCATGGTCATCGCCGGTCTCGGCGTGATCACGCTGTGCGCCCTCGAGGCGTCCTGGTTCTGGATCGCGAACACCATGTTCTTCGGGTTCGCGCTGTCGGCTTTCATCGGCGGCATCGCCCAGGTCATCGCCTACCGACGGGGTCTGGCCTGATGGTCAAGCCCACCAAGGTCACCAACGACATCCGCACGCTGCGCGAGGCGGCAGGGCTGACCCAGGCCGAGCTCGCCCGCCGCGTCGGCGTCACGCGCCAGACGCTCATCGCCATCGAACAGGGCAAGTATTCGCCCACGCTCGAGCTGGCATTCCAGATCGCGCACGTCTTCGGCCGCAGTCTCGACGACGTGTTCCAGTACCCCGAAGAGGAGGCATCATGAACGCGGATGCCGCAGTCCCCACCACCATGACCGCCTGGACGCAGCACCGCTACGGCGGCGCCGAGGTCGTCGCCCCCGAGCAGGTGCCGGTGCCGTCGCCGGGTCCGGGCGACGTGCTCGTGCGCGTGCAGGCGACGGCGCTCAACTCCGCCGACGCTCGCATCATGCAGGGCAACCCCCTCGCGCTGCGCCTCGCGTTCGGGCTGCGCCGCCCCCGCACCACGGTGCAGGGGCGCGACATCGCCGGCATCGTCGTCGCCGTCGGCCGCGACGTCACGACGCTGCGGGTGGGCGACGCCGTACTCGGCGAGGGCACCGGCGGCGGGCTCGCCGCCTTCGTCGTGGTGGCGGCGGCGCGCCTCGTCCGCCGGCCCGACGGGCTGGACCCCGTCGTCGCTGCCGCGCTGCCGCTGGCCGGTGGCACGGCGTGGCAGGCGCTGGCGCGCGCAGGCATCACCGGCGACAGGGCTCGCGGCGCCCGCGTGCTGGTGGTGGGCGCCGGGGGAGGGGTCGGTCACTTCGCGGTGCAGCTGGCGGCCCGCCGCGGCGCCGACGTCACCGCCATCGCCGGGGAGCGCTCGCTGTCGGTCGTCCGGGAGATGGGGGCCACGACCGTGCTGGACCACCGCCGCACCGACCCGGCCACGCTCGCCGCGGCATCCTTCGATGCCGTGCTGGTCACCGCCGGCGACAACTCACTGCGGGCACTGCGCCGGCTGCTCATCCCCGGCGGGAGCGTCGTGCTCATCGGCGGCGGCACCGGACGAATCATCGGCCCGATCGCGATGGTGCTGCGCGCGCTGCCGATGTCGCTCGTCGGGTCGCGGCGGGTGCGACCCCTCACGGTGGCGACGAAGCCCGAGATCACCGCGGAACTGGCGCGCCTGGCCGGCGCCGGGGAGCTCACGCCGCACATCGAACGGGTGTGGCCACTGGCGGAGGCGAACGCGGCACTGGCGCACATCGCCTCCGGTCACACGATCGGAAAGGTCGTCGTCCGCGGCGATTGACGCGGCATCCAGACGCAGCCGGACCCGCCATGTCACAATGGTCCCGGCGTGTCCGGATCGCCCCTTTCCCGCAGCACAAGAGCACTGCGGTCGAAGGGCCACCGGGCCAAGAGGACAGCGTCCGCCACCTTTGCGAAAAGGAGCACAATGTCCACGCACCCGACCCTCCCGCAGACCCAGCAGCCCGGGCCCGAGGCTGCGGAACGCATCGCGCAGCACCGCCGGTACCTGATGTGCCGTCCGGAGCATTTCACGGTGAGCTACCGGATCAATCCCTGGATGGAGCCGGCCCGGCCAACCGACACCGCCAAGGCGCTGCGCCAGTGGCAGGAGCTGCACGACACCTACCTGCGGCTGGGGCACGAGGTCGAGCTGATCGACCCGGTCCCGGGGCTCCCGGACATGGTCTACACCGCCAACGGCGGGTTCATCATCGACGGCCGTGCGCTGGGCGTGCGCTTCCGCGTGCCGGAACGCCGCGGCGAGGAGCGGCCGTTCATGGACTGGTTCGCCGCGCACGGATTCGAGGTGATCGAACCCGTCGAAGTGCAGGAGGGCGAGGGTGACTTCCTGCTCGTGGGCGACACGATCCTCGCCGGCACCGGCTTCCGCTCCGTCGGCGACAGCCACCGCGAGGTGGCGGACGTGTTCGGGCGGGAGGTGGTGAGCCTGCGGCTGATCGACCCGCGGTTCTACCACCTCGACACCGCGATCGCCGTGCTGGACCCGGTCCAGGGGCACAGCGGCGTCGACCGCGCCAACATCGCGTACCTGCCCACCGCGTTCGACGAACACTCCCGCGCCGTGCTGGCCGAGCGGTTCCCGGACGCCATCGCCGTCTCCGACGAGGACGGCGCCGTCTTCGGGCTCAACACCGCCAGCGACGGCCGCAACGTGATCGTCTCCCCGCGCGCGGTCGGGTTCATTGACCAGTTGCGCGACCGCGGTTACATCCCCGTCCCCGTCGACCTGTCCGAGCTGCTGCTCGGCGGCGGCGGCATCAAGTGCTGCACCCTCGAATTGAGAGGCTGACATGTCCGCCGTCCCGCAGAACATCGATCCCGCCGCGCTGAGCCTGATCGCCGCCGAGGAGCAGCACGTCGCGCACAACTACCATCCGCTGCCGGTGGTGGTCGCCAGTGGCGAGGGGGTGTGGGTCACCGACGTCGAGGGGAAGCGCTACCTCGACCTGCTGTCGGCGTACTCCGCGATGAACTTCGGGCACCGGCATCCGCAGCTCGTCGCCGCCGCGACCGCGCAGCTGGGGCGCATCACCCTCACCAGCCGCGCGTTCCACAACGACCGGCTCGGCTCGTTCGCCGCGGCGCTGGCGCAGCTGTGCGGCAAGGATCTGGTGCTGCCGATGAACACCGGCGCCGAGGCGGTCGAGACCGGCATCAAGGTCGCCCGCGCCTGGGCGTATCGGGTGAAGGGGGTGCCGGCGGATGCCGCGACGATCGTCGTCGCCAACGGCAACTTCCACGGCCGCACCACCACGATCATCGGCTTCAGCGACGACCCCAGCGCCCACGACGACTTCGGGCCCTATGCGCCCGGGTTCATCTCGGTGCCGTTCGGCGACGCCGCGGCGATCGAGGCCGCGATCGACGACAACACCGCGGCCGTGCTCGTCGAGCCGATCCAGGGCGAGGCGGGCGTCATCGTCCCGCCGGAGGGGTACCTCGCCGCGGTGCGGGAGATCTGCACCCGCCGGAACGTCCTGTTCATCGCGGACGAGATCCAGTCGGGCCTGGGCCGGGTCGGCACGACGTTCGCCTGCGACCGCGAAGGCGTCGTGCCCGACGTGTATCTGCTGGGCAAGGCGCTCGGCGGCGGCATCCTGCCGGTGTCGGCGGTCGTCGCCGACGCCGACGTGCTGGGTGTCATCCGCCCCGGCGAGCATGGCTCGACCTTCGGCGGCAATCCGCTCGCCGCCGCGATCGGGCAGCGCGTCGTGGAGCTGCTTGCAACGGGCAAGCTGCAGACCCGCGCGCAGATGCTCGGTGAGCACCTCGACGAGAAGCTGCGGGAACTCATCGGCCACGGCGTCACCGCCGTGCGCACGGCGGGGCTGTGGGCAGGCATCGACATCGACCCCGCGCGCGGCACCGGCCGCGAGGTGGCCGAGCGGCTGCTGGCGCGCGGGGTGCTCGTGAAGGACACCCACGGCCAGACCCTGCGCATCGCGCCGCCGCTGGTGATCCGGGCCACCGAGCTGGACTGGGCCGTGGAACAGTTGAAGGTCGCGCTCGGCTGACCCGCGGCATCCGTCTCCTGGACACTCCTGTGTCGGAGAGGGCGGCACCGGCGACGGGTGGATGCCGCGTGCGCGCGGCCACGGCGCGACACCACTGCACCCCCGCGCTGTCAAGACCTTCGGCCGAAACACGGCGGCAATGCGCCCGCGGATAGGGTGAAAGCATGGGTGATCTGTTCGACGGTTACGGCTCCATACTGGCGCCGCGCAAGACGCCCTCCGGCGTACCGGCGTACGACGAGATGTTCGGTCACGCCGACCGCCCGGGCGCCCCGGTGCCGTCGCGTCGGGCGTACCGCGAGCTGTACCAGGCGCTGGCCCAGATGACCCAGGAAGAGCTGCGCGGGCGCACCGATTCGCTTGCGAGCTCGTACCTCGCGCAGGGCGTGACGTTCGACTTCGCCGGTGAGGAGCGGCCCTTCCCGCTGGACGCGGTCCCCCGCATCATCGAGTACGACGAGTGGTCCCGCATCGAAGCGGGCGTGAAGCAGCGGGTGCTGGCGCTGGAGGCGTTCCTCGACGACACCTACGGGCACCAGCACTGCGTGCGCGACGGCGTGCTGCCGGCCGGACTCATCGCCTCGTCGCAGTACTTCTACCGGCAGGCCGCCGGCATCCACGCCGCCAACGGCGTGCGCATCCACGTCTCGGGCATCGACCTCATCCGCGACGAGCACGGCGAGATGCGCGTGCTCGAGGACAATGTGCGGGTGCCCTCCGGCGTCAGCTACGTCATCTCCAACCGCCGCGTCATGGCCCAGACGCTGCCCGAACTGTTCGTGTCGATGCGGGTGCGGCCGGTCGGCGACTACCCCAACAAGCTGCTCGCGGCGCTGCGCGCATCGGCGCCGCCCGGAGTCGAGGACCCCAACGTCGTCGTGCTGACCCCCGGCGTGTACAACTCCGCCTACTTCGAGCACACGCTGCTGGCCCGCCTCATGGGCGTCGAGCTCGTCGAGGGCCGCGACCTGCTGTGCGTCGGCGGCAAGGTGTTCATGCGCACCACCCGCGGCCCGCAGCGCGTCGACGTCATCTACCGCCGTGTCGACGACGACTACCTCGACCCGCTGCAGTTCCGCGCCGACTCGATGCTCGGCGCCCCCGGGCTCATGCTCGCCGCGCGGCTGGGCAACGTCACCATCGCCAACGCCGTGGGCAATGGCGTCGCCGACGACAAGCTGCTGTACACCTACGTGCCCGACCTCATCCGGTACTACCTCGCCGAGGAGCCCATCCTCAAGAACGTCGACACCTGGCGCCTCGAGGACCCGGGCGCGCTCGAGGAAGTGCTCGACCGACTGGACGAGCTCGTCATCAAGCCCGTCGACGGCTCCGGCGGCAAGGGACTGGTCATCGGACCGGATGCCTCGCCGGCCGAACTCGCCAAGCTGAAGACGCAACTGCGTGCCGACCCGCGGGGCTGGATCGCGCAGCCGGTGGTCATGCTCTCGACGATCCCGACGCTCGTCGAGGACGGCATGCGCCCGCGTCACGCGGACCTCCGCCCCTTCGCCGTCAACAACGGCGACGAGGTGTGGGTGCTGCCCGGCGGTCTCACGCGGGTCGCGCTTCCCGAGGGGCAGCTGGTGGTCAACTCCAGTCAGGGCGGCGGCTCGAAGGACACCTGGATCGTGGGCGGCTCCGCCCCGGGCCGGGTCGAGTACGGCCAGGGCCAAGGTCTGTCCGGGCTCGTCGCCGATCAGGCGGCCGTCACCGAGGCGATCCCGATCGTCTACGACGGTCAGCCGGAACCCGCTCACTCCCCGCAGGACCGTCCGCTCTCGCATACCGAGCAGCAGGAGCAGCAGCAACAGGGTCGCGATGCGGGGGAGGCGTCGTGATGGCCTCACGGATAGCTGCCCTTCGATACGCGCCCTGCGGGCGCTACTCAGGGACCGGACACGGGGGGACGTGCCACGAATGCTGAGTCGCATTGCCGAGAGTCTTTTCTGGATCGGGCGGTACATCGAGCGCGCCGACGGCACCGCCCGCATCCTCGACGTGCACCTGCAGCTGCTGCTGGAGGACCCCTGGATCGACGAGGACACCGCCTGCCGGTCGCTGCTGAGCGTCATGGGCTCCACGGCGCCCGAGCACCTCGAGCGCGTCGAACGTCAGGATGTGCTCGCCCGTCTCGCCGTGGATCGCACCAACTCCTCGAGCATCGCCTACTCGCTGCAGGCGGCTCGTGAGAACGCCCGTCGCGCGCGGGAGATCGTCTCCACCGAACTGTGGGAGACGCTCAACACGACCAACTCGCGGATGCCGCGCCGGTTGCAGTCCGAGAAGGTGCACGAGTTCTTCCAGTGGGTCAGGGAGCGCTCGGCGCTGGCGGTCGGCATCGTCGACTCCTCGACCAGCCGTGACGAGGCGTGGCAGTTCTTCACCCTCGGCCGCAGCATCGAACGCACCGACATGACGGCACGCATGCTCGCCACGCGGTCGCTGACGGAGGCATCCGGACCGTCCTGGACGACCATCCTTCGTTCGTGCGGCGCCTACGAGGCGTACCTGCGCACCTACCGCGGCATGCCCAGCTCGCGCAACGCCGCCGAGTTCCTGCTGCTGGACCGCCTGTTCCCGCGGTCGATCATCTACTCGATCCAGCGCGCCGAGGAATGCATGAGCGCGATCGACCCCCGTGCCGATCGCGTGGGGCACTCCAACGCGGTGGCCCGCGCACTGGGGCGCATCCGCAACGACCTGGAGTACAGCCCGATCGGTGACATCCTGGGCGAACTGCCCGAGCATATGGAACGAGTGCAGACGGTCACGCGGGAGGCATCCGAGGCGATCCGCCACCGGTTCTTCCCGACGCAGGCCGAGCCCAGCTGGGTGGGAGAGATCACATGATGCGCCTGCGGATCGAACATGCCACCGGCTTCACGTACCCGGGTGACGTGTCGGCGTCGTATAACGAAGCGCGCATGCTTCCGGTTTCGACCGAGAACCAGTTCGTGCTGAGCTCATCGCTCGACATCGAGCCCTCCTCCAGCGTGAACCAGTACGTCGACTACTTCGGCACCCGCGTGGCATCCTTCGATGTGCTGTCCGGGCACACCGCGCTGGGCATCACCGCCCGGTCGCTTGTGGAGGTGCGGCCCCGGCCGCTGGAGCACCCCGAGATCTCGTGGGAAGATCTCCGTGGCGAGGCCCAGCGCTCGATCTCGACCGTCGAGATGCTTGCACAGTCGCCGCGCACCGCCGCGCACCCCGAGGTCGCCGAACTCGCCCGCATGATCGCGGCGCAGCACGACAACCCCGGTCAGGCGGCGCTGGCGATCGCGGTGGCGATCGGCGACACCGTCGAGTACATGTACGGGTCCACCGGCGTGCAGTCCACCGCCGCCGAGGCGTGGGAGCAGCGCAGCGGTGTCTGTCAGGACATGGCCCACATCACGCTGGGGGCACTGCGCGAGGTCGGCATCCCTGCCCGCTATGTCTCGGGCTACCTGCATCCGGATCCCGAAGCCGAGGTGGGGGTCGCCGTCGTCGGCGAGTCGCATGCCTGGGTGGAGTGGTTCGCGGGCGATTGGCACGGGTTCGACCCCACGAACAACACCGAGATCGGCGAGCGACACGTGCTCGTCGGGCGAGGCCGCGACTACAACGACGTCCCGCCGCTGCGCGGCGTGTACGCCGGCACGTTCAAGAGCGACCTGCACGTGAAGGTGACGATCACCCGCGAGG